>NZ_CP041036.1:929707-1239609 GCF_006385555.1 Shewanella polaris | reverse complement strand
CAGGACCTAGTCCGCCATCTGGCGAGCATGCGAGTTCCTTGAACCTAGAAGCATGGCGTCCTAGGGTTGAATTAGGTAACATACACATTAATTGAACATAAATTCACTTATTTATTGGATACAGACTTAATGACTCAAGCAAAAGTATGTTTTATCGGTGCGGGTAATATGACTCGTAGCATTATTAGTGGCTTAGTTAAACATGGCTATCCTAGTGAGCTTATTCATGCAACTAATCCAAGCCAAGGTAAATTGGATGCGTTGCAGCAAGATTTTGCTATTCAGGTGTCTCATGATAACCACGCGGCAGCGCAAGCTGCTGATGTGATCGTATTAAGCGTAAAACCTCAATTAATGGCATCCGTTTGTGAAGACTTAAGCTCACTGGACCTCACCAATAAGTTAATCATCACTATCGCTGCAGGTATTCCGGCGTCTCGTTATCAAGTTTATTTTAAACAGCCTATTAAACTTATTCGCACTATGCCTAATACCCCGACCCAAATTGGTTATGGTATGACAGGCATTTATGCCGATGACAGTATTTCTGCCGAACATAAAGCCATTTGCGAAACATTAATGCAAAGTGGTGGCAAGGTGGTTTGGGTTGATAAAGAATCTGAATTAGATCAAGTTATTGCACTTGCTGGTAGTTCTCCTGCATATTTCTTCTTATTTATCGAGTCAATGATCGCTTCTGGGGTCAAAATGGGTATGCCAGAAGACAAAGCAAGACTGCTGGCAGAACAAGCCGCTTTGGGCGCCTCACAGATGGTGATCCAAAACCAGCAATTATCGGTAACAGAATTACGTCAGAATGTAATGTCAAAAGGCGGTACCACCGCTAGAGCGGTTGAAACATTCCAACAAGGCGGTTTAGTTGAATTGGTGGATAAAGCGATGACAAACTGTGTTGCTAGAGCCCAAGAAATGGCTAAAACTTTTTAACATTATCTGATGAATGATTATTTAACTTAAGATTAACGTCTTTGGTGTAAAATAGCTTAGCTAAAGCTTGAACAAACAAAATATGAGTTATCGTTGTAATACTGACTGCTCGTTGAGCGGCTCTGTTAAATATGAACTCAGCTAATTTGAGCACTGATTTTAGGCCCTAAATTACCTACAGTAAGGCAATATACATGAATGCAATGAGTTTTTTAGTTAGCACCCTGTTTGACTTATATCTAATGATCGTCATTATTCGTTTTTGGTTACAACTTGCAAGAGCGGATTTTTACAATCCATTTAGTCAATTTGTTGTTAAAGCGACACAACCGATTATCGCACCAATGCGTCGAATATTACCCTCTGTAGGACGTATTGATACTTCATCAATATTACTGGCATTACTGGTAGTATTAGTCAAAATGTTAGTGCTTACTTTCATGGCAGGTGCCGCAGTTGATATTGTTACCTTGTTATTATTCTCGCTTGTCTCGGTGGTAAAACAAGCTGGTGTATTACTTTTTTGGATGCTACTTATTCGCGCGGTATTAAGTTGGTTCAACCAAGGTTATAACCCAATAGTCATGGTAATGACCCAATTAACTGAACCTATTTTAGCCCCTGTACGCAGAATAATACCTGCAATAGGTGGGTTAGATTTATCGGTGTTAGTGGTATTTATTGCGATGAACTTCATTAATATGCTGTGCGCACAATACATTCCATTCTGGTCATTTATTTAGTTAACGGACGTCATTAAATAATGAGTGCGGTAAGCTATATCAACGATGAGCAGCAAGGTGACTTGCTGCTTTTTGTCTATGTGCAACCTAAAGCAAGCCGCGATCAAATTATCGGCTTGCACGGTGACGAATTAAAAATAGCCATCACAGCACCACCTATTGACGGCAAGGCAAATGCTTATTTATCTAAGTACCTTGCAAAAGCCTGTAAAGTCCCTAAAAGTCAGGTACATATTCTCAAGGGTGAACAAGGTCGGCATAAGCAAATTAAAATATGCCATCCAAAAATAATTCCCGCGGAAATAGCCGCACTTTTATAACTGACTCACTACAACTATAGCCGACTCAACTACAAGCGATTAATTTACACCAGCATTTTTGCTAATGCCCGCTAAGGACTAGATTATGTTTCAATCATTGCGATTATCTCGCTCAGTTCTACAAATACTGTTGTTATGCCTTATCACAGTAACCCATATTGGTTTCGCTAATGCAGAGCAAAAGCACCAAGTCGGTAATTTTGATATTCATTATATGGCACTTAATAGCACTTTTATTACCCCCGAAATAGCCAAAAAATATGGGATAGTGCGAAGCCGTTACAAGGGATTAGTTAATATCACTGTGTTAAATACCAATCTAGAAGGACACCCTGCTGTTCCGGTTGAAATTTCGGGTATCGCCAATAACTTACTTGATGCCCGTATAAACCTAGATTTTAAAGAGATCCGTGAAGGGAAATCGATCTATTACATTGCAGAAATACCTTATCGTGATGATCAAGACGTTAACTTTACGATTGCGATTAAAAACGGTAATCAATTAAATACATCTTTGAAATTCAAGCATAAGTTTTATGTAGATTAAGGCCTAACATCTCGATGACAAGCGATATCGAGCAATGGCAAGCCAACAGCCTAGTCGCCGTCGCCCAGCGACTCAATCTTAGCAGCGAAGCTGTCCCTAGCAGGACGTAGTCCGTCCTAGAAGCAAAGCGCACTATCCGCGTAGCGGCCTAGCTCCCCCCCCGTAGCCTATCGCGGGGTAGTTAGGGTATAATGACGGCAAATTTATCCTCATTTCAAAAAGACTTATGCAGACTCTCGTCAAACAACAAATTGTTCTTGCCAGTGGCAACAAAGGCAAACTTGCCGAATTTGATCAAATGCTGACAGCATTTAATATTGAAGTATTACCACAGAATCAATTTAATGTGACAGAAGTTGCAGAGACAGGCACGACGTTTGTTGAAAATGCCATCATTAAGGCTCGTCACGCAGCTGAAATAACCGGTAAAGCGGCTATTGCAGATGACTCTGGTATTGAAGTTGATGCACTACAAGGTCAACCAGGGATATATTCTGCCCGTTACTCTGGTGAAAATGCGACTGAAACCAGCAATTACCTCAAGTTACTCGAGGCATTACAAGGTGAAACGCTGCGCACTGCCCGTTTCCAATGTGTACTTGTGTACATGCGTCATGCAAAAGATCCTACGCCAATCATTTGCCAAGCCTCGTGGGAAGGAACAATAAATCATGCTCCACAAGGTGAGCAAGGCCATGGCTATGATCCAGTATTTATCCCGCAAGGTTTTGATTGCTCTGCAGCAGAATTAACGCGTGATCAAAAAAATGCCCATAGTCATAGAGGTAAAGCACTTGAACTGCTAGTGAGTGCAATGAAAGCACAAGGGATTATCTCATCGACTAATACACTAAATAACACAACGGATGATCATCAATAAATGACATTGCAATTACCACCGCTTAGTTTGTATATCCATATTCCTTGGTGCGTACAAAAATGTCCTTATTGTGATTTTAACTCCCACGGTCAAAATGGTGAGTTACCTCAGCAACAATATGTTGATGCGCTATTGGACGATTTAAAACAAGACTTGGCTTATGTTCAAGGCAGAAAGGTGCATACCATCTTTATCGGCGGTGGTACGCCATCGTTATTTGATGCCAGCCAAATTCAGCGCCTGCTTGAAGGCGCGCAAGCCTTAATCCCTTTTGAAGATAATATTGAAATCACCATGGAAGCCAATCCTGGTACATTAGAACATGACGACTTTAGCTCTTACCGTGGTGCGGGTGTCACTCGGTTATCGATTGGAGTGCAAAGCTTTTCCAAAGAAAAACTTAATCTGCTTGGGCGTATCCACAACGAGGATGAAGCTAAAATAGCCGCTCAAAAAGCCAAGCAAGCTGATTATTTAAGTTTTAATCTCGACTTAATGCACGGTTTACCCAACCAAAGTTTTGACGAAGCAATGCATGATATCGATACAGCAACAGCCTTAGCTCCGCCGCACCTTTCTTGGTATCAACTCACCATTGAACCCAATACCTTGTTCCATTCAAAGCCGCCACAATTACCAGACGATGAAAATCTGTGGCAAATTTACGAGCAAGGTCAGCAGCGCTTAGCAGCATTAGGTTACGAGCAATACGAAATATCGGCCTATGCCAAACCAGGGTACCAATGTCGTCATAATTTAAATTATTGGCAATTTGGCGATTACCTCGGCATAGGTTGCGGTGCGCACGGAAAAATCACCCTGCCCGACTCAAATAGAATTGTCCGTACCGTAAAAATAAAGCACCCTAAGGGATATCTCGCTGCAGATAAATACACTTTTGAAACAACTGATGTCATTGAAGAAGATCGCCCATTAGAATATTTAATGAACCGTCTTAGATTAATGACGCCAATCCCTAAAACAGAATTTGAGCAACGTACAGGCCAATCTGCAGAGGTCGTAAAATTGGGAATGCAAAAATCAATTGAACGGGGGTTATTAACAGAAACCACGACACATTGGCAATTAACACCTAAAGGCCACATGTTTGTAAATGATCTCTTGTCTCAATTTATTTAAGTCTTCGCTGTTGCGTAGAACTGGGGATAAGGGATAAGTAGCTCAAACATTCAGATTTGGCTTATACCAATCCGCATTAGAATTTGCTCTTTTAGCGAAAATTATCAGTGAGGTATTCGAGGCAGCCTTTTGAAGACATAGTCGTTCTACGTTAAGAAAGGCTAACAAAGAAGACCACGCTGATAAATTCGCCCTTCGGGGTTGTGTCACAACCCCCATTACTGTTTCAAATTACTTTGATGTAGAAGAACACCTGCAGTCATTTTCATTGTACTGGGCCTAGTGACGCAGCCTAAAATAGATCATATTCTAATAAGGATTGGTATTATATCCCTCATCATGCCCAAATTGAGATTAACTGATTGAATAGCACAATATGATCCGCAGGTATTTTGATAAACAGATATCTGCGAATTAACTTCATAAAAAATCTCAAAAAAACCACATCCAAGTAACTTTTAAAACACACTTTCTAACATTTATATTCACACTTTTAGGCAAAGCTTGATTAGGATATAACCATATAATCAGCTGAGGGTTTATCTTTCACAATCGAAAGGTCAGCAGACCCTAAGTACTTTGGGAAAAATTAATGTCTATAAACACAAAAACAACTCTCGTTGCTTTGGCGTTATCAAGCTTATTAAGCACGTCAGCCACTGCAAATTTGAATAATTTACCGCAGTTGAACCCACAAGAAAGTACAACAGCTGTCAGCCAACAAACTGAGTCAGAAAAAGCCAATGCATTGTTTGAAGCCATTTTTATGGAAAATGTGATGGCTAATCCAGTTAACCAAACTTATCTTGGTATCAAACAAGACTATGGCAAATGGAATGATTTATCCGATGCCGCTGCCGATGCCGATTTAGCCCGCAGTAAAGATCAACTAACAAGACTCACTCTCCTTGATGTCACCAAGTTGAATGAACAAGCCGCCCTCAGTTTTGAATTATTAAAGGCTGGATTGGAGCACAGTATTAGCGATGATAAATGGCGTTATCATACTTATCCGATTAACCAAATGTACGGTGTCCATTCAAGAGTAGCCTCATTTCTGATTAATCAACATCAAGTTACCGATGAAAGTGATGCAAAAGCCTATATCAGCCGCTTAAATGCAATACCGGCACTAATGTCGCAATTAGAAACTTCGTTAGAAATTCGTGCTAAAAAACATATCATCGCGCCCAAATTTGTATTTGCCTATGTGATTTCTGACAGTCAAAACATTATCTCCGGGGCGCCATTTTCAGATACGGGTAAAGACAGCGCGTTATGGGCTGATGCCACACGTAAAATAACAAAACTTGATATAAGTGATGACAACAAACAAGCCTTATTAGCTGAAGTGAAACAAGCTCTGCTTACTAAGGTAAAGCCAGCTTATGAGCAATTAATCACCTATGCAAAATCACTTGAAGCGCGTGCAGATACGAAAGATGGTGCATGGAAACTACCTGACGGGGAAGCGTTTTACAATAATGCCCTCGCCCGCACCACCACCACAGACATGACCGCAGAGACTATCCATAAACTGGGTCTATCTGAAGTTAACCGTATTCATGATGAAATGCGGGTCATTATGAAAAAGGTACATTTTACTGGCACCTTACAAGAGTTTTTTGTCTTCATGCGTGATGACAAACAGTTTTACTATCCTGACACCATTGAAGGTAAAACGGCATATCTCGCCCAAGCAAAATTGCTGATTGATACCATGGAGTCGCGTTTAGACGAAGTGTTTACTATTAAGCCTAAAGCAGCATTAGTGGTACGAAAAGTAGAAGCTTTTAGAGAAAAGTCAGCAGGTAAAGCATTTTACGACCAACCAGCACCAGATGGCTCTCGTCCGGGAACCTATTATGCTAATTTGTATAAAATGGACGCAATGCCAAAGTATCAAATGGAAGCGCTGGCTTACCATGAGGGGATCCCTGGGCATCACATGCAAATTGCCATTGCGCAAGAGCTACAAGGCATCCCTAAATTCCGTAAATTTGGCGGTTATACTGCGTATATTGAAGGTTGGGGACTTTACTCAGAATATTTCCCTAAAGAAATGGGCATGTATGCCGATCCTTACTCTGACTTTGGCCGTTTATCAATGGAACTATGGCGCGCATGCCGTTTAGTGGTTGATACCGGAATACATGCTAAAAAGTGGACACGAGAACAAGCAATCGCTTATTACGTTGAGAATACTCCTAACGCTGAGTCTGATGCGATAAAAATGGTCGAACGTCATATTGTTATGCCATCACAAGCAACAGCGTATAAAGTAGGAATGATTAAAATACTTCAGCTACGTGAACAGGCTAAGGAGACGTTAGGAGCCAAGTTTGATATTCGCGAGTTTCACACCATAATCCTTAAAAATGGTCCATTGCCATTAGATGTTCTTGAAGAACAAGTAAACAAGTGGATTAAACAAGTCCAGTCGATGTAAGCTAGCATCTGCATTAACGTAAAACGGCAACCTTAGGTTGCCGTTTTATTTTATCAATTCCCACAAAAAAATTACCCCAGAACAAAGTCTGGGGTAAACCAAATAAACTAGGGTGATGGTTTTAAGGTTGGCATTATTTTAGTTCGAAAACCATAGCCAACTCGGATCCAAAAATTGCTACCTTGCAGATTTGTACGCTTGTCTAAAAAGGGGTCATTTCTCAAACAAACGTATGGTCAAATCATTTTGAATCAACTCCTAACTATTGTATTGATATCAGAACAAACTTCAACTATTTAACAAATATAAATCACTAACTGCTGATTAATACCGTTACACCTAACCGATACCTAAGCAGGGTAAGACTTTGATTTAAATTAATTAAAAATAAAGCCACAACCTAGGCCGTGGCTTTATCTCAAAATAAGAACAATGTTTTCACTTTTACTTACGAAGCTTATACAAATGCTCGAACTTTGCATCCCAATATGGGGGGCTACCAATATGCGTTTTAATGAAATCAATAAACGCACTGACTTTGGGAGCCAAATGTTTGCGGCGAGGATACACGGCTTGTAATGGAAGATTATGAGTCAACTGCCAATCGGGCAACATTGGCACCAATGTCCCTTGGGCAATTTCATCTTCCAGTAAATAACTGGCTAAATATACAATGCCTAAACCGCTCACAGCAGCCGATTTTAACGCTGGTGCATTATCGACACGGAAATTACCTGAAACACCAATTTCGCAATAGTCTTCACCCTTCTTAAATTGCCACATACTGTGCTCATGCCACTCGCCTTGATACACCAAACAATTGTGTTCAACTAATTGCTCTGGGCGGCTAATGTTACCATGTTGGGCAATATAACCCGGCGATGCCACTAGTAAGAAATTGCATTTCATTAACGGTCTTGCCACCATACCAAGCGGCAATTGCTCTGACATGGTTAACAACAAATCTAAGCCTTCGCTAACAACATCGACTTTGTGATCAAGCAAACTGACTTGTAGTTCAAGATCTGGATGTCTTGCCATAAACGCCGGTAAAGCGGGAATGATATGCATAGTGCCAAAGGATTGCGAGATCCCGACTTTTAACACACCACGGGTAGCATCATTTAAGTTGTGAACACTCGATACTGCTTGTTCTGCATCTCGAAGTAATTCTTCACCTTGCAAGTACAATAAATTACCGGCTTCAGTAAGACTTAAACTCCGAGTAGTACGTTGAATAAGTTGAACACCAAGTTTATGTTCAAGATCTGCAACTTGAGTACTCACTTTAGATTTAGAAATGCCAAGACGTCTGGCTGCAGCACTAAAACTTCCGGCACGAGCAACATGGGTAAAAATTGCGATAGGTTCTAACAGTTCTAACATGAAAGTCGCCTTAAGCTGGTTACGACATTAATAAAAATTTCAGATATCTGTTTGTCACTGCTAATAACTATACCTTGCTAAACATCAGTATCAATATCAGCATTCAGTGATTGTGATGATTGAAGCGAAATAAACACCAAAACCAACCAATCTTACAAACTAGTGCAAACAAATGACTATTCCGAAATATAACCACATCTAAAGTAGGGAGTAATATTGTTATAGTTTTTATGAGTATAACAAATAAAGCCTATATGGTTCTATATTTATGATAGACAATTTTTTTATCAGAACAAAGCTACACTAGCTATAGCGGCAAAATGGCTAAATTAAGTCTAAAAAAAAGCCCCAGTGTCTTTAAAAAAGCACTGGGGAAAGGTGGGTGTCCAGGAAGGACGGTTTTACACAACAAATACACTTACTCTTTTAAATCGCCTAGCTTAGCTAAGGTGTAAGGAGCAAGTTCAGGGATGGCTTGACGCACTTGGTTCTCTAACACTAGTAATCCTTCAAAATTATCACAAATCTTATTAGCACGTAGCTCCAGCCCTTGTGATTGTGACTCTAGTTGTTGCTCGATATCTTTACCGACATTGTCCATTTTTACTGAAAACGCATTCATTTTCTCTTCAAATGAACCTCCTTCAGAAGACATGATCTGACTGCCTAATGTCATCATTAATGAACCCATTGAGCTCGTCACCATTTGTTCTATTTCTTGCTCAAACTCTTCATTAAATGCATGTTCAATTGAAGAATCTGTTGAACCTAAATAAAATTTATCACCTTGCTGATAAGCCATAGTATCGATGCGTTTTTGAATGCCGCTGGTTAACTTATCAATTTGGCTACCTGTAGCATCACCAAATATGGGTGTTAACGCCATATTAACGGCTTGAGATGCCATAGAAACCACATCTGCCACCAAATCAATTACGTCAGGTAATTGGCGAGACAGTTCGTCAGAATACTGAGTTAATAACAACTGTTGTTTATCATTTAATGTGACCTTTTTACCATCGACATACAACTGACCCAATTCAACGCGATATTTCTCAGTTCCGTTATCGCTAATCTGTAAGTTTGTTGGTTCAACGGTAACGTCATAGTTCAATGTAACATTGCACTTTTCATCATTAATTGACATTTTTGCCATGGCTGGGGTCAGCGTTCCCGCGGTAAACAGCATGCTGGTTAATGCTAAACCACAAATCAATTTTTGCTTGGTCATGATAAAAATCCTTTTGCTATACGAATATCAATAATTAAGTAATATGAGTGTTACAAAGCACAAGTTATGCCAATAACTATAACCAAATGAATTAAAACGAATTAATAGTGAGGCAAGGCAATATATAAGCTGATGAATAAATAATAGCGGAAGTGTATTCGTAAAATAAACCAATAAGTAGTCTATTTTACCAATCTCAATAATAATTAATCTATCTAGACAAATTGAGCTTCAAGGTGAATCTTGCTGCTGTTTGTATTTTTGTTAGACAAGTTGGAGTTTACGGCGTGTAGTTGTTCTAAATAAGTAACCAAAAACCCAGTAAAAAACAACCATTGGCTCGAAGGGGCCAGTCCAATGGCTGCTAATTATATTAATAAGGGCATGACTACAAGCATGGTCATAGAATGAAGACCCATCACATCTTGCGCTACGAGATTAATACACAAAAAGTATCTTTTATGCTATCGAACAAGCTAAATCGCGAAAGATTAGCAAGCCTTATATAAACTAAAAAATTGAACGGCCTAACTGTTGGCTTAAGTGTTCTAGCATTGCTGTGCCCGCCAATGAATTACCATTAATATCGAGTTCAGGAGACCAGACGCAAATAGACATATCGCCAGGGATAACGGCAATAATACCGCCTCCAACACCACTTTTACCCGGCATACCGACTCGATATGCAAACTCGCCGGCGCCATCATATAAACCGGATGTCGCTAGTAATGCATTGAGTTGCCTAGTTTGTACCGGAGAAACTAAGCTGTCGCCATCCAGCGTTTTACCCCTATTGGCCAAATAGAACATCGCACGGGACAAATCAGCGCAATTCATTCTTAAGGCACAATAATGAAAGTAACTTTTAAGCACGGTATTAACGTCGCCGTCAAAATTACCAAATGACTTCATTAAATAGGCAATAGATGCATTGCGTGCGCTGAACTGGAACTCAGAATCAGCCACCACTTTATCGTAGGATAATGTCGCGTTCTGGCTCAATTGACGTACCACCTCAAGCATACGATGCTTAGGAGCCCCTAAACGGGCTTGCAACAAGTCGGCAATGACCAGCGCGCCAGCATTAATAAAAGGGTTACGAGGTTTACCACGTTCTAATTCAACCTGTACAAGCGAGTTAAATGAATGCCCTGAGGGTTCTTTACCCACACGACTCCAAATTTCATCTTCTGTATATAAATTAAGTGCCTGAGTCAGGCTAAAAACTTTAGAGATACTTTGAATAGAAAAGGGTTCTAGGTAATCGCCAGCACCAATTGTGTTTCCGTCGATGGTGGTAACTGCAATGCCAATTTTATTGGGGTCAACACAGGCAAGAGCAGGAATATATCCTGCAACCTTGCCTTTACCCAATAACGATCTTACTTTATCGACCGCTTGTTGAAGTAATAATTGCTCAGGCAATTTGGCTTAACCCCACCAAATATCGAACAACTCGCTGACTTCTAGGTCGGATACTGGCTTGTCTTTCCAGAATGCATTAACTGCAGCTGTATCTTCTTCAGTACATTTACCAATAGTTTGGGTCGCAATAATGCCTTCCCATTGCTTATGTCCACCACCGTGGAAACCTAAGTCACGAGGTTCGATGACTTCAATAAGGAACTGATCAACCAAATTATCAATATCTTGCTCAGAAACAGACTCATCAAAAGTCCAGTTTATTTCAAAACCGAGTTCTTGAAACTCATCTACTCGTAATTTTTTACGTAAACGACGGCTGCGTTTTTGCGCCATGGTGTATTCTCCAATTGTTGAAAGTGTAGTTGTGATTAAGCGATACGCTCAAACATGATATCCCATACGCCATGACCGAGTCGGTGGCCTCTAGCTTCAAACTTTGTTAGCGGACGATGCTCTGGACGTTCGACAACTGTACCAGTTGTAGATTGATTTTTATAACCTTCTGCAGCATTCATTATGTCTAACATATGCTCACTGTAATTTTCCCAATCAGTCGCCATGTGAAACACGCCACCGATCTTAAGCTTACGACGGATGAGCTGTACAAACTCAGCTTGTACAATCCGGCGTTTATGATGACGTTTTTTGTGCCATGGATCAGGGAAAAATAATTGCACTCGCGCAAGAGAGCCATCAGCAATACTGTGTTCTAATACTTCCATTGCATCATGATGATATATTCGTAGATTAGTAACGTTAGCTTCACCAGCATCCGCAAGACACGAACCAATACCAGGCTTATGAACTTCGATGCCAATAAAGTTTTGCTCTGGTGCTGCTTGGGCCATTTGTACTAATGATGCGCCCATACCAAAACCAATTTCCAAAACGGTATCAGCATCGCGACCAAACACTTGGACTAAATCCAACGGTTGTGGAGTGTAATCAAGGCCCATTGTTGGCCAATAAGCTTCAATAGCCTGAGATTGGCCTTTAGTTAATCGACCTTCGCGTAGAACAAAACTTCTGATTTTACGAATGTACTTACCGTCTTCGTTAAATTCAGCTGTGGTAACGTCGCTCATTATTGCCTCATTGTCTGCGTATTTGCTTGTGCTGTGGTACTAAATCTAAATATTTATGTATTTAAGCGCTAGGATACCTAGCTTTATCAGCACAATACGCAATTGCTATCTGTAATAGATCATTTATTAAAGTTCAGTGGCGCATTATACCTAAACTCATTGCACATGTTTACGCTAATTTAGCCAAAACATAAATTTAAAGTAGTGCGGTTACTTGTGTAATAAAATGGCTATGGATACACTGCGACCATGAAAAATATGACTCCATTTTCTGAGCGCATTATCGCTTGGTATGACCTACATGGTCGTAAATCCCTGCCTTGGCAGATCAATAAAACACCATATCGTGTTTGGGTATCGGAGATCATGCTCCAACAAACTCAAGTTGCGACGGTTATTCCATACTATGAAAAATTTATGGCTCGTTTCCCTAGCGTTGTCGATCTTGCTAATGCTCATCAAGATGAGGTGCTGCATTTGTGGACAGGCTTAGGTTATTACGCCAGAGCACGCAACTTACACAAAGCAGCCCAACATATTCGCGATACCTTTAACGGCGAGTTTCCTACTCATTTTGATGATGTCGTCGCATTATCTGGAATAGGTAAATCTACTGCTGGCGCAGTATTATCGTTATCACTGGGGCAACACCACCCTATTTTAGACGGTAATGTTAAACGAGTATTAGCCCGACATGGTGCTATTGAAGGTTGGCCAGGACAAAAAAACGTTGAACAACAATTGTGGCAATTAACCGATTCGTTAACACCAAGCAAAAACATTGAAAAGTTTAACCAAGCGATGATGGATATTGGCTCAAGTGTTTGCACCCGCAGTAAACCCAACTGTTCAGATTGCCCTGTAGCGATTGATTGCGAGGCTCAGAGAACAGGGAATCAAAGCCTGTATCCCGGCAAAAAACCTAAAAAAGTCACGCCAGAAAAATCGGCTTTTATGTTAGTTTTAGTCGATAACAGCGAAGAGTCAGTAAAAGTTCAACTTATTCAACGTCCACCAGCAGGTATATGGGGAGGATTATGGTGTTTTCCTCAATTTGAACAACAAGTAGAATTAGATGATTATTTAACACTGCATAATTTAACAGAGTCTGAGCAAGGGCTTGCAGGGTTTAGACATACATTTAGTCACTTTCATCTTGATATTAAACCTGTGTTAGTTGAACTATCTCCAGATCTCGCTAGCGGCATCATGGAACAAACCTCAGCTCTCTGGTATAACATAGAACAACCAGCGAAAGTCGGGTTGGCAGCCGCCACAGAACGTATTTTGGCTAATTTAGCCGTACTTTTCGTCACACATTAGTTATTAACGTTAGTAAGGAATCATCATGGCTCGCACAGTTCAGTGTCTACATCTTAACAAATCAGCTGACGGCTTAGATTTTCAGCTATACCCAGGAGAATTGGGTAAGCGTATTTTTGATAATATTAGTAAAGAAGCTTGGGGCTTATGGCAAAAGAAACAAACCATGCTCATTAATGAAAAAAAACTCAATATGATGAATGTTGATGATCGCAAGTTTCTTGAAGAGCAAATGACTCACTTTTTATTTGAAGGTAAAGATGTTGAAATCGAAGGCTATGTACCCCCAGCTGAAGATGAATAATGCATTGATATAATTAATGACTAAACTTATAAACCAAGCCGCTTAACTAAGCGGCTTGGTGTTATCTAGGGTTTGTTCGTTCATTGTTATAATGACTTAACACCCATCTTTACTTATTTGAATTAAACGTTAACAAAAGCCAAACCAAAATCAATTTAGACAGTAAATATTTTAAGGCTAACGTGGTTTACCAGTCATTTTTGTACGCTAATTTCTGCATAATCCTTTACCCTCACCATTAATCAGCACAACAACTCTAACTGATTATCAAAAATAGAACTTCTAGACCACAAGCAATAATGAAAGCCACTGATGCTACGAGCAAAAAACAAACAATATTATCAACTACCTAGTGACTATTCTGCTATTTTATTCAATCGGTTACCTAACTCCGATGATTTCACTAAATTACAATTAGTGACTAAAAGTTGCTTTTGGTGTTAAAAACACCATAAACCGATAAAAAAGTACCTATTTGTGCATTAACTAAGCGAATGAGTAAAAACATTTGAAAAACCACTTGCACGATAAAAACCATCACTATATTATGTGCGCACTCCAGACGAGACAGGCATTGATTACCAAGTTAATACCTAGTCTGAAGTAGATAACTAACGCTTAGTTAGTTGCCCGAATAGCTCAGTCGGTAGAGCAGAGGATTGAAAATCCTCGTGTCCCTGGTTCGATTCCGGGTTCGGGCACCATAATTTAGCCGGCATAGCTCAGTTGGTAGAGCAACTGACTTGTAATCAGTAGGTCCCGAGTTCGACTCTTGGTGCCGGCACCATAAAAACAAAAAAGCCACTCAATGAGTGGTTTTTTTGTATCCAAAATTTATTAGACTCATATTTAATTTAATAAGCTAAAAATAAAACGGGCACTCCATGAGTGCCCGTTTTATTTAAAATTTGGTGGTTATCTACCAAGAACTTCGATACGTGCTAATCGATTAACTTGGTTTAACGATCCTAAATGACCATAAATAGGGCCGAGTAAACCACGCTTTTTAAGTTCAATGAATTCTTCATCGCTTAGCTCATTTAATTTAGCTTCATCTATTAGATATAAGCCATTAATATTGCGCTTCTCACCCGCCACATCGACAGTTAATATTTGATTTATTAATAATCCTTTTTCAGCTAAATACCCTAAAATGCCACGTGTAGCTTGATCTTGTTCATAGTGACTAATTAAGGCTTTCTTACGCGCTTCTAAAAATGGCGTTTCTTTACCATCTTCAAACATTGCCTGCCCTTCTGTTTTAGTCACTTCTTTAGCATTCTCACGAATACCAATCCATACTTTGTCTTTAACATCGGGGTTAACGATTAAACCAAGAGGATAATCACGGACAACTGCAGGAATATACAAACCTAGCCATTTACCGTCTTTTACACTTAAATTCTGACCTGGCTTTAAGCCTAACATAGCCACTGATTGGAACTCATTAGTGTCACTGTTTTTTACAAATACGATAGGATACTCAGTAGCAGCACGATTAATTTCATGTAATGTTACTGGCACAATGTGTTGTTCTGCTATGTGTGAGTAATCACTTGGGATCAGTTTTAAATCACCATGTTTGGTTTGTTCTAATAATGTAATTTGGTTAGGCATCTTGGCTCCTTGAAGCACTGATTATCTTCTATTATATAAGTACAACATCATTGTCATACGCTACGTTAACAAATAATTAATAACTGAAACTACCAAGTTAAATCTTAAATTCAAGTACATTTAAGTTAAATTGCATCAATTAGCCCCAAATGGCGATTTCTTGCTCAAAAAGGACTTTATATTAACGGTACGGATTATTAATTAACGAGCTAAAAAAATTTATAATTTAATGTAATTTAAGCTTAGGACGTTGCCAGCGTAGTAATTTTTGCGCAATACGATATACAGAGGCGGAAAACCAGCCATATAAACTGGCTAAATGACGCTGATAGAGCGAAATATACATCAAACGAGCAACATGCCCTTCAACAAAAAAATCTCCCGAGCGGAGGTTACCCATTAGATTACCAACGGCAGAAAAACGACTCAATGATACTAATGAACCATAGTCTTTATAAACAAAAGGCTTTTCAGATTGTTGCTTCATTTTTAAACAGATATTCGCATAAAGGCGATCGGCCATTTGAGCTGCTGCTTGAGCTCGTGGCGGTACTGGTTTCCCTGAGGGTAATATTAATTGTGCACAGTCACCTAAGGCATAAATATCATTTATACCTTTAACATGCATACATTCATCAACATCGATTTGATTACGTGGCGTAATCGGAAGTTGAGTGAAGCTCTCAAAGACTTTTGGACCTTTAACACCTGCTGCCCAGACTTTGATGTTGGCTTTAATCGTGTCACCCGTGGCAGTAACAAAGCCTTCTTTGGTCACTTCTTTAACCTGCACACCCAAATGTAATTTTACGCCTAACTTTGACAATACAGTTTGCGCTCTGGAGCTAACTTGATCGGGTAATTGTGGCAAGATTTTGGTTGATGCTTCAATCAAGTTTATGTCTAAATGATCTTTAGAAATATTTTGATAGCCATACTCTCTCACTGACTCAATAACGTGATGGAGCTCAGCGGAAAGCTCTACGCCTGTTGCACCAGCACCGACAATACCGATACTTAACTGGTCTTGAGTTTCATTAAGCTGTAACAGAGCATCCATAAGCTTATGATGAAAAAGATTGGCACTGTCTAGGCTGTCTAAGAAAATACAATGTTTTTCTGCACCGGGTGTATTAAAGCTATTTGATACTCCTCCTAATGCGAGAACCAAAGTATCGTATTCAATATTACGCGCAGCAATGATCATCTCACCTTCATCGTTATACACTGGAGCAAGTTGAATTTGTTTAGTACTCGGATCGCACTGTTCAATTGCACCGCGAATATAGCGATAACCATTCTTTAATCCGTGGTCTCGATATTGCAAACCTTCAATTGATTGGTCAATTACACCAACGGCAACCTCATGCAATTTAGGTTTCCAAATGTGAACGGTATTCTTATCAATCAAACTAATATCGATTAATGGATTTTTACCAAACTTTCGTCCCAATTTAGAAGCCAACGCTAACCCAGCTGCCCCACCACCCACGATAACAATTCGTTGCACCATATATTCCTCGAAGTAAACTAACATCCACAACTAAGTCAATAAAACAGAACGTACAAATATAAAAAAAGGCCCTTATGGGCCCTTATGAATCTTATACTGCTTCTTCGTTTTCTTCGCCGGTACGAATACGAATGACACGTTCAATATTGGTAACAAAAATCTTACCGTCACCTATCTTTCCTGTTCTGGCAATGTCCACTATCACATCTATCGCACGTTCAAGAAGTTCATCTTGAATAACCAACTCAATTTTTACCTTAGGTAAAAAATCAACCATGTATTCAGCACCACGGTACAGTTCAGTATGGCCTTTTTGACGTCCAAAACCTTTTACTTCAGATACAGTCATACCCGTAATACCAATTTCAGCAAGTGATTCACGCACATCATCAAGTTTAAACGGTTTAATAATGGCTTCGACTTTTTTCATTATATACTCCTGTCATCGGCTAAATTGTTGGTTAAACATATGTCGGCGTTGACGTTTATTGCTATCAAATTTTGTACAAATATCTTACTTGAAAGCGAAGACAATTGTCGCTGCTATTTTACTTATTTATGAAAAGATATTTCTCAACTAAGCTTTTGGTGTTTTTTTGTACTATCTTTAATGTTACTGCAGGACGCAGCCCACCACGTTTAAGGATGAACATGTATGCCTCATTATACTCATATCAAAGGCTTCAATCTTATCGAAGTCATTATCACCACAATGATTGCCGCATTGCTTTCTCTTATCGCTATACCGTCGTTTAAGGACTTTAACGAACAAATCAGAGCCAATAGCAATATTCAAGTTATCCAACAAACCATCCTTTTGGGTAGAAATATGGCAATAAGTTACGGCTCAAGGGTGACCGTTTGCCCATTAGCCAACAATTTGTGTTCATCAGACTGGAGTATTGGATTAAGTGTATTTATTGACCATGGACAGAAAAATCAATTAGATGGTAATGATCATTTGCTTCAACAGACAGATTCTTTTCATGAAGATGACCACATTGATTACAATCGGCCCGCGATTAGGTTTCAACCTGACGGGTTAGCATCCGGTACTAATGGAACATTAACTTATTGTCCTGGAAAAGTGGATAGCAAATATTCAAAAGCCGTTATTGTTAATCAAGCAGGGCGAGCAAGAATGTCAAAAAAGAAAAATATAAAATGTAAGCTTTAATTAGACACGAATAAAATCACTGTATCTGAAATAGAGTAAGTCAGAAGACCTATTAAGAAATGGCTAATAAAACACTGTAATTTATGCTGCGCTTAGTGCTACTCTGCTTTATATAGCAGAGGATTTGCGCATGAAAAAAATACAATTGGGTTTTACCTTAGTAGAGATGATGGTAACAGTTGTAGTAGCAGGGATACTCATTGCTGTTGCGGCACCATCTATGAATTCTCTTTATGAGGGAATGAGAGCAAAAAGTACAATTAGCACCATCGAATCATCATTTATATTTGCTAGGAGCCAAGCCGTAAGTTACGGTGGTAGAGTATCGGTCTGTCCTCTAAGTACTACATCTTGTGGAACAGATTGGACACAGGGATTTAGTGTCTTTATCGATAATGGTACACTTGGAACAATGGATACTACCGATGGAATTGCTGATATAATTTTACGTAAAGTGGATGCATTTAATAGTAACGACTTCATCAAATCGGACTTGGCAATATACAGTTTCACCCCCGATGGTATGGTTATTAATGGCAATAGTGGCACGTTTAGATATTGCCCTGGCGACACCGATAGCAGTTCATCTGAGGCCATAAGCATAAGTGCTTCTGGTAGAATATCTAACGTTACCACTGCGATAAATTGCAATTAAAAAAGGCTCACATTAGTAAGCCTTTTTTCGTCGATAAATGGGTAGCATTAATAAGTTCTTTGCTCATCCATCTCACGTATAAAAATATCTTTAAACTGTTTATCTTCTGCAATGCATTCAATAACACGTTTAACCAACAGACGTTCATTAGATATAGTAGGTACATAATCTGCCAATAAAGCACTTTGCTCTTTAATGAGCAACTTAGGATCCCATACAAACAAAGCAATATTTGCCCCGTTAGGTGTTTCTATGTGACATTTATAAGCAATTGGCTCTCTATCTTCTTTTGCCAATACAACAAAACTAACCCAAACAGATAACATCGCTATTAAAATTGTCGCTATTCTCATTTCCAACACTCCGAAGGTGATTTAGTACCCGTTGAGGTTAATGATATCGTTGCACAAGTTGCATCGCGAGTAGCTTGGACACCGATAGCTGTCGAGGTCACGGTATAATCATCCCCGCTCAACGTTGTGTCTACCTTATAATAAGTATTCTCAACAATCCAAGGATCCGCCGTCAAACCAAGCTTTGTCATATCAGCAGTAAAGCTTCGATGATCCAAATAATATTGCTCTTGCAAATTTGCAACACGCATAACCCCTGCTAAACCATCACCACGTGCTCCTTTAGCAACAAATTGAATATAACTAGGGTATGCAATTGAAGCTAAAATGCCAACTATCACAACGGTGATCATCACTTCAATTAAGGTGAATCCTTTCTGATTTTTCATTACGAGTTATACTCACTTTTACTCATCTATATGATAGTAAATCCTGTTAACACCAAGTCCTGCACGAATGCACTTATTGTCACCTTCCGCACAGCCATCATCATCACCATCAACTTTTTCCATTTTATCACCAGCTGAACCAATGCCTATTAAGTACATGTAACTCTCATCATTTTGGTTTGTGGAATCATCAGGATCACTAGGTTCATCATTAGGGGGAATAACTAATTGAGGCGTATCAGGGACTCTAGACCCCATTTCTAAATACTCTTGTGTGTAAGAGCGGGTACCTTTATGTAAATCAAATCCATATAAGCGGCCTTGACCAGATACTAAACATTGATTAGTCGAAGTATTGTCACCTGGAACATAAGAGGTAAAATAAACTCGCCCTTCAATAATGGTTGAAGCCGATACACTTTTCTCTCCTGATGCGGAAAAGTTATAAAACCAACCCCGTTGTTTACCAAATTCAATATTCTGCTCTTCAGTAACCGGAGGAGTAGATGATACATTATAAAGATTTGATAACTCTAATGTTGCTGGTACCTCCTTACCCGTAGCCCCAGTGAATGACTTACTAATAACATTACGGTCTTGTAGCACAAAAAATTTATCTGAACGCGTTGTATCTAATGGATGCGGACGATTACCACTTCCAACAGTTACCGCATCATAAGGAACGTTCTGATAAGTGACACTTGTAGTTGTTGTTTCTGACACCGTGACAGAAACCTCGGAAATATTAGTAAACACGGTTTGCGCAACGGCTGGTTCAGCAAAAAAACGTCTGTCTGTTGCTTGCGTCGCTCCCCCTAAACTAGCAAATTTAAATGCTGTCCAAGGATTAGTTGAATCATTAGACGAAGCACTAGGCATATCCATACGCCAAATATTAGCACCGGTATCAGTAGCATATATTCTGTCAGTTAGACCATCGTTATTACCGTCTAAAATTGCAACACTATTAGGGATACTATCAACAATACTAGGTAGTGTGGTTTTGTTGGTTCCAGTGGATGTTCCAAATTGATGTACTAAAGCGCCTGTTTCAGCATTTAACACATAAACACTTCGACCAGTAGTGTCATCGGTACCAATACCAGAACCATCTTTAGTGGAAGGATTATAGCCCCCTCCAAGAATGACGACTGGAGTCGCACTCGCCGCCGACATATTGCCTGAAGGTACACCTGGAATTAACGTAACTACAGGCTCAGCCCAAGACTGCCCCATTTCACTCATTCCAGATGAACTAGGATCGACCTTCCACATAAATGATGGTAAATCTGGGTTAGTGATATTGAGGGCATAATAGGACTTACCACCACGTCGCATACCAACGAATAACCAAGCTTTTTCAATAGCCCCTGATGTATTACGTTTAACATAAGCAACCGGAGGGCTGTCCATACCATAAACTGAGTGAACACCAGTTGGCACGTTAGCTCTTAGCTCACGTAAATTAGGCAATAACTCTTGTGGCATAAATGCCCAAGATTCTTCAACGCTATCCCCTTTATCTTTAAACATATGCAAAAAACCAGCATTCGTGCCAAGCAATATGCGCACATCTGGTGAGCCTTCTGTACCATAGTTTATCGCTAATGGTTTTGAATGCAGTGGATCACCCATAATATCTAAACGTGTATCAGATGTTGAATTATCTTCATCTTCGTCGTCAACATCGATACCGATGGCCCAATCAAATAATTTAGTTAATTCGGTTTTATCAACCCCCATAAAGGTTGCTAATGATGCTTCACTACTAATACCTGGACTACTTGCAGCATTTGATTTAGTAAATGCTTTTAAGGAACCATCACTACCAAAGTTGCCGTATAGCGTCCTATTAGAAGTATTTTGAAGCTTGGTTAACGTACCACCGATTTCAACATTATTACCGTCCCCGCCGCCACTAGTTGCACTACAGACTGAATCATCTGTCCAATATGAACATGCAGATGATTTTAAATTTCCATCATCACCTATTGCATTATCACCATTTTTATCTACAACATCACCAGAACCTGTAACAGTAAACTTTTTAAGGTTTCCGACCCAGCGAGGGCCTTCATTAGGTAAAAACATTGCATAGTAAACAGAGTTTAATGTTTGTGTTCTATCAAAGTTATTACTGGCAATAGATGGAGACGTAAAGCTTGAGTTAACTTCTAGGATATTAGAAAAAATATCTTGTAACGCTTCTTGTAATTTTTGTGCATTTTTGGCTGAATAATACTCTCCCCCACCACGAGTGGCTGTTTCTGTAAGGATGTCTTTAGCATCATCAGCTCCTTCACTAAAACCAATAGTGTAGGTTGATACGGTTTGGATACCATCAAGGTTGGTATTTACGTCATTTTTGTTTAACCAACCAGCAAGGGCAGGTAAATAGCTACTTGAGTGTCGATCAGATGTTGTCACACCAGAAAGATTTAAGATTGCATTATCGGCAGCCGTATCTTGGGTTGGCTCTCCATCTGTAACATAAATAACGTAGGCTTTATCTTGGCATTGTTTATCGACAAAAGGTGATATGTATGATCCATTGTGCTCAACAGACTGATCTCGACTTGGAGTCCTACTTGGATCATCATCACCAAAATACACCCCTAAACCAGCAAAGTAACGATAGGCTTCATATAAGTTTTCACACAAAGGTGTATTACCATCAGCATTAAAGTCACCAATGGTATTGAGTAAATTAGTTCTGTTAGTCTCATTATTTGTAGTTATACCGTATACTATACGCCCACCATCACAACATCTATAATTATAGTTAAATATACTCAAGCCAAAATCAACACTCGGAGTGGTGACAATAGTATCTTCAATAACTCGTTTAGCAATTGCCATACGAGAATAACGATGTTGAGATTTCGTGCTGTAATACCAATTAATATATTTTTCTGTGTACAAGGTTATGGGTTGGCCAATACCTAAATTAGTTAACTTGGCCTTTTCAATAGCAGCATCAATTTCAGCCGTTGTTGATGAGCTATTTGCAGTAGTATAACGAACAGGACTAGCGCTAGAGCCTAAACCATCAACAGGAAAACCATAAAAGTTTGTGCCATTATTGTAATAATTGCGATCCGCAATATCTTCATAACAATCAACTTGTTGGATTGAACTACCGTCAGTTAACGGCAATTCAGACCACACACCATTTTCACCAATATATTTATGTTCACGTAGGTAACCAGTAAACATACCGTAATCTTCGAGATATTTCTCGCCGACATCACAACCGTTTACACTGTGTAAGAAGTATTGGTTACTGCTTGCCTCAGGGATATTGCTACTACTACGGGTAAAATAAAGCTTTGTATTACCTAGTAAAGTACCATTATTGGTATTTTCCTCCCCTCTTTCATAAGGATCATCAGTACTAAAACTAGTACTCATACTGCCCGATGTATCGAAAATAATTAACACCTGGGGCTTAGAGCCAGATCGAGCTGTCGACTCAAATACATATAATTCTGTGTCATCTGCGAAGCTAATCGATGAATGAGCCAAGATTGCAAATAATAATACTGACAGTAATTGTTTTAAAAACATGACTAACTCCCTGTTAATACTTCTTGTTCTATTCCTGATACAACGGTGACGAGGCCCATATCACTCCGTCCAAATGTTGCAGAGCTGGATATTTCAACTCGACGGCAATAGATGTCTGAATTAGCTTTAGGACTTCGACATTTAACATCAACAATGGTTAATGGCGTTAACGTATTTGAAACACCTAAATCATTATCTACCGTGGTAAAAGCGACCGTCATATCCGTTAGCCTATTATTAGTATAAGTCAAAATGGTTTTATCTTGTTCACCTTGAGCTAATGCCATAGCCTCTAGGCGCTCAGAACCAGCACCAGCCATTCTTAATGACTGTGTAGAATTGACGGCTAAAGCCACACCAATCAATGTCATTAACACTAATACTATTAATGAAAAAAATAATACTATGCCTTGCTGATTTTTTGTTGATTTGATCATCATCTCACCTTCAGAGCAAACTTAATCATGCATTTAATACAAGTACAACAAATAACTTTTTAACAGATAACCTACGCTACCTATAAATTAATTAATTAATATTTGATTGTCTAACATGATGGTGGTTGAAACGACTTTACGTCGATAATTATCATTTAATGGACCGATAGTCTTATCCCCTAGCGTATAAGTCGTATCATTTTTATAACTACCATCTTCTTCATTTGAACGAACTAGCAAGAATAACCTTAAAGAAACTAAACGCTGAGACAGTGCATTATCCCACATTAATGTGGTCACATTTTCTACTGGCATATAGCTATTTGCAGTTCCATCGCCGTTACTGTCAAAACCATATAAAATACGCATATTTTCTATGCCCTCAACGAGTTGTTCTTCGTTATTCATACCATTATTTATCGAAAGAGTACGACGCCTTAATACAGGTATATCACCATCATCGCGGATAAAATATACATGATGTTGATATTCCCATAATCGGCTATTAATAACCCCAGGAATTGCATCGCTGCCATTGAAAAAAACAACCTCAACTGACGAAGCCGCGGCATAATAGCGAGTGGCAGTTAATGCCGTCACAGGCGGCCCAATAAAACGTTTAATTTGAATTACATCAGTATTACTATTCGGCGTAATACAAGTCATGGTTTCTGCACTTACGCCTTGTTCATATCCCCATAAATGCCGAAAGTTAGGTGTCTGAGTCGTATCTGGGAAGCTGGCGTTATTCAACCCAGCACCAACGCAATCGACAGTAACAGCGGTTGCAGAAAATGTACTATTGATATCATTAAAATTTGTACCAGTAAAATCTCCCAAAAAACCTAATTGACTAAGGTCTCTCTCCATTATAGCTAAAGCAATACGACCATTTTCTTGGAGTTGATTAAATTGACTTGTGGTTGTCACATTACTGGAAGACATGTTAAACATAGTAAAAAGCCCTGCTGTTAAAAAAAGGCTGATTAACATAGCGACCATTAGCTCTACCAACGACATTCCTCGTTGACTTTTAAATATTCTCATCATCTTATTATCGCCGTATTAACAACAAGTGTACGTCGCCTATCACTACTGGAACCACACCCTTTAATAAAATCACTTTTATCTGCAGTTCCGTCTGATGAAGCTCGTACACCTTTCCAAGTTATAACAACTGTTACATTTGTAGTATTAATATCAATACACGCGGTTGGTGAATCTAATCCTCCCACATTTTTATTATCAGAAGATTTTTCGTTTTCACCTAAAAATGCTCGTTCCCACTGGTATAAATCCCAGTTCCTGGTTTCAATATTGGTGCAAATAACCGTCACACCAACAGCAACGTCACAAGCTTTAGCGGATGTAATGGTTGTGCCAGTATAGGTGCCTGCATAAGTCGCTAGTTGACCACTATTTATGCGCATACGATTAATAATATCATTAGCATAATATGATGCTTGAGTTTGCTGAAAAGATTCAAAACTGCCTTTTTTGGAAACTAAATGAAGATTAAAAATACCAATAAGGCCTATCACCAGAATAACCAGTGATACCATTACTTCAATTAAGGAAAATCCATTCCTTTTTGGTGACATGAGCGTCAACCCTCCAGAAAAATAAACATAAAATAATCTCTACCTTTGAGATATGTATTGTAAGACGAAAGTACTCAAAAACTCTATATTGGTTACAAGGCAAAACTTATCATAGCTGACTTAAATGTAATCAGATAGTATCAATATTGTATACTGACCATTAATTATTGATGCATTGATTGATTAGTATAATACTCGGTTTACCTTTCAGTACAAAAAACCCGCGCCCTAAAATAGGTTGCGGGTTATAATTTAGCGCTTTTTAGTTTAATTACTTAGCGTAATTCTGCAGGTACGGCAAAAACAGTATCTTCTTTACGCCCTTCTATTTCAGTAATCACACTTGGTGCAAGCGTCGCTATAGCATTAACAACTTGCTGTACTAACACTTCTGGAGCCGACGCACCTG
The DNA here is from genome assembly GCF_006385555.1 of Shewanella polaris. Taxonomy (NCBI): domain Bacteria; kingdom Pseudomonadati; phylum Pseudomonadota; class Gammaproteobacteria; order Alteromonadales; family Shewanellaceae; genus Shewanella; species Shewanella polaris. The sequence goes on along the minus strand of NZ_CP041036.1, from coordinate 1,214,110 downwards.
CTGTTACTGCCACTTTTTTTACATTATTAAACCATATAGCTTCAACATCGGCGGCGGTATCAACTAAATAAGATTGAGTACCGGTTTTTTCAGCTAACTCACGTAAACGATTTGAATTAGAACTATTTTTAGAGCCGACAACAATCAATAAATCGACTTCAGCAGACATACTTCTCACGGCATCTTGACGATTTTGTGTCGCGTAGCAAATATCATCTTTACGCGGTCCTTCAATTGAAGGAAAACGTTGTTGTAGTGCACTAATGATATCTAAGGTGTCATCAACAGAAAGCGTGGTTTGGGTAACAAAACATAAGTTATCTGGGTTATTGACCTGAAGATTATTTACGTCTTCAGGTGATTCAATAAGATAAACACCACCGTTAGGGTTATCATATTGTCCCATGGTGCCTTCCACTTCTGGATGACCTTCATGACCAATCAAAATACATTCGATACCTTTACGACTTGCACGAGTCACTTGTAAATGCACTTTTGTCACCAGTGGACACGTCGCATCAAACACTTTTAGACCACGCACTTTAGCTTCTTTTCTTACCGCTTGTGAGACACCATGAGCGCTAAAGATAACGATGCTGTTGTCTGGTACCTGATCAAGTTCATCAATAAAAAGAGCACCACGCTGTTTTAGATTTTCAACCACATACCGATTATGTACTACTTCATGACGTACATAAATTGGCGGTTCAAATAACTCTAAAGCACGCTCAACAATACTGATAGCACGATCAACTCCAGCGCAAAATCCGCGAGGGTTAGCCAGTAAAATACTCAGTTCAGGAGACGTCGGATCTACTTTTAGCATGTGATACCTTTTACTCAGTTATGACACTGATCACTTCAAGTTCAAACGTAATCACGCGACCTGCTAGTGGGTGGTTTAAGTCGACGGTAATGGAATCGCCAGCAGTATCGCGAACAATACCCGGTATTTCGCTGCCACCTGGGCCTGCAAAACTCACAATAACGCCTTCTTCAAGCTTCATATCAGCAGGAAAACGGCTTCTGTCCATATAATGAATCGCATCAGGGTTTGATTCACCAAAAGCATCTTGTGCCGCTAGGGTAAATGTGTGCTTATCACCTTCATTCAAATTGTTAAGCTGCTCTTCAAAGGCTGGGCTTAGGCTACCGTCACCAATATTCAAACGAGCTGGTTTTCCAGATGCTTTAGTGCTGTCTGCTGTTGAACCATCTTCCAGTACAATGTTCATATGACATAATAATGAACGACTGTCTTGTTGAGTTAAATCTGTCACTGTTACTCTTGCTCCTTCGATGGTTTTGCATCGGGTTTAAATGATTCCCAAATGATCAACACCGCACCAATAAAGATGCCTGCATCGGCAATATTAAACGCAGGGTAATGGCTGGTATTCCAATAAAAGTCGATAAAATCGACCACAAAGCCATGCATTAAACGATCAACTAAGTTCCCTAGAGCCCCGCCAATAACGAAGGTAAACGCTAGATTGCTGCGCACCATGGTATGTGATTGTTTACGAAGCCAAATGGTCAATAACGTACTAAAACCAATGGCAATGACAGCAAAAAACCAGCGCTGCCAACCGCCTGCATCATCTAAAAAGCTAAAGGCTGCCCCATAATTTCTCACGTAGGTGAAATTAAAAAATGGCAGTAACTTTACCGATTCATACAGTTCAAAATTTGCCAGGACCCATTGTTTAGATAGCTGATCGGCTAAAAACACCAATGCAGCTACCCAATACCAACGCAAGCCACTGTCTTTCCATGTTAATGGCGCAGTACTCATTATCAATGCTTCCTTAAGCGAATTCGCGTTGTTCGCCTTCACCTTCAATATTGGTCACACAGCGTTGACACAATGTTGGGTGAGCTTCGATAGTGCCGACTTCTTCGCGGTAGTGCCAGCAACGTTCACATTTTTCTGCTGCACTTTTGGTAACCACTAATTTGAGTGAACTCAACTCAGTTTCAATGGCATCATCACCAGCTTCAGATATATCCGCAACAGCCGCTTTAGAGGTTATAAGAATAAAACGTAACTCATCACCTACTTTTGCTAACTCGGCAGCTAAATCAGCATCAGCGTACAATGTCACTTCGGCTTCTAATGAACCACCAATACGTTTATCACGACGCGCTTGTTCGAGTACTTTGTTGACTTCATTACGGACAGTTAACAGTTTCTCCCAATATTCATCGCTCAAGTCACTTTCAAGTGTGATTGATTCTAAGCCTTGATACCATTCTTGAGTAAAGACGTACTTTTCACGCTTACCTGGCAATAATTGCCATACTTCATCGGCTGTGAAGCTTAATATTGGCGCCATCCAGCGCACCATAGCCTCAGCAATAAGATAAAGCGCAGATTGACAGCTACGACGAGCATGACCTTCCTGCTTAGCGGTATATTGGCGATCTTTAATAATATCAAGATAGAAACTGCCTAACTCTACAGAACAGAACTGCATCAGTTTTTGAGTGACTAAATGAAAGTTGTATTGGTCATACGCTTCGATAATTTCTTGTTGTAATGCAGCAGCACGACGCACCACCCAACGATCTAACGCAACCATGTCTTCAGTTGCAATCATATCGGTTTCTGGGTTAAAGCCATTCAAGTTTGCCAACAAGAAACGGGCCGTGTTACGGATACGACGATACGCATCTGCACTACGATTTAAAATCTCATCAGAAACGGTCATTTCACCGCTGTAATCAGTTGCAGCAACCCATAAGCGTAAAATATCGGCACCGAGTTTATTGATCACTTGTAAAGGTGCAATAACGTTACCAACAGATTTTGACATTTTGCGGCCTTTACCATCAACGGTAAAACCATGGGTCAAGACTTGTTTGTAAGGTGCTTTACCATTCATCGCGGTTGAAATCATCAATGATGACATAAACCAACCACGATGCTGATCGCTACCTTCTAAATACAAATCAATTTCATGTCCATGAAACTCTGGACGAGCAGCAACAACTGATGAGAATGATGAACCTGAGTCAAACCAAACGTCTAATGTGTCTGTGACTTTACGGTACTGATCTGCTTCATCACCTAACAATTCACTGGCATCTAAATCCCACCAAGCTTGAATGCCTTGTTGTTCAATGCGATGCGCTACACGTTCCATTAATGAAATGCTGTCTGGGTGCAATTCTTCCGTTTCGCGATTTACAAACAAAGTAATAGGCACGCCCCATGTACGCTGACGTGAAATACACCAATCAGGACGGTTTTCGACCATCTTTTCAATACGGCTTTGGCCCCAATCAGGGATCCACTTGGTTTTCTTTATCTCTTCCAGTGCTTGTGTACGCAAGCCATGGTTATCCATTGAAATAAACCACTGTGGTGTCGCACGGAAGATAATTGGTGTTTTGTGGCGCCAGCAATGCGGATAGCTATGGCGGATAGCTACATGCTGAAGTAGTGCCCCCTTTTCTTCTAACAGCGCAATCACATTAGCGTTGGCTTTAAAGACATGCTGACCGGCAAAAAATTCAGTGTCAGCTTTAAACACGCCGTTATCGCCAACAGGGTTAGCGACTTCTAAACCGTATTTTTGACCGACAATAAAATCGTCCTGACCGTGACCTGGTGCAGTATGTACAATACCGGTACCCGCATCAGTCGTAACATGGTCACCTAAAATAGCTGGCACATCAAAAGCATAAAATGGATGATTAAAGCGCATTAACTCAAGCTCAGCGCCTTTCACTTCACCTAAAATAGTGTGTGACTCCGCGCCATAACGCTCAAGACATGACTCAACCAGTACTTGAGCCAAAATCAAAGTAGTGGTTTTACCCTCTTTCACAAATTCAACCAAGCTATAATCTAACTCAGGACTCAGTGATAATGCGCGGTTAGCAGGCATGGTCCACGGCGTGGTAGTCCAAATAGCCATCGCTACCGGTTTAGTATAATTCTCAACGCCAAACTTAGCGGCAACAGCTGAGCTATCAACGGCAAAAAAAGCCACATCGATTGCTGGTGATGTTTTATCTTCATATTCAACTTCGGCTTCAGCTAATGCTGAACCACAGTCGGTACACCAATGCACAGGTTTAACACCTTTGTGCAAATGACCGCTTTCAATCACTTTTGCGAGTGAACGAACAATATTCGCTTCAGTTGAAAAATCCATGGTTAAATACGGATTTTGCCAATCACCTAATACACCTAAACGAATAAAGTCTTCGCGTTGACCGTTAACTTGGATAGCGGCATATTTGCGACATTCTTCACGAAATTCAGCAGCAGAAATCTTAACACCTGGCTTGCCGACTTTTTGCTCAACTTTCAGCTCAATCGGTAATCCATGACAATCCCAACCAGGAATATAAGGTGCGTCAAAACCAGACATGGTTTTTGACTTTATAATAATGTCTTTAAGAATTTTGTTTACGGAATGACCAATATGAATACTGCCATTGGCGTATGGAGGGCCATCATGCAGAATAAAAGATTTACGTCCAGCACGACTTTCACGGATCTGTTGATACAGTCCATCTTGCGTCCAACGATTTAACATTTCTGGCTCGCGATTGGCCAAATTACCGCGCATCGGAAACTCTGTTTCCGGTAAATTCAAAGTAAATTTATAGTCGCTCATTGATCCCATACCGTTATTTAACGCTGATTCGTTTCAGCTAGCATCGTTACTAAATAAAGCGCGAGCTTCATTTGCATCATTTAAAATCTGTTTTTTTAGCGCGTCCAATGAATCAAAGGGGTGTTCATCACGGATCTTTGCGACTAATTCCACTTCCACTCGTTTGCCATATAAATCACTATCAAAATCAAACAAATGGACTTCTAACCTGCAGGTTTGACCATTGACAGTTGGTCTAAAGCCCACATTGGCGACACCCTCGTAAATATCACTGCCATCCCAATACAAACGAACCGCAAACACCCCTCGAACAGGCACAACGTGTCGCTTTAGTGCAATATTGGCGGTTGGAAAACCGATTGTACGGCCTAATTTTTGTCCGTGAGCAACCTTACCACTTAAAATGAAAGGATGACCCAATAAACGTCTTGCTTGTTCTAAGTGCCCTAATGCTAGTTGCTCTCTCACTGCAGTAGAGCTTACCCGTGATGACCCAACAACAAAGCTCTGGGTACTGACAACCGTAAAGCCAAACTTCTTGCCAGCTTCAACCAGCATATCAAAATTACCTAAACGACCTTTACCAAAGCAAAAATCATCACCAACAACAAGATATTTAACCCCAAGCTTCTTAACCAGTAACTCTTCAATAAACGCTTCCGCAGGTTGACTGGCAAAGGCAGCTGTAAAATTGATACAAAGTAACTGATCAACTTTAAGCTCATCTAACAATCTAATTTTATCACGTAGAAGACTGAGGCGAGCTGGCGCATCAGTACCACGAAAGCGTTCTTGTGGTTGAGGCTCAAAGGTCATTAACCTTGCAGGTAATTGAAAATGATTAGCTTTATTAACCAAGCTGCTTATCACCTGCGCATGGCCACGATGAACACCATCAAAATTCCCAATGGTCAAAACGCAACCATGATGGGAAGGTAAAATATTGTGTATACCGCGAATTAATTCCATTACGCCCAATACTGCCTGTAGCAAATCGGCAGATTATATACCCAAACCAATGTCAGATGCGAGTTTCAAGCTCAGATTATTACACCGGATTTAGGATAATCCGTCGATATTCGCTCAGCCATTCAAATAGGATAAATTAACCTTGATGCTTAATTTTCCATGGGCGGACACCTAAGAGAAGTAAACTCAATAAATAAATAACCGCCCCACCGACAATAAGCTCAATCAACATAAGCATACGCTCAAAGGTATGCAATTCTAACCATACTGTAAGCTGTGGCATAAAATACAAAATAGCAATGCTCATCAAGGCGGTTGAAATGATCACTTTAAATAAGAAAAACAACGTTTGACGGCTCATTTGATAAACGCCCGCTTTATGTAAACCTCGATATAACAAACTAGCATTTAACAGCGCAGACATTGATGTTGCAATAGCTAAACCTACATAGCCAAATGGAATCGCAAAAATAAGATTGAACACCATATTGCAGACCATGGCAATGATGCCATATTTAACTGGCGTTTTAGTGTCTTGGCGTGAATAGTATCCCGGAGCTAAGACTTTAATCATCATAAAGCTCAATAAACCACAGCCATAAGCAACCAAGCTGTATGATGCCATTTCAACGTCATTTAGGCTAAATGCACCGCGCATAAACAACACCATCAGCATTGGCTTTGCGAGAATGATTAGCCCTAGCATTGCCGGAGTACCTAATAACAAAATGGCTTTAACTCCCCAATCCATGGTTTGATTAAAACCACTTCCTTGGGCATTAACATGTTTTTGCGATAATGCTGGCAAAATAACTGTCGCAATAGCAATGCCAAATAAGCCCAAAGGAAACTCAAGTAAACGATCGGAGTAATAAAGCCAGCTAATAGACCCCGTCATTAAAAAGCTCGCTATAAATGTATCGAACAATAAATTGATTTGTGAAACCGATACCCCAAATAAAGCGGGGATCATTAATGTTCTAATTTTTACCACACCAGGATGATTCCATCCCCAAGAAGGCCTAACCAGGGCTTTCTCACGGATTAAAAATGGAATTTGGAATAAAAACTGGATTAAGCCACCAACAAAAACACCCCATGCCAAACCGATTTCAGGATTTTCTAATGTGTGCGCATACCACATAGCTACTGCAATAATAGAAACATTTAAAAATACCGGAGTGAAGGCTGATACAGCAAAACGGCCACGAGTATTTAGTATCGAACCCGCTAAGGCCGTGAAGGTAATAAACCATAAATAAGGAAAGGTTATTTTTAACATAACGGAAGCAAGTTCAAACTTTTCGGCGTTAGGTCCATCATTTAACCAGTCCACAAACCAACCACCACCAAAAAGAGCTGCCAGTACGGGTGAACAAACAACACCGACCAAAGTCACTATCGTCACCAGCACGCCTAACGTTCCTGCCACTTTACTAATCAGCTCACGGGTATCTTCTGGCGTCATTTTCTCTTGATATTCAGTTAATACCGGAACAAACGCTTGAGCAAAAGCACCTTCGGCAAATAGTCGCCTTAAAAAATTTGGAATTTTATTGGCAAAGAAAAATACATCTGCACTACTACCTGCGCCCATTAAATTGGCAATGACCACATCACGAACCAAACCTAATACTCGCGAAATCAGCGTCATAACACTTACGACTAAACCTGATTTAAATAATTTTTTGCTCAAACAGCCCCCGGACACTCAATCACTTGTAAGAAAATTAATGGGTTTTATAACAAATATTCGATTATAACTCTGTCACACAGACTCAAGAGCTGGTAGAATGCGCCACATATTACACGAGTTGGGTTGAAGAAAGGCACGCTAGATTGGATTAATTTATCTTTATGATAAATATTTAATTGCAGTCGTTGACAAAACGATAAAAAGCAGGCATATTCCTCGGCCTTAAAAGTATCAAATCCAGTTTTTAGGAGTTGCACCTTGGCTAATAGCAAGTCTGCAAAGAAGCGCGCGCTTCAGTCTGAAAAGCGTCGCCAGCATAACGCTAGTCGTCGCTCTATGTTACGTACATACGTTAAAAGAGTCATCGCGGCTATCAAAAGCGGTGATCATAAAGCGGCTACAGAAGCGTTCGCTACTGCACAACCGATTGTTGACCGTATGGCGACTAAAGGTCTTATTCATAAGAATAAAGCCGCTCGTCAGAAGGCTCGCTTAAACGCAAAAATTAAAGCTATTGCAGCTTAAGTTTTTTGTTTAAGATTTAAAAAACCGGCTTAGGCCGGTTTTTTTATACCTGTTTTTTACCAGCTTATCTTATGCCTCCCCTTAGCCACCCCATCCAACAACCAATAATTCATCTAGAAATGTAATCATCTTGTCGCTTAGCAATATAACTTCTCTGCCACAATGTTGCACCGCTAAAAAACAATACCATTCAAATCTACGTCCTTTGACGTCATCAATTCTGTACTAATTAGTCACAGCCGCAATGTTGCCGAACATCAATCATCTAAGAAAAACATACTGGAAGTTATCCGAAAACGGCCGTCAAGCATTACGAAGAACAATGAAAAAATAAATAAAACAGCTATTGGGATTTAGGTTCAATAAGACTAATGAATAAATTGTGGGATTTTGTACAGAATGAAAATGGATTTATTTCGATAATGAGTTGAACACTTAAATGATGGTTAACAGTACTGAGTGTGCAGAATGATTATGCTTTCATACATATGTAATTGATTAGCGTTTACTACGACACACACCATGTATCAGTTAAAACTAAACGTCTTAACTTAATACATCATAAATCAGATGCATTAGTTAAGACGTTTACGGAGTTAAGTTAATAACAATACATATTATTTAATACTTGGATTAACTCTTTTACCTCATGACTTTTTAATGAATAAAACACAGTTTGGGCTTCTTTCCTAGTACAGACTAAATTGTCTTTACGAAGCCACGCCAAGTGTTGAGATAAAGCAGATTGACTTAATCCCAGCTTCTTATTCATTTCACCAACACACATCTCACCTTCGTTAAGTAGGTGACACAAAATAAACAGTCTACGCTCATTTGCTAAGGCTTTTAGCAACACGACCGCATGATCAGCTTGATGTTGCATTTTTTCTATATTCATCACGCGCTCTTTCTCCTCATCTAACCCCGCCCTAATATAGCGTTCCCTTACAAATTGAGTCGGGACATAAAGCACACTTTTTGGTAGATTGTTGTGAAAAATGAGACATAGCTAAAATAATCAAAGGAAACTCATGAAAAAATATCAAAGAGTGACGCTGGTAGGAGCGATATTTGCCGCATTAATGGGTTGTCAAACCACAGGTTCCACCCAATCGAATACAACCAATTTAGAGATCAATCATTCAGATGATGCCAAAATTAGCCAACAATTAGCCAAGCAGGCTTTATCATCAAGTTTGAGTTATGACATTGTTGAGTCACTTACGGTTGAAGTCGGTCCGCGTTTAACAGGTACAGATAAAGATATTATCGCCGTTGAATGGGCCATGGAAAAACTGTGGTTGCTCGGTTTTGATAAAGTCTACAAAGAGTCGGTTCAAGTTCCAGCTTGGTCTAGAGGACATGCTCACGCAAGTATCGTGTCCCCTTATGAACAACCACTTGTCATTACCGCACTAGGTGGCAGCATTGGTACACCGGCTAAGGGTATTCAAGCGCCAATTGTTCGCTTTGATAGTTTAGAAGAGTTGTCCAATGCATCCCCAGGCCGTATTGAAGGAAAAATAGTCTTTATCGACCATAAAACCGAGCGACACATTACGGGTAAAGGTTATGGAGAAGCCGTTAGTGGACGCTCTCGAGGCGCTATAGCCGCAGCTCAAAAAGGTGCTGTTGCTATTGTTATCCGTTCTATTGGTACCGATCATGACCGAATGGCTCACACAGGTATGATGCGTTATGAAGAAGGCACGCCTAAAATTCCTGCGGCGGCTATGTCAAATCCAGATGCCGATTTAATTAATGCAATGCTAAAACGCGATCCAAATATCACCTTATCATTAAATATGACCTCAGAAAGCCTTGGTATTGCCACCTCTTATAATGTTATTGCTGAAGTCACGGGAAGCAGCAAACCTGATGAAATAGTCCTTATAGGCGCTCACCTTGATTCATGGGATGAAGGCACTGGTGCGATTGACGACGGTGCAGGTGTCGCCATTGTGACCACCGCAGCTAAACTTATTCAAGATTTACCACAAAAGCCTGCACGCACCATAAGAGTCGTATTATACGCGGCTGAAGAAGTGGGATTAGTGGGTGGTAAAGCCTATGCAGCACAACATGCTGATGAGTTAGATAAGCATTATATTGCAGCGGAATCTGATTTTGGCGCAGGACCGGTTTATAAAATTGACTTTAATGTTAATCCCGCCACTTTTGAGCAAGTTAAGCAACAACACTCTGCTATGACATTAAACGGGGTTGAATTAGGCAACAATCAAGCCTCAGGTGGACCTGATGTGTCGATACTGCCAGCATTGGGCGTACCTGTTGCATCGTTAAATCAAGATGGTACAGATTACTTTGATTATCACCACACCCCAAATGATACTTTGGATAAAATTGATCCTAAAAAGTTGGCACAAAGTGCAGCAGCTTATGTTCAATTTGCTTATATGATGGCGCAATCTGAAATTGATTTAAGACCCGTCACTAAGAAAAAAGGTCAGCACTAGCCAGTTTAACTCGTTCGAGTTCAAACTAAAAAAGCCCTTATTTAAGGGCTTTTTTATTGGTCAGCAAAAACTGATTATTCTTATCGTAAAGATTAGGGTCTGTTGATCTTTGCAGGTTGAATTTTGTTCGAGATAAAAACGTTTTAATCGAGGCGAGCGGATTGCTGCCTAGCAATCTAAGCTAAATTCGCTCAACAAAGAGTAAAACGTTTTTAGCCGAACCCTTCGGGCAGCGTTTGTTGGTCATTTTTACTGCGTTATCGACTTTTTATGTAGAATAACTACACCACAAAGTCTCTGCCTTGTACAATGACCAACAATTCGCTGCAAAAACAACCTTGAAAGATCAACAGGCCCTAAAATAAGCTATTTTTGTTCATTGCGCAAAAACACGGGGTCTGCAGGCGTCGATTGCACTTCGCTGTAATAATAACCGTCGAGATCAAATTTAGTTAATTGTTCTACTGTCGTAGGTTTAGTGTCAACGATATAACGAGCCATCAATCCACGGGCTTTTTTGGCGTAAAAGCTAATCACTTTAAATTGGCCATTTTTACAATCTTTAAACACTGGCGTAATCAACTGCCCTTCAAGCTGCTTAACCTTGACTGATTTAAAGTATTCATTCGATGCTAAATTAACAATAATATCGTCGCCCTGCTCTTTCAATGCCTTATTCACTTCAGCAGTGATAGTATCGCCCCAAAAAGCATATAAGTTGCTTCCCTGTGGGTTTGCTAGCTTAGTGCCCATTTCTAACCGATACGGTTGAATCAAATCTAACGGTTTAAGTAAACCGTACAAACCAGATAAAATCCGCAGATGCTTTTGACTAGAAGCCATTTGCGATTCAGATAAATGATCGACATCAAATCCTGTGTACACATCGCCTCGAAACGCGAAAATAGCCTGTTTGGCATTATCAAGGGTAAACGGTGGTTGCCAGTCAGCAAAACGCGCAGCATTTAGTCCGGCAATTTTATCGCTTACTTTCATTAAACTGGCAATATCCATTGGTGTTAATTCACGGCATACATCAATCAATGTTTGGCTTTGTTTAAGTAAACACGGTTGAGTATGGGTATTAATGATAGGTGGATTTTCGAAATCTAATGTTTTCGCAGGTGAAACTAAAACCAGCATAAGTACGCTCCGGATAAAATCATAATGTCATCATACTGAACTGATATAAAAAAACCATGCTGTAGTAGCATGGTTTTTTCGATTACCTTAATAGGTAAATATTATTTTTCGGCCACCTCTTCAGAATTAGGCCAAATTTTTTCTTCTAGTTGTTCTGCTAGTTCAGGAAACTTACTGGTATCAAAAACGGGATCGATCCCCGCATCAATTTGTTCACGATAGTCATTAATGACTCGAATCGCGAGACTAGACAACAGCAACAGTGCAACAATATTTACGATGGCCATTAATCCCATTGATACATCGGCTAAATCCCATACCAAACTAATTTTAGCCAGAGAGCCAAACATCACCATACCTAAAACTACCACACGAAATATCGGTAGGGCTTTTTTACTATTACCCGTTAAGAACATTACATTTGTTTCTGCATAAGAATAATTGGCAATAATAGAAGTAAAACAGAAAAGTAAAATAGCAAAAGCAATAAATGCCCCGCCCCAATCGCCAACATGGCTAGTCAGTGCACTAATGGTTTTAGCAATACCATCAGAGCTAGATGCCGCATCACCAGATAATAAAATAATGGCTGCCGTTGCAGTACAAATAACAATAGTATCAACAAACACCCCCATCATCTGCACAAACCCTTGAGAGGCAGGGTGATTAGGGTTTGGTGATGCACTTGCGGCTACGTTAGCGGCACTGCCCATGCCCGCTTCATTTGAAAACAATCCTCTAGCAATACCAGCTTGCATTGCTTGGGCAACACTGTAAGCCACACCACCAGCAGCAGCTTCTTGCCAGCCAAATGCACTATTAATAACCAACATAAAGATATCGGGTAATTTTTCAATATTCATTGCCACTACAACAAAGGCAATAGCAATATAAGCAATTGCCATAATAGGCACGATGAGCTCAGATACTTTCGCAACCTTCTTAAGGCCTCCAACAATCACAAATGCACTGCAAATAACAATACCAATTCCAACGTAAACAGGCTCAAAACCAAACACTTGAGTCATTGCACCTGTAATGGTGTTAGCTTGAACAGCATTAAATACCAGGCCAAATGCTAAAATTAACAATAAGGAAAAAACCACCCCCATCCAACGCTGACCAAGGCCTTTCTCCATATAATATGCAGGTCCACCACGATACTGGCCATCACCATCTTTGACTTTATAAACCTGGGCAAGTGTTGACTCAATCATTGCGGTAGCCATACCAAGCACCGCAATCGCCCACATCCAAAACACTGCACCAGGTCCTGCTGCACCAATAGCAACAGCGACACCGGCCATGTTACCCGCACCTACACGTGCTGCCATACTGGTACAAAAAACTTGAAAGGATGATAACCCATGTTTACCTGGCCGACGGCTAATTGCCAATACTTTAATGCCATGAACAAAATGGGTGATTTGAATGAAGCCGAGACGAATGGTAAAAAACAATCCTGCTCCTACCAGCCCATAAACTAATAACTTGCCCCAAAGCAAGCTATTCATAAAATTAATAATCGTTTCTAACATCGCCATATTGACTAATCTTCCCTATTAATAGGTTATTATTTTTTATCAAGCCACTGCTATTAAGCCATTGCGCTGAATATAAATCACATAAGTAACAGACCAAGCACTTCATGTGCAAGCTGCTATATTTCAAACTGTAATACGAATACAAAGGTATTTGCGTAAAGTCGCCATTATAAAAGGTAATGGCCGTGGATTAATAGGTATTGATGGGTAATAACAGTGAATACGTAAGTTACATTAACAACGATAGACATTATCAAAGTAAATAATACTTTGAAGTAACACAAATTAAACAGAAAACCATAAGCGACACAAATCACGCTTTACCAATTTGATGTTGACAATCTATTTTTAAAATCATTGTAAATCGTTATTAAGTTTCAATCAATTACTGATTAATGGACCAGAAATGCTATTTCAATGAAAAAGCATTGATCAAAAATTAGATAAAGGCCACATTATTGTAACAAAATTACAGATACTGTGTTCTCAAAGAAAGTTAATTAATTATTATTTTTACTTTAAACCGAGGTCATAATGACTAATTCAAATGAAATAATCGCGCTAAAAAAATACGTAAGAGCTACGAATTTCCTTGCGACATCGCAGATTTATCTCAAGCAAAACGTACTTTACAAGCGCCCTTTACAACATACTGATATCAAGCCTCGCCTACTAGGTCATTGGGGGACTTGTCCTGGAATTAACTTTGTCTACGCAAACATTAACCGTCTAATCGTTAAACATAAGCGTGAATTTATTTACCTTGTAGGCCCTGGTCATGGTTTCCCTGCCGTGCAAGCTAACTTATTTGTTGAAGGCTCGTTAAGCCATTTTTACCCAGAAACTATTCCTTATACAGAAACTGGTATTGAAGATATATGTAAGAAATTCTCAGCGGCTTATGGCTATCCATCACATGCAAACCCAGAAGCGCCCGGTCAAATATTAGAAGGTGGTGAGCTAGGTTATTCACTGTCTGTAGCATGGGGTTCTGTACTTGATAATCCAAATCTTATTGCTGCCTGCTTAATTGGCGACGGTGAAGCTGAAACAGGTCCATTAGCTGCATCTTGGTATGCAAACCGTTTAGTCTCACCTAATAACAACGGTGCTGTGTTACCAATAGTACATATTAACGGTTACAAAATTTCTGGCCCTACCCGTATGGGACGTATGAGTCATGAAGAACTGGATTTAGAGTTCCGTGGTCTTGGTTATCACCCAATCATCGTTGATGATGAAATGGAAACCGATATTTTTGAACAAATGACCGCTGCAATGGACTTGTCATATGACATGATTAACGATATTCAACGCCGTGCTCGTTCTGGCGAAGATGTCGTCAAGCCTCGCTGGCCTGTTATCTTAATGAGAACAGCCAAAGGTTGGACTGGTACCGCTGAATATGATGGTAAAAAACTAGCCGGTAACTGTGAGTCTCATCAGGTTATAGTAAGCAATTGTGCTAAAGATAAGGGCCACCTTGAAGCACTTGATAAATGGTTAGCAAGCTATAAATTCGATGAACTAGTACAAACAACTGAAAGTGGCGAACTTGTATTTGATAAAGACATTTTATCATTAATGCCACCAAAAGATTTATGTTGTGGTCGTCAACGCCTAAGCTACGGCGGAGAAGTGGTTCGTGCTTTAGCAAACCCAGACTTAAGTAAATTAGGTTATGGTTCTGAAACACATCGTGGCCAACGTGGTTTCTCGATGTTGAAAATGGGTGAATGGATGCGTGATGCATTCAAACTAAACCGTGATCAACGTAATCTACGTATTTTCAGCCCGGATGAAACTTATTCTAACCAGCTACAAGCAGTGTTTGAAGAAACTGACCGCGCATGGCAATGGCCAATCGAAAGCTGGGACCAAGATATGTCTCGTGATGGCCGTGTTATTGAACTGTTATCTGAAAACTTGTTATTTGGTATGTTACACGGCTACACAGTAACAGGCCGACATGGCATGTTCCCTACCTACGAATCGTTCTCACAGGTAGTGTCCTCAATGGCTGATCAATACTGTAAATACGTTCATGCAAGTCAAGGGATTCATTTCCGTAAGCCAATTCCTGCATGTAACATTGTGTTGTCATCACTATTAGAGCGTCAAGATCACAACGGCTATTCTCATCAGAATCCGTCTTTCTTAGGCGCAATGTTAGAAAAACACCCAGACATTATTTCAGCTTATTTACCTGCAGATGCTAACAGCACCTTGGTTTATACTGAACGAGCTTATGCTGACCGAGATAAACTTAATATCATCGTTGCCGGTAAAAAATCATTGCCACAATGGTTATCATTAGATGAAGCCCGTAAGCAAAGTAAAGATGGTGTAATGATATGGGATTTTGCTTCTGACGAAAATCCAGACGTAGTACTTGCAGGTTGTGGTGATTACGCCACTCAAGAATGTATGGCTTCATTAGTACTAATTCGTGAAATTTTACCTAGAGTACGTATTCGTTTTGTGAGCGTATCTGAACTTCACAGTGACGGCTTAGGTAGTATTAAGTTCCAAAGCAAGCCTTGGATGATGGATGAAGTCTTCACTGAAGATAAAGGTGTTGTATTTAACTACCATGGTTACCCAAATACTATCAAAAAACTGGTATTTGATTATAAAGGTAACCGTCGCTTCCGTATTAAAGGTTATGAAGAAGAAGGTTCAACGACTACACCATTTGATATGGGTGTACGTAACGGTACTTCTCGCTACCATCTAGTTATCGATATGGCATACAAGTTATTCCAACAAGGCGTTATTGATGAATCACAACATGTGACTATCACCACCGACATGCTGCAACGCTTGGTTGACCATAAAAACTACATAAAAGCACACGGTGTGGATCCAGAAGAAATCGAAAACTGGGTATGGACTCGTTAACTAGATACATTTTATTAACAAAAATACGCCTTTAGGGCGTATTTTTTGTTTTAACCCGCTCAAAATGTTGCATCTTTAGGCTATATCTCACTAACTTGTTAAATATAAAGATTATATTCACAATTTCCGACCATTTATTTTAAATTCAAAAAACAATGTTTACGCCATGTTTTAATTAGATTTTCTTAATTAACGCCAACTTTTTAACGATGACATTTTATTGACCATTACTAAAAATTAATCTTTTTACTATGGAAAAACATCTAATTACCGACCATAATTGCGCCGCTGGCTAAAATACAAAGGAACACCACATTAAGTGTCAGCAATGCATGACTATAACAACTCCGTTACATGCATAAATGGTGGAGTAAAATAACAATGGACTTAAATATGATGAAGAACACATTAAAAGTAGTATTACTCACATCTATGTTGCCTTTTGCTGCTTCTGCTGCAGAAGAACTAACACCTTGGTATGTTGGTGCTGGTTTAGGCGTCAATAACTATGAACCAAATTGCGACCAAAAAACCATGAAAGTTTGTGGTGAAGATGATCCATATGCTTGGGACGTATTTGGTGGTTATTTATTTAACGAATATGTTGGTATTGAATTAGGTTATCGTGACCTTGGCCGTGCTGAATGGACTGATTATTCTGACAAACGCAATGATGTTGGCGCTCGTGGCGTTGCATTAGGTTTTGTTGGTTTTTACCCTCTTGCAGACAAGTGGAGTTTATCGGCTGAAGCTGGTGCATTTAACTACCTAATCTCGAACAAAAAAGAATACAACACTGAATATTACAGTGATAGCGGTATTGCACCATACCTTGGTGCAGGTGTTGGCTATAACTTTACCGATAATTTAAAGTTACAAGCTAAATATCGTCGTTATGAAAATCTTGACGAAGAAAAGTGGGACACGCTTTCAATGGAAAGCAATTATTGGGGCCTTGAACTAAGCTACCGTTTTGGTGCTAGTACTCCAGCTCCTGTTGCCGCTCCAGTTGTTGCACCAGTTGTTGTTGCTCTTGGTGATGATGACAAAGATGGCGTAACAAACAACATAGACAAATGTCTAGACACTCCATCAACTCATAAAGTTGATGCGACTGGTTGTACTGTTTATGAAAACGTTACAACTAAGTATGACTTAGGTGGTATTTTATTTGCTAATGATTCAGCTGATATCCGTTCTGGTTCATTTGCTGATTTAGAAAAACTTGCTGATCATTTAAATAAATACCCGCAACACACTGTATCTATTCAAGGCCATGCGTCTAACGTAGGTAAAGCGGCATACAACATGAAGCTTTCTGAGCGTCGTGCGGTAGCTGTTGCAAATTCACTAAACAAAAAGTACGGCATTAGCATGAGCCGTATCAATTCTGTTGGTTACGGTATAACTAAACCAGTTATGCAAGGTAGCTCAGCTGAAGCTAACCGCGTTAACCGTCGTATTGAAGCAATCGTTACTGGTACTGAAAAACGTCCTGTAATGCGTTAATTGTCACAATAATACGCTACACTTTAAAAGTCGCTGCTTGCAGCGGCTTTTTTATTTTCAGAACAACCTAAACTGAATCTAAATGCGACTGTCATTGACCTTGCGGACATAATATTGCAAGTCACTTTCTACTTCATTAATCTATTCTGTCTTTTTAGCAACAATAATGGCGTTAAATAAGTAAAAATAACCGCTTTTTTCGTAATTTTTTTACAAATAAAGTTGGAATAATCCCTAAAATCGCTTCTAATAAAGATATTGATCTATATTCACTGCTTATCGAGAGGAAATTCCCATGGCCAACACACTCGCGCAACTCAAATCATTCACAACCATAGTTGCTGATACTGGCGACATAGAAGCGATTAAACGTTACCAGCCAGAAGATGCTACAACTAATCCATCACTTATTCTAAAAGCCTCTCAGATCCCTGAGTATGCTTTCCTTATTGAGAATGCAGTTGAATGGGCCAAAACTCAAAGCAACAATATTGAGCAACAAATTGAAGATGCGGGTGACAAACTTGCTGTGAATATTGGTGCAGAAATTTTAAAGCTCGTACCGGGCAGAATTTCAACTGAAGTCGATGCTCGCTTATCATTTGATAAACAACGCTCAATTGATAAGGCCCACAAGCTAATCAAATTGTACCAAGAAGCTGGAATTGATAAATCACGTATACTGATTAAATTGGCTTCAACTTGGGAAGGTATATGCGCGGCTAAAGAACTTGAACAAGCTGGTATCAACTGTAACCTAACTTTACTGTTTAGTTTCGCTCAAGCAAGAGCTTGTGCTGAAGCGGGGGTATACCTGATTTCACCTTTTGTTGGTCGTATCTTAGATTGGTATAAAAAAGATACTGGTCAAGAATATACTGCAGAAAACGATCCAGGAGTGGTATCAGTTACTGAAATCTACAACTATTATAAGCAGCATGGCTATAGCACTGTAGTAATGGGCGCGAGTTTCAGAAGTATCGGGGAGATTATTGAGCTAGCGGGTTGTGATCGTCTAACCATTGGCCCAGCATTGTTAGAAGAATTGGCTAACACTGATGTCAAAATCAGTCAGAAATTGATTGCTACTACAGCAACACATAGTGCGCCAACACCAATGACTGAATCACAATTTCGTTGGGCGTTTAATGAAGACCCAATGGCAGTTGATAAATTAGCCGAAGGTATTCGTAATTTTGCCATCGACCAAGGCAAACTAGAAGTGATGTTAACAGCAAAATTAAGCTAGTTGGAGGTTTTACTCGTGACGACACTGACTCAAAGTACGACTTGGAAAGCGCTTCAAACCCATACAAGTCAATTACCTCACATGCGTGAATTATTTGCTCAAAACCCACAACGTTTTGAACAAATGAGTGTTACGGCTTGTGGTCTGTTTTTAGATTATTCTAAAAACCGTGTGAACGATGAAACACTTAAGTTACTATTTTCGCTGGCTAAAGAAGCCAAATTAAGTGAAAAAATCACCGCTATGTTCAATGGTGATATGATAAACAACACTGAACAGCGAGCTGTATTGCATACTGCATTACGCAGTAAAGCCACTCAAACAATTATTGCTGAAGGCGTGAATATCGTTCCTGAAATACAACAAACATTAGCTAAAATGGCTAAATTTGTTGATTCAGTACAATCTGGCAATTGGAAAGGTTATACCGGTAAAGCGATCACAGACATTGTGAGTATTGGAATTGGTGGTTCCTTTCTTGGACCAAAAATTGTTTCACAAGCACTAAAACCCTATTGGCAAGGTGGGCTTAACTGCCATTTTGTCGCTAACGTTGATGCTACCTCTCTTTGTGAAAAGTTAAAAAATCTCAATGCTGAAACAACATTGTTTATTATGTCGTCAAAATCCTTCAACACTCAAGAGACGCTCACAAATACACTCAGTGCCAAAGACTGGTTTTTGGCCCAAGGAGCAAGCCAACAAGATGTTGCTAAACATTTTGTGGCAGTAACATCAAATGTGGCTAAGGCAACAGAGTTTGGTATGGACGCTAACAACATATTCCCAATGTGGGATTGGGTTGGTGGACGTTATTCGTTGTGGTCAGCCATTGGTCTACCAATAGCGCTACTTATTGGCATGGATAACTTTAAAGACTTGTTAGATGGTGCACATCAAATGGATGAGCATTTTACTAACACGCCTATTGAACAAAACATGCCCGTGATCATGGCAATGCTATCGGTGTTATATAGCAATTTCCATGGTTCTCAAGCACACGTCATTTTAGCTTATGATCATTATTTGCGGGGTCTACCGGCTTATTTCCAGCAATTAGACATGGAGAGTAATGGTAAGTCAGTGACCTTAGATGGTACTGACGTTGATTACAGCACGGGCCCAGTAATTTGGGGCGGTGAAGGCACCAATGGCCAACATGCTTATCATCAATTATTACATCAAGGTACAGCACTGATTCCTGCTGATTTTATCATGCCATTGCAAAGCCATAATCCGCTGGGCAAACATCATGATCAACTTGCGTCTAACTGCTTTGGGCAAACTCAAGCGTTAATGCAGGGTCGAACTTATGATGAAGCACTTGCTGAACTAAATAATAGTTCATTGGAACCCGCTCAAATAGCACTTATTGCCAAGCATAAAGCGATGCCAGGTAATAAACCGAGTAATACTCTACTGATGGACAAACTGACACCGAGCACATTAGGTGCGTTAATCGCGTTATATGAACATAGGACCTTCGTTCAAGGTGCAATATGGCAAATTAACTCATTTGATCAATGGGGAGTTGAACTAGGTAAACAGCTGGGTAATGACGTATTAGACCGTATTGGGGCACCAGAAGAGGCTAGTCAGTTAGACTCATCAAGTAATGCGCTGATCAATTTGTACCGTAAGGGACAGCTTTAATACTTAACCTCAATACGGAATAAACAGATAATTTATTACTGTTACCCTCCCGAACTGCGGTCTGTTAACACATTTGAGAAAAACCGTTGATAAAGCACCTTTAGCATTAATTGTTGAAGGTGCTTTTTTATGTTCAATATTCATTTAAAAACGCATCATAGAATATTAAAACCGCTGCAGAAATTCATCAAACTGTTACCGATTAGTAACATAAATGAAACTAAAGTATTGCAACCTATAGTTGAAATATGATACTTATTTATGCAGAGACATCATAATAACAAGGGAGGTTACCATGGATCGATTAGACTATGGTGGTGCGCTAGACGAAGTTGTTGAAAGACCAAGCCGCTCAAAAAGCTCATCAAAAAAACGCAAATGGCGTGAAATTGAAGCCATCAAAGATAAGCAGCGTTTACTCAAGGAATTACAAGATATTGACGATTCATTCAATTTTGACGTCAATACATTGATACTTTAATTGAATTCCATCGCAGTTAACATTTAGCGATAAAATCCAGTAAAAGAGCGCATAGTGCGCTCTTTTTGTTTGTTCAAGACTATTGAGTCTTAGCAATAAAATCAACAACCATTAACATAAACAACAATGGGATTATTTCTTGTCCGCATTTTCAATATAAACACGTAAATCTTCAAAAATCGTTTTGTCATTATCATTAAATAACGGATCGTCAATTAACCGTTTTTTGCATAAAACAGTGATTTTTTGCCAGTCACTATCATCGAATACCTTAACAAAATTTGGAAAAACATCTCGCTCTTCATACTGCATATGCGATAGCTGTAGTTTAATATAATCTTGCAGATCGTTAATCAATTTTTCCCGTGAAATCACCACATCAGATAGAATCATATTCAAGCTATACACTAAAGCGCCAGATGCTTCAGCTAAACGATGATGTTCGTTATACAATTGACCACAATTCGCCTGACCCGTTTTATTACTGTAGTAATCGAAAATGATATCTTCTAATGGATGATGACTGTGTTCAGCATAGCTCTGCATATACTCAACAATATCTCTAACCAAATGGAAATCAACTCCTTGCCCCTCAGCCAATCGAGTCAACTTATTTGAAAGAATATTTAACAAAGTGGCAATATTTTTATGATCGCGCATTAAACGTTGCAACATAATCGTCTCCCATTACCAATGAATTTATGTCTAAATAATAGCCAATAATATGCCATTTACTAATCTACACTGGTATAAACAATTTGAGGTATGACCCAGATCATAATATTGGAATTTAAAAAAAACACCTTATATCAAGATAAGCGACATAAGGTGTTAGGTAGTTTAGTAGCCTTAATTATGTTAATACAGCAAACATATGGGCTTTAAGTTGTTCAAAATCGGCTGGCAACTGTGCCGACAAAATCTGTTTTTGCTCAACAGCAGCTAATTCAGGCGGCAATGGCAAATTAATCGCCAACTCACGGTCAACCACATCCTTAAACTTAGCAGGATGCGCTGTACCAAGAAACACTCCGGTTTCATTACCAACTAGACCAAGCGTTAATGCATGAGCCGCAATCGCTGCATGAGGCTCTGACAAGTAGCCCTGTTGATAAAGTGAAGCTAATGATCTAGCAGTATCTTCTTCAGACAGTGCAACACCTGTCACCAATGATAGAGGCCATCCCATTTGGGTACAAATGGCTTCAACACGAGGCCAATTACTTGGCTCTGATACATCCATGGCATTTGACATGGTTGCCACTGTTTTATGCGGTTGCCATTCTCCCCCCATTAAATATCGCGGCACGGTATCATTACTGTTGGTTGCTGCAATAAAGCGTTTAATGGGTAATCCCATCGCTTTAGCAAATAGTCCCGCCGTTAAGTTACCAAAATTACCACTGGGTACAGACATAACAATCTCATCTTGTCCGGCTTGCTTAGCTTGCGCCACCGCTTCAAAGTAATAACAAATCTGAGCTAACAAACGACTTATATTAATTGAATTAGCTGAATTTAATGCTAAACCATCGCGAACATCACTGTCATCAAAAGCGTGTTTAACTAGCTCCTGGCAAGCATCGAAGTCAGATGTAACGGCTACGGTATGGATATTTTTACCTAATGTGGTAAACATCTTTTCTTGCAGTTCGCTGATTTTACCTTTTGGGTATAACACCATCACATTAACGTTATCCAAACCATAAAATGCATCCGCGACTGCAGCACCAGTGTCACCCGATGTCGCGGTCAAAATGGTCAGTTGTCTATCGCCAGCAAGTAAATTGACACACTGCGCCATAAACCGAGCACCAAAATCTTTAAACGCTAAAGTCGGTCCGTGGAAAAGTTCTAAGCAAGCACGCTTGTCATCAACCTTAACTAACGGCACATCAAAGGTAAACGCCTTATCAACTAACTTATCAACACTCTCCTGACCTAATTCATCAGCTAACCAAGCCCCTAGGACTTTTTTAGTTCGCTCAGCAAAGGGCAATGCCAATAATGCATCAATATCAGCTATTACAGGAATGGATTTTGGAAAAAACAATCCTCTGTCTTTGCCTAAACCAAGCTGAACCGCTTGACTGAAGTTCACCACCTGCGATGGGTGTTTTAAATTATATAATTCCATTGCGACTGCCTTTAAATTTCAATATAAATAATGCGAAAAATGAGCGTTACACGCAGCGCGTGCCAAGTTTATCTAATTTACAAACATGGGAAAAACCACCTTGCTCAGAAATATAATGCTGCATTAGCCAGTTTTTAGCTTTTTCTGCGGTGGCTAAATCGTCAGTTACACTAAACAATGTTGGCCCACTGCCAGAAATACCGGTAGTCAACATGCCTAATTCAGCTAATGCTGTTCGCGCTTCGGTATAACCCGGAATTGCA
Source organism: Shewanella polaris (assembly GCF_006385555.1). Taxonomy (NCBI): domain Bacteria; kingdom Pseudomonadati; phylum Pseudomonadota; class Gammaproteobacteria; order Alteromonadales; family Shewanellaceae; genus Shewanella; species Shewanella polaris. The sequence goes on along the minus strand of NZ_CP041036.1, from coordinate 1,190,932 downwards.
GAGGCCCGATAAGGTTCAGCCAAAACATCTTTCAGCATTTCAATTGCCAATACAGCATCTTGCTGATAACTCGCGTGAACAAATGCACTTAAATAACGACCAAAATCAATCGCAACAGATTTGTCATACTGTTCAGGTAATAATTGACGCATTTTAGCCGTTGATAATGAAATACCTGGATAAGCGATAACCCAATACCAATTATCAAAACTAGGAATCGTTGCACACGCTTTGTTACTGGCATTAAGCATTAACTGCATGCCACCTAGATAACATGGTGCCACATTGTCATAATGGACACTACCCGATATTTTACCTTCAAACTCGCCCATTAAAGCTAATAAAGCTTGCTGGTCAAATGGCTGACCAAAATGTTCATTCAACGCATATAATGCTGCAACAACCGAGCTAGCACTTGAGCCTAAACCACTGCCTACGGGAAGATTTTTTTCAAGACAAACTGTTACGCCATCTTGTCTATTTAATTTATCTAAAAAGAACTCTGCACATTGATAGACAATATTGTCTTTTCCGTCAGACGGTAATTTATGTGCCCATGGGCCAGTCTGACTATATTCAATGCCGCTAGCCGCAGCGCCGATCATGACTCTATCACCCAACAGAGAACCATCAACGGGCGCCAGTGCAGCACCCAACAAGTCAAAACCAACGCCAACGTTCCCCATCGATGCCGGGGCATAAACCGTAAGCATGTCTTGACTGACCTTTAATGTTTGATTCATAACCCAACCTCACGAGTCCAGTTTAGGGTTCTTAACACGTCAGCAAACGCTCCAGCAGCAGTGACATCAGTACCTGCACCATACCCTCTTAACACAAAAGGGATTGGTTGATAATAACGACTATAAAATGCCAAGGCATTCTCGCCACCTTTTACACTGTATAACGGGTCGGAGGCATCCACTTCAATAATTCTGACATGACATTGCCCCTCTTCAATTTGACCGACATAACGCAATACCTTGCCTTCGGCTTTGGCCGCTTCGACTCGGGCTGAGATTTCAGCATCCAATGAAGGAAGATTTGCCATAAATTGGTTTACATCGCCAGAGTCATCAAAGTCAGCAGGCAATACTGATTCAATATTAATGTCTTCAAGCTCTAATGGCAGGCCAACTTCACGAGCGAGAATGAGGACTTTACGTGCGACATCCATACCACTAAGATCATCACGAGGATCGGGTTCGGTAAAACACTTGTCGCGAGCAATGGCCGTCGCCTGCGACAAGCTCATGCCTTCATCTAACATTCCAAAAATATACGATAGCGAACCTGATAAAATACCATTGAATTTATGGAGTTTATCACCGGCATACATCAGTTTTTTCAAGTTGTCGATAACCGGTAAACCCGCTCCAACAGTAGTTTCATACAAAAATTGGCGACGCTGAGTTAATGCTGTATGACGCAATGCCTGATAGTAAGCGTAATCACGAGTGTTTGATTTTTTGTTAGGTGTGACAACATGGAAACCGGCATTCATCACATCAAGATAACGATCTGACACCAACTCACTTGAAGTACAATCAACTAACACAGGGTTAAGCAATTGTTGCTCTTGACCCCACTCGAGTAAATGAGCTAAATCATACGGTTGACCTTTTTCAGCCAATAACGATTGCCACTCATTCAGTTCAAGTCCTTCGCTGTTTAATAACATTTGACTCGAATTAGCGATCCCACATACACGAATACTAATGTGCTGTTCTTTTAACATCGCACTTTGTTGTTTAATTTGCTCTAATAATCCAGCACCGACATTACCACTGCCGACTAAAAACACATCTAGATATTGCTGTACATCGAAAAATGCTTGATGACATGCACCAATGGCATGCTTGGTTTTTTTCTGTTGAATAACGGTAGAAATTGATCTTTCTGATGATCCCTGTGCAATAGCAATGATATTTACGCTGGCCTTAGCTAGTGCAGTAAAAAATTTAGCCGCTACTCCCTTGTGAGTTTTCATACCATCGCCAATCAAAGACACGATCGCCAAATCTTGACGCAATTCAATCGGTTCAAGTAATTCACTTTTAAGCTCAAGTTCAAATTCTTGCTCTAGTGCCCATTTTGCTTTGTTCGCTTGAGAGGTTGAGACACAAAAACTGATGCTGTATTCAGATGAGCTTTGGGTAATAAGCGACACCGAGATACCACTGCGAGAGATAACCGCCAAAGTCCGACTTGCCATACCGACCATGCCTTTCATTCCTGGGCCAGAGACGTTAAACATGGTTTGATTGTCTAGATTTGAAATTGCTTTAACTTGTAAACCCGTTTTATCATCATCATTAGACACCAATGTGCCGGGAGCTGATGGATTAAAACTGTTTTTGATATAACAAGGAATTTGATATTGGGCAATGGGTGCAATCGTTTTAGGGTGCAACACTTTGGCGCCAAAGTAAGAGAGCTCCATCGCTTCTTGATAGCTTAATTGCGACAATAATTTAGCATCAGCTACTACACGAGGATCGGTATTGTAAACCCCATCAACATCAGTCCAAATTTCACAACTTGAAGCGTCTAAACAAGCCGCTAAAACAGCAGCGGAATAGTCAGAACCGTTACGGCCTAATGTCACTACTTTGCCATGTGCATCTGCAGCGGTAAATCCAGGCATCACCCAAACTCGGTACTGATCAAGTGGCAACAAAGCGAACCTTGGTTTGCTCACTGTAATATCAACTACCGACTCTAATGGCTGTCCATGAGCTAAAAATAAGGCCACTGGATCTAATTGTGCTGATGTTATGCCTTTTGCTAGCATAACTTGTTCCATTAATGCTGCTGATAAGCGTTCGCCAGTCACCACTAATTCAGCACGAACACTATCAGGACATTCGCCCAATAACTTTATGCCATAAAGCTTATCTTTCCAAACTTGCATTTGCGCAGCTAATTTATTAACCAGTAATGTATGTTGAGCGACTGTAATAAGTGATGTTGCAGCATCAGAAAATAAACCACTAAATACACCATTGATGTGGTCTAACACTGGCTGATAGTCCTGTTGATTCACAGCAATATCAACCATCTCTAACAGCGCATTGGTTACTGTTGCAGGAGCAGAAAGTACCGTAGCAACAGATTCTGTCGAAGCTGTATCAGCAATAATGTCTGCCGCCATCGAAAAACGAGACCAGTTCGCCAACGATGTTCCACCAAATTTCATTACTTTCATGTTGCTCTCCTTGCCACTCATATAGTGACAACATTAAATTAAAATCAAATACCAGAATTAAAACAAAAAAGCCCGCTTCAGTTGTTAGAAGCGGGCTTTTTTTGCAAATCTTTTAGGGTGTAATCAGCCCGCCCCCACTATGGTAATAGTGGTGGTTGTAATGGTTGTAATTACAACAAGCAAGAGGGTAAACATTTGATGATTCTCTTCGTTTTATTAAATGTTGACTGCTGATAATATTTAATCAGATTAAATAGCTGACTCCACGTTGGCTAACAGAATTGCTTTTTTTACCTAAGGTTGTCAACCCCTCATTACAGTTTATTCTCTAGTTATTTTAGATGTTGAGTTGATTTTTTAAATATTCAATATAATTAAAACATAAAATATGTTGTAACAGCCAAGACTGACAGCCGAATTTAACTTTAACTCTAACGTAATCCTAATAAAAACTAACGACAAAAATTAATAAATACATGTAGATGCCACAAATTAAACAAAATATTATAATGAATACCTTGTCGATAAATAATTTATCGACAAGGTATTCATGCTTTATCAATTTACTCCACCATTTTGATGATTTATTTTCAACATGAGATTAGATAAAACCTGCAGCATAAGACAAAATAAAAAAAGCTGTGATTGAATAAGCAAAAACTGATGTTTATCATCGCAGTCCAATAGCAAAATACGCTATCATATCTTCATCACAATTGGAGGCGATATGAAAATTACAAAACATGCGGCGGTCACTATTCATTACCGCTTATCTGATGAGCAAGGCGTACTTATTGAAAATTCATTTGAAAGTGAACCGATGGTTTACTTACATGGTACTGAAAATTTAATTCCTGGACTTGAATCAGTTTTAGAAGGTAAAACTGCTGGTGAAAAAATTGAGGCGAAGATCCCGGCTGAACAGGCTTATGGCGAATATCACCCTGATTTAAAGCAAGAAGTACCTGTAAGTGCCTTTGGCGATATAGAAGACATCGTTCCTGGTATGCGTTTTATTGCTGAAACTGAAATGGGTCAACGCCCAGTTCAAGTAACTGAAGTGAAAGACGATGTCATTGTTGTTGATGGCAACCACCCTCTTGCAGGTCAAACACTGCATTTCAGTGTTGAAGTTATCGCGGTAAGAGAAGCTACAGCAGAAGAACTGTCTCATGGTCACATTCATGCCGAAGGCGGTTGTGGTAGCCATGAACACGGCCATGATCACGAATCATGTGGCACAGAAAAACCTGGCTGTGATGGTAATGGCGGTTGTGGCTGTCGTTAATGCGTTAACGCATTATTTATTCGATAAATAGACCTGTTACTCGTTATTTCTTAAATGTCTGTTCGTCAGTAAAAAGGTTGAAACATCTTAAGGCACTGTCTAGTTACTAGGCAGTGCCTTTTTGTTTAGGTTATAGTTCATAAGGTAATTATACCAATTCCATCAATTAGTCAGATTTATTGTCATCACAGTTAAGGATGATCTAAAGGCGACAATTCTCATTAATTGACCTTCAACAGAATAATTAATACATAGCGACGGAGTGCATATGGTGATTAAACCGCTATACGAATTATTGCCTTTCACTTACATGATTGTTGGCAGCATGAGTATTTTCCTACTAGAACCTAATTTTACTCTTATTGCTTCTGTTATAGTGTACTTATATGGTGCACATATTTATAACTTACGGTCCAAAAACCGCCGAACAGATCTAAAACGTAAACGAAAGTCAGGTTTACTACCTGAAACGCTTTATGGGTTATTACCTTTTATTTACGTTTTAACCGCTGTGGGTATTTATCGTTTTTACCCCAGAGATTCCAGCACACTTTTTGCTTTGTGCTTAACTTCTTATGGTTTATATCTGTTCTTAAGGCGTCTAAGTTATCGTCATCACCGACTACCGCGGGGCATTAGCTAATACTGTGGCTTGCTACACGCAAACTCAGCATACTTTCGGAAGCACATCAAAGCATTCTGTATCGACATGATCAATGTCAATGACCGCTTATCTAGTCTAAGATTAATTTTTTAACTAATTCTCTTTGATTGGTAGGCATATTTTTTAAATAATTTGAACATCGTGTAATAGTTGCAATACTGACTTGATGATCTGCAGCAATTTGTCTTTGACTTAATTCCCCAGCCAATAACGTTTGAAACACCTGTAAACGCCCAGAAACTGAACTGCGTTCTTCTTCTGTCAGCAACAATTGAAACAACACAGACAAATCATCTTCATTTGCATGAGTTAATATTTTTTCTACAACTAGATTCCAGTTGGCACGCATTGTTTTTCTCTTTTTAGTAATGCCGGGACATTACAAGTGTACCAAGGAACTGTCCCGACTTGCAAAAATGCTCCTAACTTAAGCTGTAATGAATTATATAACCGTAAAATTGAAAGCAACTGATAAAACATATCGCAAATATGCAATAAAATTGTGTAGAATAAAGTGTGATTGATTACACATTTATTCTCATAACAGTATGTGTGTCATGATTAAAAATGCTTATGGAACCAGTATCATCAACAAAGAGTGAAGGATGACGATGAAAAAAATATTATTAGCCATTGCGGCAACAACAATGATTATCCCTGCTGTGTTTGCAAATAATTTTAAAGAACCTGCTGATGCGATTGAATATCGCCAAGCTGCATTCAGCTTAATTGGTTATAACTTTGGTGATATGGCTGCGATGATGAAAGGTAAAAAACCTTTTGATGCAGCAGTATTCAGCACTCGTGCAGAAAATGTTGCAGCATTATCAAAAATACCACATGAAGGTTTTATTGTCGGTTCTGATAAAGGCGACACAGAAGCCTTAGCTAAAATTTGGCAAGACAAAGCTGATTTTGATAGCAAAATGACAACATTTCAAACTAATGCTGCTGCGTTAGTTGTTGCAGCTAAAACGAACGATAAAAACCAAATCAAACAAGCTTTCGGTAATACGGGCAAAAGCTGTAAAGGTTGTCACGACGTTTACAAAAAAGACTAATTTGGTAAGCTTTTGAATGGGGCAGCAATTAGTTTGATTTTCCGCTTCAGGCTATTTCGAGGTTACTCTGTTCTGTAGCAAAATGATTAAAGCCCACAAATGTGGGCTTTTTTATTAGCTTTAAATTATAAATAACTGACAACAGGTTCGAGTAACAACCACCAAATAAACGCAAAAATGACCAGTCCTATTGCTAACGCGATCCAAGGTGAACGTAACTTGGGAGAAGACACTTGCTCACTAACATATTTATAACCAGTAAACATGGCCTTAAGGATATTGTCGCCCTTTATGACATAGGCTATTACAGCAATAATATGGATCACTGCCAAACCGAGAATAAGGTTAAAATTGGTTTTATGCAGCCATGTTAACCACCCTGCAGTATCTGACGATACAAGATACATTAATGGACCTTCAGTAAAAATATCATCTGTGGCAAATAGCCCTGTGATTAACTGCAACACAAGTAGGCTTAACAACGCTATCACCATATACCCACCTAATGGATTATGACCTAGTGATACTGGTTTTGGTTGAGCTTTTACGTAAGCAATCACTTTTTTAGGTGAAACAAAAAAGTCACTAAACTTGGCGGTTTCACTACCAACAAAACCCCAAATTAATCTAAAAGCAATCAGCGTCATTAATAAATACGCCAATACTTGATGCCATTGCATTTCTCCAATGTCAGCAGTCCACCATAATCCACCAAACAGACATACCATTACCCAATGAAATAAACGGGTAGGAATATCCCACACCTTTATTTTTTGTTGATCTATACTCATTAATATCAGCCCATATCTTTTTATCTATGGTTAGATTATAAGCTAAACAAAAATGAATTAAATCACACTAGTATCAGTTTGTGGGTAATTTAGGCAATATTTAATAGACATAGGAAGATATTCAATAGGCAGCACCTATAGAGCAGGACTTAAGAGTAGTAAAATGGGGGATTCAAGCAGTAAAAAAGTTAATTTAGGAATGACTTATCCAACTAAATATGAGCCTATCTGAACCGTAATACAAGTACATTTTGGCACTTTTTGATGAAAAATGTCTAAGCGATCAAATAAGCCGCACTCGATAACTACAGTCACACAAAACGTGATATATATCACACTTTTTATGGTTAACCTTGGTAATCTGAACTTAAGCAAACAACAAGAAGGTTCCAAATATGCTGAAAATCACTAGCAAACAACTTGAAGTCACTGCCCTTATTCGCGAACGTATTGAAGGAAGATTAGAAAAATTATCTCGACATGATATTCAGTTAATTAACCCACATATCATTATTACTCAAGAAAAGCAGTTATTTAAAATAGAGGCCTCAGTTGGATTACCTAGTGGAGAGCTATTCGCCCAGGCAAAAAGTGAAAACCTATATGCAGCAATCACTGCAATGGGACAAAAGCTGGAGAAACAGCTAAATCGCCTGACCCATAAACCCCAGGCTCAACGCCGAGAATCATTAACAGATGATTCGGAAAGCGAGTTTGAGTATGCATAAGGAGGAAAAAGCAGCTTGAAATTATTGATATCTAACCAGCGCACCTCAGGGTGCGCTTTCTTTTAGCTATAATAAGCTAAACAACACCTTGATGAGTAAAATTACATTGACAGCCGTCAGTCAGAGCTTTAGTTTTAAGTCATGAACAAAAAACTATTTAACCTTTTTATTTTCTTTTTTATTCAGCCCACCCTCGGAGGCGGATTTTCTGTGTAAAAACGAAACTGAAAATTCAAAAAGCCTCCCAACTGGGAGGCTTTTTTGTCATATAAACACTGCTGTATATCGGTAAGACAGTATGTAGCGTTACATTGAGGTCAATATGCAAAAACCACCTGAGTTAAATCAAACTCGCGAACAGATAACTGCTCTGGATAAATCTTTGTTAGCGTTATTATCCAAACGCCGCCAATTGAGCTTAAATGTAGCACGTAGTAAAGAAATTGATGTTAGACCGATTAGAGACACCCAACGAGAAAAAGAACTGCTAGAGAGACTCGTACAACAAGGGCGTGAGCAAGGACTCGATGCTCACTTTGTTATTTCTCTATATCAAAGTATTATTGAAGATTCAGTTTTATTTCAACAAACTTATTTGCATGGCAGAGCAAACCCTGACACACAAAAGCAGCAGTATACTGTTGCATATTTAGGTGCTAGAGGATCTTACTCATATTTGGCAGCCAGCCGTTACTGTTCACGTCGCCAAGTCGAAATGCTGGATTTTGGTTGTAAAAGTTTCGATGACATCGTTAATGCCGTTGAATCAGGTCATGCCGATTATGGCTTTTTGCCGATTGAGAATACCTCATCAGGATCTATCAACGAAGTGTATGATGTGCTGCAACATACAACGCTATCGATTGTCGGTGAAACGACTATTGAAGTAGGACATTGTTTACTGACTAAACCGGATAGTAAACTTGCAGACATTAAAACAATTTATGCTCACCCGCAACCAATCAGTCAATGTAGCCGTTATTTAAGCCAGCACCCTGATGTTAAACTCGAGTATTGCTCCAGTAGCGCAGAGGCTATGGCCAAAGTCGTTGAAGCTGACTGTAACTCTGTCGGCGCGATTGGCAGTGCTGAAGGCGGATCGTTATATCATCTGATTGCAATTGAACAAGGTTTAGCAAACCAAAAAATCAACCAAAGTCGCTTTATTGTAGTCGCAAGAAAAGCCTCTGCAGTACCTTCACAGCTTCCGGCTAAAACGACTTTAATTATGGCGACCGGACAAAAACCAGGCGCATTGGTTGAAGCACTATTGGTTCTTAAAGCTCATAATTTAAATATGAGTAAGTTAGAATCTCGCCCTATTCCTGGTACACCATGGGAAGAGATGTTTTATCTCGATATTGATGGTAATTTAGCAACCACGGAAGTCCAGCAAGCTATCAAAGAACTCGAACGACTTACCCGTTTTATTAAAGTCCTAGGCTGCTATCCTTGTGAAACAGTGAAACCAACACAACTATCGCAAGCTCAGTTATTGATTGAACCTGACAGTTCGAAACAACAGCCAATCAAGCCATTACCGATCAGTCATGCTAAACATTCGCGCGATTACAATTCACAAGATACCCAATTATTCTGTAAACACTTACAAATAGGTGCAGGACAATTCAGCGCATTGCAACAAGTTAACTTACCGATAGACAATACAGACCTAGCCGCCCAAGCTAAGATTATCAAAGAGTCGGGCTTTCAAGCCATTGTGCTAAATGATTTGAAACAACAACTTAATGAACAACAATTAAAGCAACATGCACAAGTCATAGAGCAAGCTGGATTATTATGTGTAATGCAAATAGAGCAAGAACAAGAATTTGCTGTTGCGAGTCAATTAGCAGACATGTTGATTTTAAGTGGCAAACAAATGTATAACCCTGACATGCTAACGTTAATTGGCTCAGTTAATTTACCCGTAATATTAGAACGTAACACTATGGCCAGTATCGATGACTGGTTACATGCCGCCGACACAGTGCTCAGTTACGGTAATCAACAACTCGGATTATGTGAATCTGGTGTGCGAAGTTTTACCCACCCAGAGCAATTAAGTCTCGATTTAGCCGGATTGGTTGAGGTGAAATCACGCAGTCATTTACCCATTATTGTTAATACTAGTTTTAGCGGTAACGTTTCACTTGTTAATACTCATGCTATCGCAGTTAACCAATTAAAAGGTGATGGTATTATCATTTTACATCAAGACCAGATATCTCATGCTGAACTGATCCATGATTTATACCAAGCACATTAACCCTATAGCTAGATTAATTAACCAATAAAAATGCCGAGATATTATCTCGGCATTTTTATTTATATCGTGTTTACTCTACACCGCAATACCATCATTGAGGCTTATCCAACCTTTAAAAATACGATAAGTAAACCAACTAATACCAAGAATATACACAGGTAAACTTAACCAAAGTGGACTGAGAAAATATCCAGCAATAAAAAAAGGACATAAACCAATAATGCTCATCCGTTGCCAACGTAAGTGACTGCCTAATACGGAATGGGGATTAACATTTTTTTGGATAAGATTAAGCCAAAGACTCAACAAAACCGGTATAAAAAATAATGGAAAGGCACTCATTAAACCATAAAGGAAATGCCCTAAAGAATTATCTTCAACCTGTTGAACGGGTAACATATGCGATGGCATCATCGACATGGGGTTCCTCCAAAAGCAACCGCACTTACAAAATCAACACGGAATTTAAATTAGCGTATAATTAACCATAAGCCTTGTATGATTATTTCGCAATGTTAACATCAATTAATAATCATTCATTTAACACTAGGGTCTGTTGATCTTTGCAGGTTAAATTTTGTTCGAGATAAAAACGTTTTAATTGAGGCGAGCGGATTGCTGCCTAGCAATCTAAGCTAAATTCGCTCAACAAAGAGTAAAACGTTTTTAGCCGAACCCTTCGGGCAGCGTTTGTTGGTCATTTTTACTGCGTTATCGACTTTTTATGTAGATTAACTACACCACAAAGTCTCTGCCTTGTACAAATGACCAACAATTCGCTGCAAAAACAACCTTGGAAGATCAACAGGCCCTAAATAAAGTTAACTCCCTTTCATATCGTTAACGGATTGCAACATTGCTCGACTTTCCTGTTGGAACTGCGGAGCAAAATCGCCAAACCATTTGGCGACTCGTTGAAATTGCGTAATAAATTCTTGGCGGTTACCCGATTTCAACATGGCTAAAGCATCACGGTAGTTATCGAGGTAGTCGCTAATGGCATGCTGACTTCCTTGCTGTGCAAAAATAATATCGGCATATAATTCGGGATCTTGAGCAAATAATCGCCCAACCATTGCCAACTCTAAACGATAAATGGGTGAGCTAAACTGCAACAAGTTATCAATATCAGCTTCTTCTTTACACAGGTTTAGACCATAAACGAAAGTCGAAAAGTGACGCATAGCCTGTACTAACTGCATTGCCTTATCATGCCGTTCAGCTTCTGCTTCAACGATGCGAGCGCCCCAAATTTCAATTTGTTGTAATAACCACTGGTAAGTTTCGGCTTGGCGACCATGACATACCACCACAACCTGTTTTGCAAGGCTGCCTACATCTGGTCCAAACATTGGGTGTAAACCCACTACAGGGCCTTTATGGGCTTCAAGCATTGCTGCTAGTGGTTTTTCTTTAATCGACGTTAAATCGGCTAAAATACAGGTTTCTGGTAATTGAGTTAACTTTTCTACAATCACATCACAAGTAACATTAATCGGCACTGTAACAATTACTAAGCCAGCACCATCAAATATTGCTTCAGCATCCTGCCAATCATTTTTATCAATACTTTTTACCTGATAACCCGATAAAGTGAGCATTTGGGTAAATAATTGTCCAAGTTTACCTTCGCCACCAACCACCACAACATGACCTAAATCTTGCTTAACTTGCTTAAAGCCCACATCTTTTTCATTCAGATAAGACTCGCGCATTAAGCGACGTAAAATATCCTCAATCAACTGAGGTGAAATATTCATTTTTTGCGCTTCAGCTCTACGCTTGGCTAACATTGATGCTTCACGCTGAGGTGCATAAATTGGCACCCCTGCAGAATGTTTAACCGCGCCAACTTGAGCAACTAAATCAAGACGTTTCCGCAGTAAATGTAACAATTGTTGGTCAACGCCATCAATTAAATCTCGCAGATTTTCTAGATCAGCAGTAGTCTTTTCGTTCATGTGTTTATTCATCAACCGTTGGCAACCTGTAGTGTATTGAACCGAGTAGGTAATACTGCAGACAACTGGTTAGCGCCTTGTCTTAAAATAGTTTCAGTGACGTCCCAATCAATGCATGCGTCAGTAACAGATACACCATATTTTAGCTCTGCTAAGGGTTTATCTGAACTCTGATTACCTTCATTGAGGTTACTTTCAAGCATAACACCAATGATAGATTTATTGCCTGCTTCAATTTGGTTAAATACATCTTCACAAACCTGTTTTTGGCGCTGGTGATCTTTTGAGGAATTACCATGGCTGCAATCTACGACTAAACGCGCACTGAGTTTTGCCTTATGGATCTGTACCTCACTTTCTGCAACACTAGCCGCATCATAATTAGGCGCTATGCCTCCGCGTAAAATAATGTGCCCATCTGGATTCCCAGCCGTTTTAAGCAACGCAACTTGGCCTTCTTGATTAATTCCCATAAAACGATGACTATTAGCAGCGGACTTTAATGCATTGATTGCTACCTCTAACTTGCCATCGGTACCATTTTTAAAACCTACCGGCATAGATAGACCTGAAGCCATTTCACGATGAGTTTGCGACTCGGTGGTTCTTGCGCCAATTGCAGACCAAGTAACTAACTCAGACATATACTGTGGGCTGATCGGATCCAGCGCTTCCGTAGCGATAGGTAATTCAAGCTCTGCAAGCCAAATCATGAGTTCACGAGCCATTCTTAGTCCTTTTTCAACATCAAATGATTCGTCCATATCAGGATCATTAATCAAGCCTTTCCAACCGACGGTTGTGCGAGGTTTCTCGAAGTACACTCGCATTAAAATGTAGAAGTCGTCACTGAGCTCATCATGTAACTTTTTAAGTTTTAATGCATACTCTTTTGCCGCTGCAATATCATGGATGGAGCAAGGCCCCGTCACTACAAGCACGCGATTATCGCGTTTGTGGACAATATCGGATACTTGTTTACGTGCATTAAGAATATATTGATAAGCATGAGTTGATAATGGAAGTTCTTGCTTTAACTCTGCTGGAGTCACTAGCACTTGCTCTGAACTGATGTACACATTATTAATGGTATCTTGTTGCATACTTAACACTCTCTTTTGACAACTGACCTGCGGTCACTAATAGGTTTGTTTTATTGGTATTGGATAGCTAACCTGTATTTTTGTAACGCTACACCATTACACCTTAGAGCAACTATGCCTGTACCAAGGTCCGAGAGCAAGGCTTATTTACACAAAGCATAAAAAATTACTTAATCGATGATATTTCGTGCACAAGAACAACGCCAACCATACGCTCTGTGTTTGCACGCTGTGAACGCTTTATTCGTTGTTATTAAAAGCCCCACAATTTTTAAAAGCTCTACAAACAAAAACCCGCCTTTCGGCGGGTTGTTGTGCGAACACTGCATCTTTATTCTGTATCGGTAACTATTACTTAGTTGCCAATTTTTCACGGATACGTGCAGACTTACCTGAACGCTCACGTAAATAGTACAGTTTAGCGCGACGAACACGACCGCGACGCTTAACTTCGATGCTAGCAATTAATGGGCTATGCGTCTGGAAAGCACGCTCAACACCTTCACCATTAGATATTTTACGTACTGTGAATGCTGAATGCAGACCACGGTTACGCTTAGCGATTACCACACCTTCAAAAGCCTGAAGACGCTCTTTTTCACCTTCTTTAACACGTACTTGAACTACTACTGTATCACCAGCACCAAAATCAGGCACATCTGTTTTCATTTGCTCATCGTTGAGCATTTTAATGATGTTGTTCATAATTACTCCATCCTAGTAATAACTGAGCGTTGACTATGCGGACTTGTCCGTTTCATTCACGAACTGCGCTAATAAAGTCGTTTGTTCGTCAGTCAGAGCTAGATTTTCAAATAATTCTGGTCGCCTCAAAAAAGTTCTTCCGATACTTTGTTGTAAACGCCAGAGTCTAATTTTTTCGTGGTCACCGCTTAGCAGCACTGCGGGTACGTCAAGACCATCCAATTGTTCAGGGCGAGTATAATGAGGACAATCCAGTAATCCATCAGAGAAAGAATCTTGCTCTGCTGACGCTTGCTTACCTAATACACCAGGTACTAAGCGAGCAACTGAATCGATTAATGTCATTGCTGGTAATTCGCCACCCGAAAGTACGTAATCACCGATAGACCATTCTTCATCAACTTCTGTTTGAATAATGCGTTCATCAACACCTTCGTATCGACCACACACTAAAATCAAACTATGTGATTTAGCCAACTCAGTTACGCCTTGCTGATCCAGCTTACGTCCCTGAGGAGACAGATAAATCACTTTTGCCCTATCACCTGCAGCTGCTTTAGCTGCATGGATAGCATCACGCAAAGGTTGCACCATCATCAACATACCAGGTCCACCACCATAAGGTCGGTCGTCCACAGTATTATGTCTATCATGGGTGAAATCCCGAGGATTCCACGTTTGCACCTTTAGCAGGCCGTTTTTCACGGCTCGACCCGTAACCCCAAAGTCTGTAACAGCACGAAACATCTCTGGAAACAGGGTTATTACCCCTAACCACATATGTTGCACCTCGACTTAGAAGTCAGGATCCCAATCCACTAAAATCTGTTTCCCTTGCAAATCCACCTGTTTGATGAACTGCTCAGGGACAAAGGGGATCATACGTTCCGCTTTGCCGAAGGCATCTTTGGCATTAGCTTTAATCAATAATACGTCGTTCGATCCTGTTGCCACGATCTGATCGACTGTACCCATGTTATAGCCGTTTATATTGGTCACTTCGCAGCCGATAAGATCACGATGATAGAATTCACTGTCATCCAATTCTTTCATTTGCTCAGACTTAATGGCAATTTCACAATTTGTGAGCATTTGCGCATCTTCTCTGGTAGCAACACCTTCTAGTTCAGCCACAACAGCTTTACCTTGAAAACGCCACTGAGCAACCTTAACTTCACGCCAAACGCCTTGTTCTTTTATAAGCCAAGGCGAATAATCGAAAATACCTTCAACAGAATCGGTATAGGAAGTGATTTTTAGCCAACCTTTAATACCATGACTGGAGCCTAACTTACCCAGTACAACTAGTTCTTGGTCACTACTCATCTATCTATACCTTATACGCAATTAAGCAACAGCTTTACGCGCGTCTTTGATCAGTTTTGCAACACGCTCAGATGTTGCAGCGCCAGTAGCAACCCAATGCTCAACACGATCAAGATCTAAACGTAAAGTTTCTTCTTGGCCACGAGCCAATGGATTGAAAAAACCAACACGTTCGATGAAACGACCGTCACGAGCATTGCGGCTATCAGCAACAACGATATTGTAAAATGGACGCTTTTTTGCGCCGCCACGAGCTAAACGAATGGTAACCATGCGTTTTATTCCTCTAATGATTTGCTAGAAGCAAAAATAAAAACTGGAACTCCGTGTTCGCAAAGAGTCCCAGAAAGAAAGCCGGAAGATTTTACCTGACTTTTGAACTATTGCAACCTAAACCGATGATTTTTAGCTCATCGGTTTTGTTGTAATAAAGCCAAGCATTTAACCTAACCAACTGATTGAATGTAAGTAAACTGATTTAATACTTGAAAGATGTTGTTATTATCTACCAGGAAACTTCATCCCTGGAGGTAACATTCCGCCCATTCCACGCATCATTTTCTTCATTCCACCCTTACCAGACATCTTTTTCATCATTTTCTGCATTTGGGTGAATTGCTTCAATAAGCGGTTAACATCTTGAATTTGAGTGCCAGAACCGACAGCGATTCGACGTTTACGAGAACCTTTAATGACATCTGGATTTTTGCGTTCTTTAGATGTCATCGAATTAATAATGGCTTCCATCTGACCAGTCATTTTACCATCTTGAACTTGAGCTAATGCTTCTGGTGGTAATTGTCCTACACCCGGAAGTTTCTCAATCATGTTCATCATCCCGCCCATGTTTTTCATTTGCTGTAATTGCTCACGAAAATCTTCAAGGTCGAAACTGCCACCTGACTTAACTTTTGAAGCCAGTTTCATCGCTTTGTCTTTATCGACGCCACGTTCAACTTCTTCAATTAATGATAACACGTCACCCATACCTAAAATGCGTGACGCAATACGGTCTGGATGGAACGGTTCTAATGCATCGGTTTTTTCACCAACACCTAAGAATTTAATTGGTTTACCCGTAATACTACGAATAGATAACGCCGCACCACCACGAGCATCACCATCGACTTTTGTTAAAATAACACCCGTTAATGGTAACGCTTCATTAAATGCTTTAGCTGTATTAGCGGCATCTTGACCTGTCATCGCATCAACAACAAACAAGGTCTCAACAGGATTAACAGTGGCATGCAGCTGTTTGATTTCATCCATCATGGCTTCATCAACATGCAGACGACCTGCTGTATCAACAATGACCACATCAATGAATTTTAATTTTGCATAGCTTATTGCTGCTTTAGCAATATCTACCGGCTTTTGGCTCACGTCAGATGGAAAGAACTCGACTTCGACTTCTTCTGCTAGTGTTTCAAGCTGTTTAATCGCTGCAGGGCGATAAACGTCAGCGCTGACCACCAGAACGGATTTTTTATGACGTGTACGTAAAAATTTACCTAATTTTGCTACTGAGGTTGTTTTACCCGCACCTTGAAGACCCGCCATCATAATAACGGCAGGAGGAATAGCCGCTAAGTCGAGGGCTTCATTCGCCTCACCCATGGCTCTTTCAAGTTCGCTTTGAACAATTTTAATAAAAGCTTGCCCTGGGCTTAAGCTTTTTGACACTTCTTGACCCACAGCGCGTTCTTTTACGCTGTTAACGAAGTCTCTAACAACAGGTAAAGCGACATCCGCTTCAAGCAGTGCCATACGCACTTCACGAAGGGTTTCTTTAACGTTGTCTTCTGTTAAGCGACCACGGCCACTAATGTTTTTTAATGTGCGTGACAGTCTGTCAGATAAATTTTCAAACATTGAACGGCTCTTTTAAGCATATCGATAATTGAACCTATTATACCCAAGCCACTCCAAATTACGATACTTGCAACACGAAGAACTCAAACACAAACTCACTTTAACGTAAATTAATTACCGCTTAAGGCAGGAAACTGTTAAATTTTGAGTCTTAGGTCACTGCCCTATTGGGTCCTGATCATGTTAATCTAAGACAAATAATGAAAATGTGATGTTTTGATAGTATTGTTCAACACTCACTACGCATTTTTTCAGCATAAACTACTTTGATAGGTTGATTTTTAATGGTTATTTTTTCAGCGGCAGCCATGCTATTTTATTGCTTAGCGTTGGTTTTAGTCACAAGCCGACTTTTTCACATCGAAGGACCAAATCGCAAAGCGGTCATGGTGGCTTCAGGTCTTGCTGTGATCATGCATGGATTTGCGCTTTCAGATGCTATTTTTACAGCTGATGGACAAAATTTTAGTTTAACCAACGTAATTTCTTTGGTTAGCTGGATGATGGCATTAGCCTTTACCATTACAATGCCGCGACTTAAAGTGATCATTGTTGTTCCTGTGGTATATGCCTGTGCAATAATATCTGTGGCACTTTTATGGTTACTGCCACCACAATATATTACTCACTTCGACATGCACCCAGAACTTCTCGCACATGTCGTGTTATCACTAATGGCCTACAGTGCTTTATTGATTGCTGCTATGTACGCTGTTCAACTATGGTTTATTCAAAATAAGCTTAAGAAAAAACAGATGATGATGAGTCCAGCAATGCCGCCATTAATGACGGTAGAGAAACAACTATACCATCTCATTATTATTGGTTTTATTTTATTAAGTTTGTCACTAGTGACCGGATTTGTTTTTTTAGAGAATATGTTTTCTGATGGTCAAGGGCATAAAGCGGTATTATCAATAATTGCTTGGATTGTGTATGCCGTTATGTTGTGGCAACAGTATACTGTTGGCTGTAGAATTCGTACGGCAGTGATTTACAGTTTATCTGGCGCTGGCTTACTGTCTTTAGCTTACTTTGGCGCTAGAATAGTTAAAGAGTTGATATTAAACTAGTTTTAATATCGGTTACACTCAAAAAACATTTTGCCTCATTGAAAAATAAACAAGATAACTTGACTCTAACGGCCAATAATAAATAATGGCCGTTAAATTAATGACTATTTGACCTTTTGGTCAATTTCACACCACCTCATGGGGCCCCTTTTTTGGACGCTATATCTACCAGCGCACTTCTTATTTTTCTTTTGGTTTTAATTGTGATTTCTGCTTATTTCTCTGGCTCAGAAACCGCCATGATGAGCCTCAACCGCTACCGCTTACGACATCTCGCTTCCAATGAGCATAAAGGTGCCCTTCGAGCCTTAAAGTTACTCGATCGCCCAGATAGACTTATTGGGTTAATACTCATTGGTAATAATCTGGTTAATATTCTAGCCTCGGCCATTGCGACGATTATCGGTATGCGCTTGTTTGGTGACATGGGTGTTGCTATTGCTACAGGTGTTTTGACCATAGTGGTGTTAGTGTTTGCTGAAGTCACACCCAAAACGTTTGCGGCTTTGTACCCTGAACGTATTGCATTTCCATCGAGCATTTTATTAGGCTGGTTATTAATTTTGCTTTCGCCATTAGTGAAGGCAATCAACTTAATTACCACGGTATTTCTTCGTATGATGGGTATCAAAACCGTCAAAACAAATGATGCTTTAAGCCAAGAAGAACTCCGCACAGTTGTACATGAAGCTGGAGCGCTCATTCCACAACGTCACCAAGAAATGTTGTTGTCGATTTTAGATTTAGAAAAAGTCACCGTTGAAGACATAATGATTTCACGCTCAGATATTTATGCCATAAACGTCAATGACGATTTTAAATTGATTAATAAACAAGTGACTCACAGTCCACATACTAGAGTATTGGTTTATAGAGATAATATTGATGATGCCGTAGGGTTTATTCATTTACGTGATGCATTGCGTTTACAATCAAAAGAGCAGTTCAGTAAGTCGTCTTTGCTCCGTGCAGTCAAAGAATTATACTTTATTCCTGAAGGTACCCCGCTGAACGTTCAGTTAAGTAATTTCCAGCAAAATAAAGAACGCATCGGACTCGTTGTTGATGAATATGGTGATATTCAGGGCTTAGTAACCCTAGCAGATATTCTTGAAGAAATTGTCGGAGATTTTACTACTTCAATGCTCCCCACTGCCAGTGAAGAGATTAATGTTCAGCAAGATGGTAGTTTTCTAATTGATGCTACCATTAACATTCGCGACCTTAATAAAGAAATGAAATGGGATCTGCCAATTGACGGGCCGAAAACATTAAATGGTTTAATCATTGAGTTTATCGAAGACATTCCGGCTGCGGGTACCAGTTTGCGTATTGCAGATTACCGAATTGAAGTTATTGATGTTGCAGATAATAGAATTAAAACAGTTAGGGTTTTGCCTGATAATTTACAACTAATCGATGATACCGAATAAATAGCCTATGGCTAATAAAAAAGGCGCTAATAGCGCCTTTTTTATGACTGTTGAAACATCATCTTATAAACTACGACGTTTATTTTCCAATGCACGGCGCTTCTCTCTTGCAATAGGTGTTATTTCAGCGGCTAACTCTTTCTCCCAACCGAAGATAAAATACAATTCCGCCATCAAAAAAAATGGTCCAATCAATAATTGATTCAAATCATCCATAAAAGCAGGTTTAGCCTTTTCATATTTATGGCCAACAAACTGTATCACCCAACCAATAATAAAAATGCTAATCGCGATATAAAATGGATGAGAGGTATGAACAACTAGTTCACTGGTATATAAAACTGGCAAAATAAATAACACTAAACCAAGTGCCAAGCGCAAGTGAAGTGCCATGTAATAGCCTAATACCACAACAGTTAATATCATCGCGGCACTAACTTGATAGTCCAGCCATGCAAATCGAAGTGTCCCCAGCATTAAAAATGCCGACCAAATAATCATAGGCACACCAATAAAGTGAGTGTTAATATTTTTCGGGTTTAAGTGTACGCTTTTATAGGTTGAAAGTTGTTCAACTGCAGATTTCATTTTGAGTCTCTCTAGTTATAGTTATTATTTTGTTAACTTACCCCACTTCAGTGGATTTTAAAAGCCTACAAAAAAGGCGCTAATGCGCCTTTAATAAATAGCCTAATGTTATTCACATCAACTTTCTAACACAACGGTGGCTACAGCATAATGTTTTTCATCGGCAATACTGATAAAACATCGATTGCCCGTTAATAGTTCAAGCCTTGCCAATGCGCCATCTGTAAAACTAATCAGCGGTGCACCATTGTCATCATTATCGATATGAATATGTTGGAACGATACCCCTCTGCCAATCCCGGTACCCAAGGCTTTTGCTGCCGCTTCTTTGGCGGCGAACCGTTTCGCCAAAAATCGCTCAGGTTGTTTTGATTGCAAGTAAGTTGTTAGTTCTGACTCTGTCAGTACCCGTTTAGCTAATCTGTCACCTAGGCGTTCTCGCTGCTCAGCTATTCGGGCTATCTCAACAATATCGGTACCTATCCCTATAATTGCCATTACTCGCCTCTACGACCTTCAAGCATAAGCTTTTTCATATCTCTGACTGCAGTATCTAAGCCATCAATAGCGGCTCTAGCAATGATTGCATGACCGATATTAAGCTCGTAAATCTCGGGAATAGCCGCTATAGCTTTAACATTGTGATAATGCAACCCGTGACCAGCGTTAACCACTAACCCTTTACTATGGGCATATTGCGCCATTTCAGTGATCCTAGCTAACTCGATAGCCTGTTCATCATCGGTGCTAGCATCAGCATAACAGCCTGTGTGGATTTCGATATAAGGTGCACCACAAGCCACAGAAGCATCTATTTGGGCTTTATTAGCATCGATAAATAATGACACTTTAATGCCTTTTGCAGCTAAACGAGTCACTGCAGAACTTATCTTGTCTAATTGACCAGCGACATCAAGACCACCTTCTGTAGTCAGCTCCTCACGCTTCTCGGGGACTAAACACGCATAAGCAGGTTTAACTTCACAGGCAATCGAAATCATTTCCTCAGTCACTGCGAACTCAAAATTCATTCTTGTTTTTAAGGTCTTAGCCAATAGATATACATCACGGTCTTGAATATGGCGGCGATCTTCACGTAAATGAATAGTAATACCATCAGCCCCTGCATGTTCCGCTACTGCTGCTGCATGGACAGGATCAGGATACAGAGTACCGCGTGCTTGACGAAGTGTCGCGATATGATCGATGTTTATACCTAATAATATTCCGCTCACATCGAGCTCCTTAACGTAATAAATAACACTGAGAAAACACACAATACCAACGATGATATAAAACAGTATCGTATTGGGTTCATGTGTTTGGTTGAATAAATATTATATGCTAATCCGCTTTCTTACTGAATAATTGCCTACTTAATAATGGCTTGTTACCTAGTAATGGGTTCAGTAAATAACGCATTAACCCTTTGGCTTGATTGAACTGATCGGGTTGTAGATCTTGCGCGGCTAATGCTAGCAACATTGCCCCAGATAAACAGCCTTTCCCATGAGAAAAATATGATTCTTGAGTGGTTACAACTGGGAGGAAACCACTCTCGGTAATAAATCGATACTGACAATGCTTATCAAGCAAATCACCTTGGGTATCATAGGAAAGAGAAGGCAAAGCACCTAACTCTAATAACAGTGCCATTTCAAAATAGCGAAGGTGACTTGAGCAAAACTGCTTAGCTAGTGCGAGTAACGCTCGGTGATAGTCTAAAAACAACCCTTCAGCTTGATGTTCCACTGATAAAAGGCGAACCAATAACTCATTAAGGTAAAAACCAGAATAGAGACTATAACCACCTAACGGCATAGCAGGCGCAGCGGCTTCAATATGAGTAATGTTTTTTAAACCCAGATTTTTTGCTTCTGATTTAGCACTGAATTGGATAATTAGAGGCTGAAATGGTTGCAAGATGCTTTTTATAGACCGTTTACCTGAGCCCACTCGGGTAATTGCATCGACCCGTCCAACGCCTTCTATCAGCAAATTGACAATTACGCTCGATTCACGAAATTGACGATGATGAAGCACATAGCCACGTTGCATAGTGGCCATGCTTAAACACAAATAATCAATAATACAAAAAAATATTTAGTCTTCGCCATAGCCTAGACTTCTTAATGCACGTTCATCATCAGCCCAACCAGATTTCACTTTTACCCACACTTCAAGAAACACTTTGTTATCAAATAATGTTTCCATATCTAAACGGGCTTGAGTTGCAATCGTGCGAATACGTTCACCTTTATTGCCAATGACCATGCGTTTTTGGCCTTCACGTTCAACCAAAATTAACGCATTAATCTGGTAAACACCATTATCCATCATTTTAAACTGTTCAATTTCTACAGTGGCATCATAGGGAAGTTCATCCCCAAGAAAACGCATTAATTTTTCACGAACAATTTCAGATGCCATAAAACGTTGTGAGCGATCTGTCACATAGTCTTCAGGAAAATAAAATGGTGCTTCAGGTAACGATTCACGGGCCATATCTAAAATACGTTGTATGTTAGTGCCCTTAGTCGCTGATATTGGCAAAATTTCGTCAAAATCAAATTTTTGAGCCAATTCAGTTAAATAAGGAAATAACGATTCTTTATCTTTAATATTGTCGACTTTATTAATGGCTAAGATAATTTTGCGGTCATCATTACGATGCTGAAGCTTTTGCAACACCATCTCGTCATCAGCAGTCCACGTCATACCATCAACAACAAAAATAACCATTGCCACATCAGCTAACGAACTGGCAGCAGCACGATTCATTAAGCGATTAATGGCACGTTTTTCTTCGATGTGCAGACCTGGTGTATCAATAAATACAATTTGGCTTGGGCCATCGGTATGGATACCCATAATTCGATGACGCGTTGTTTGCGGTTTTTTTGACGTAATACTGACTTTTTGCCCAAGTAGCTTGTTCAAAAGAGTCGACTTGCCCACATTAGGGCGACCGACAATTGCCACCATGCCACAATAGGTTACATCAAACGTTGCATTGGCGTTTGGTGCTGCTTGGTTCATCCTTGCCAGCAGTTCATCTAAGCTAGGTTCTTGGCTATCACCTGCTGGCAAGTCTGTTTTTTTGGTCATTTATTCAGTAGCTCCAATACCTGAGCAGCAGCAAGCTGTTCAGCTTTTCTTCTTGAACTTGCCACACCGGTGACAACTTTATCTAATTCACTAATTCGGCATTCTACAGTAAAGGTTTGCTCATGCGCTTCACCCTCTACAGCGACAACTTGATAATCAGGCAATGGTTTCTTAAACCCTTGTAGATGTTCTTGTAAAATTGTCTTTGGATCTTTTTGATTAATGCCTGGTTTTATTTCAGCTAAGCGTGCTTGATACCATGATAATAATAACTTACGGCAAACTTCAAGATCGGCATCAAGGTAGACAGCACCAATAATGGCTTCCACGGCATCGGCTAAAATAGATTCGCGTCTAAAACCACCGCTTTTGAGCTCACCAGGACCTAAGTATAAATAGTCGCCTAATTTGAACTCTATAGCGATTAACGTCAGGGTATCACCTTTAACCAAGGTGGCACGCATTCGGCTTAAATCACCTTCTGTCGCTTTTGGAAACTGATGATATAAGGCATCAGATATAATGATCGATAAAATCGAATCACCTAAAAACTCTAAACGCTCATTATGTTTATTTGCTGCGCTACGATGTGTTAATGCCTGAATAAGTAATTCAATATTATTAAACTCATAACCTAAAGTACGGCACAAACGCGGCAAATTTTTAATGGGTTCCATCAATGTATTCCACCTACTCTGTCAAAACGTACGCCTGTTGGTATCCATGTTGGTAACATATCACTCGGCTTACGATCAAATTCAAAACTAATCCATATGGCTACCGCTTTACCGACAAGATTCTCTTCCGGTACAAAGCCCCAGAAACGACTATCGGTACTATTATCACGGTTATCACCCATCGCAAAATACATCCCCTGAGGGACAACGAACTCACCAGCAGGAAGGCCTGCTTGTGGATAAAAGTGCTGTCTGAAATCAGGTCGCGACGGATTAAGCAAAATATCATGCTGAACATCGCCGAGTTGCTCACTTAAACGAATTAATGGCGTGCCATTTTGGCTAAACTCGCCACGGCTAATCTCGGTATGCTCAATAACATGAGCGCCAGGGCAATCTGTTTGACTATCACATGCCTCTTGGATCATAAGTTGTTTATTACGGTAAAAAATTTTGTCCCCAGGCAAACCCACTACACGCTTGATATAATCTAGCTTTGGATTTTCAGGATATTTGAATACAAATACATCTCCGCGCTCGGGCTCACCAGTTTCAACCAGTTTGCTACGCCATACAGGGTCGCGTAATCCGTAACTAAACTTCTCAACCAATATAAAGTCACCCACTAAGAGGGTCGGCATCATTGAACCCGAAGGGATTTGAAATGGTTCATAAATAAACGAGCGTAAAATCATTACAAACGCAATCACCGGAAAAATGGCATGCGCAGTTTCAACTAATACAGGCTCACGGATTATTTTGTCTATCGCATCTGCGCTCAATTGAGCTGAATTAGCTTCTGCGGCTAATAAATTTTCACGGCGTTTCGGCGCAAAAAAGACCACATCAATTAACCAAATAATTCCGCTAACAACGGTTACGAGCACTAAAATAAGTGAAAAATAGGCTGCCATTACTGATTTATCTCCTGCTGAGTGTGTTGGATCCATATGGCTTGAGCAAAGGCTCAAAAAACTCAATCCAGTATGGTGATTAACGAATAAACATTCACCCAGTTGAGTGTTACAAAATATATAGTAAAAATAACGATAACGCCGCAATACGCGGCGTTATTTAGCACATTAACTCAATTAATTATTATTAATCGTTTAACTTCAATACCGCTAAGAATGCCTCTTGTGGCACTTCAACGTTACCGACTTGCTTCATGCGCTTTTTACCTTCTTTCTGCTTATTAAGCAGTTTTTTCTTACGCGAAACGTCACCACCATAACACTTAGCGGTTACATCTTTACGTAACGCTTTAATACTTGAACGGGCAATAATCTGACTGCCTACGGCAGCCTGAATTGCAATATCAAACATTTGACGAGGAATTAGCTCTTTCATTTTTTCAACTAAAGCCAAACCACGATGACGAATATTACTGCGGTGAATAATCATCGCTAAAGCGTCAACACGATCACCATTAATTAAAATGTCTAACCGAACCATATCTGCAGCGTCGAAGCGAATAAAGTTATACTCTAATGATGCATAACCACGGCTCGTTGACTTAAGACGATCAAAAAAATCCATTACCACTTCTGCCATCGGCAAGTGATAAGTTAAGGCCACTTGATTACCGTGATAAACCATATTGGTTTGCGTGCCACGCTTTTCAATACATAACGTAATCACGTTACCTAAGTATTCTTTAGGCACTAATATATTGGCTTCAACAATCGGTTCACGAATTTCTTCAATGTTATTTAGTGCAGGTAAACCAGATGGATTATCAACATAAATAGTATCACCATTGTTCATGATAACTTCGTAAACCACTGTGGGTGCCGTGGTGATCAAATCCAGATTGTATTCGCGCTCTAAACGCTCCTGAACAATCTCCATGTGGAGTAGACCGAGAAAACCAATACGGAAACCAAAACCTAACGCAGATGATGTTTCAGGTTCAAAAAACAGAGAGGCATCATTCAAGCTTAACTTATTCAATGCATCACGGAAGCTTTCATACTCATCGGTAGAAATCGGGAATACACCGGCATAAACCTGCGGCTTGACGCGTTTAAAACCTGGAAGAGGTTTGTCTGCCCCATTTTTTGCATGGGTCAAGGTATCGCCTACAGGCGCACCATGAATTTCTTTAATACCAGAAATTACATAACCCACTTCGCCAGCACGAAGTTCTGCTTTGTCTTTTTCTTTTGGTGTAAAAATACCCACTCGATCGGCGTTATAGTTTTGTCCTGTGGACATCACTTTAAATTTTTCACCTTTCTTAAGTACACCATTTTTAATGCGAACCAAAGACACCACACCAAGATAGGCATCAAACCATGAGTCGATAATTAATGCTTGTAGTGGCGCAGATTCATCACCCACTGGAGGAGGGATTTTTGCGATAATTTCTTCTAATACTAAATCAACACCGACACCAGTCTTTGCAGAACAACGCACAGCATCCATGGCATCAATGCCAACAATATCTTCAATCTCTGCTGCTACACGATCTGGCTCTGCCTGAGGTAAGTCAATTTTATTTAATACAGGAACGACATCCAAATTCATTTCTAGTGCGGTATAGCAGTTAGCTAATGTCTGAGCTTCTACGCCTTGACCAGCATCAACTACTAACAATGCACCTTCACAAGCAGCCAAAGAACGTGATACTTCATAAGAGAAGTCAACGTGTCCTGGTGTATCAATGAAGTTGAGTAGATAAGTATTACCATCTTTTGCATGGTAATCTAAGGTGACACTTTGGGCTTTAATCGTAATGCCACGCTCACGTTCTAGATCCATTGAATCTAAAACCTGTGCAGCCATTTCACGGTCAGTTAAGCCGCCACATACCTGAATCAGGCGATCGGATAAAGTTGATTTACCATGGTCGATATGGGCAATAATCGAGAAGTTTCTAATGTGTTTCATTATGCTGCAATGACTACTACTAAATTTGATGAAAATTAAGGTGGCAAATTGTACCTGATTAGGGGGGTAATACCAATCAGATTAACCAATAGTATCAATTTTGCTACAATTATTGGTATTAACGAGGTGTTTTTGAGTCTATTTTAATAGGTTTACAGCAGTTTTTGGTTGATGCAAGGGACTATTTTGCGTCAATGAGTATCATAGAAATGCTTAAAAGAGTGTCTCACTGACCGCACTAAAAACAATAACTAATTGCTTGCTTGAATAATATCAATTTCTTGACCTAGATGGGCAATGATCACAGGTGTAGCATCTGCTTCAAGTTGAGTGGCAAAGTGTTTACCAATAAACCACGCAAACAATGCCCCAAATGCACCAAAAAACATTGCAAAACCATTGGTATTAAAACCTAATCCAGCTGCCAACATTTGCCCAACCATTGCAAATAAAAACAAGCCTATCAAGGGTAACAGATACACTAACGCCGCGGCTTTAATAATCACACTTTCTGGTAAGCCTATCTTAAGCATGTCACCAGAAAGGCAAGGTTTATCACTCGGTAATGAAAAACGCTGAGTATGAACAGAAAAAGCTTTAGCAATAGTTGAAGTGCCACAGTTTTCACTGCTGGCGCAGTGATTACAAGCACTTTTCAATTCAACTTCAACAGTTACCCAGCCTTGTTGATAATCAACCACTCGGGCAATTTCTTCCATCATTGAAGAAGTAGAAGACTCGTGAATGTGGTTATTCATTTAATAAACTCAACCTATAAATAATGACTTATTTTAGCATAATTCGCCACATTGGCTAAGTAAGTTTACCGCTAAGGTATATCACTTAACCTTCATATCTTATCACCAGAAACACGTAAGCCGTGGCACAATCACATTGCGTCACGGCTTACCTATCAATCAGCGATTGTTTATTTTAAGACTAAATTATTGGCAATTTTATCCAAGGTTTCAGAAGGTACCTTGCCAATGGCTACCACCTCAAGAGCACCCACTTGCACTACCACCATAGACAAACCATTACGGATCAGTAATTCATTCGGCATTGGATTTTCACCTGACCGACCAACATAAACAGAAATATTCGCTAATCCATCTGTTAATGCCACATATTCAACAGGCTCATGAATTCCAATCAAACGGTGATGATCGCGAACGACAACATCAAAACCTTGTGGCAACCAAGTAAATTGCCAGTTTTTACCATCTGTACGTTCGGCTTGGTTCATCACGGCTGGCCATTCTTGCTTCGCAGCTTCAACTAAAATAGAAGCGGGCTCAGTTAATTCAATCAGTTCGATGACCATGGTCTGTTCAAGTAATTGTTTGTCTTTGTTGAGGCTATCAAACCGTAATGGCAAATAAGTGTCCATATCAATCCACACTTGAGCATCATAACGATTGTCATCATTTGCCATTAAACGGATCATTTGGCCTGGACGTCCAGCAATACGAGCTCGACCACCTATAACAAATTGATAACCTTTTTCAAGCTGACTTAAATCACCAGATAAAGCTGCAGGCCAAACACCTTGAATACGAGGTGCCATGACACTATACGGCTGCTGGTCATGTTCTATAAACGTAACAGTATTTCCAACTCGTACCGCATTTTTGGGAGGGCCATTAAGGTATTCAAGTAAAGCAACTTCTTTATTGTCGACAATGCCATGAATATAAACAAGCGGACGAATATGATCGGCTTGTAATTGAATAATGGAGGTTTTAAATTGTTTATCGTGCATTGCTTGGCTCATATTGTTAAGCCAAGCTTTTGCTGATAAATCATCTTCAGCGTATGTCGAAAAAGATAACACTAACATTGCTAGCAGGATAAGACGCAAGCTAACTCCTAACATGATAAGACAAGATTTCTGTCAACGGATTATGGATTTACCGCAGCATCTTGCACACTATTTCCATCAACTGCAACACCTGGATTTAAGCGTTGTTGCAACATATGATCTTGAATATAAGCATTAATACGACGACGCTGCTCTATCACTTGTTCATTAGAATAGCTTTGCTGATTTTGCACTGCACCAGTTTGATAACTTACCGGAGACACACTGCCCACCAAAGGACGCGTCATTAATACAGGTAAAGGAGATTCTGCATCATTGGTTTGGTTAACGTTTTGCACTCCCACAATGGCTACCATAGCAACGGTTGCAGCAATAGCATATTGACCTAACTGCTTGAAAAATGGGACCACATTTGAACGTGGACTCGCTTGTTCTACAACTTGATTCGACTTAGATTGAGGTGCAATGATTGTCGGTTCAAGCTCAATCGCTGCTGAGATACTTGCAAAAAGGTCTAAGTCAATGGTTGCCGGCAACTCACCGCGCATTGCATCGCCTATCATATGATAGCGTTGCCATTCATCATGTGAATCAACGTCAGCAGAAAGTTGTGCCAATGTTTTATCATCGACTTCGCCATCAACTGCACCAGATACCCACTCTTGACTTGATTTAAGCATTATTCACCTGTCTAACGTTAAGGCTGTTACTTTTCCAGCAAAGGCTGGAGCTGTTTGTCGATTGCTTCACGAGCACGAAAGATACGCGATCTGACTGTGCCGACTGGGCAATCCATTATATTGGCAATATCTTCATAACTCATTCCTTCTAACTCTCTGAGCGATATTGCCATTTTTAACTCTTCAGGCAGAGTATCGAGCGTATCAAAGATCACCTTACTCATTTGATCTTTCATTAATAACCGCTCTGGTGATGCAAACTCTTTTAGTGCATCACTGCCGTCGTAATATTCTGCATCTTCTACATCAACGTCGTTTGCAGGAGCCCTGCGTCCTTGTGATGTAAGATGGTTTTTTGCAGTGTTTACTGCAATACGGTACAACCAAGTATAAAATGCACTTTCACCACGAAAATTAGCTAACGCTCTATATGCTTTAATAAAGGCTTCTTGTGTAACATCCGCCACATCCGCTTGATTGCGCACATATCGAGAAATCAAACTCATCACTTTATTTTGATACTTCAGCACTAACAGGTTAAATGCGTTTTTATCGCCTTGCTGTACTCGCTCAACTAATTGTTGATCACTATATTGTCCACTCATCCGAGCCGACTACTCCTAAATCTGTAATGCTGATTTCTCAGTCGCTCGAATCCTGTTCATATAAGTAGACCTACTGATATGAAAAAAGTTCGATATTTAATTAAAAAAAGTTAATTAATTTTACCTACATACAAACCATCTAAGCAAAATCACAATAAAAATCGTTGTAAAAGTATCCTACCAAAGTAATTTGATCTACTATAATCAAACCACAAAGCCACACCATGATACCTGATGAAACAAGCAGTTGAACACCAATCTGACATTTTGGTCATCGGCAGCGGTGCTGCTGGACTAACTTTAGCACTACATCTTGCTGAAAAATCAAAAGTAATTCTTCTTTCCAAAGGCCCATTATCCGAAGGGTCGACATTATATGCTCAAGGTGGAATAGCCTCGGTATTCGATGAAGGCGACACTATAGAGTCACATGTCAACGATACCTTAATAGCTGGCGCTGGATTATGCGATAAATCTGTTGTGACATACACCGCAGAAAACGCCAAAAGTGCAATGCAATGGTTAATTAATTGCGGCGTCGCATTTGATAAAGAAGAAACATTAACTGGAGATGATAACAACAAGGCACCTTATCACCTTACTCGTGAAGGAGGCCACAGCCACCGACGCATTTTACACTCTGCAGATGCAACGGGCAAAGCCGTTCAAACCACATTACAAGAACGTGCACTCGCCCACCCCAATATACAAGTATTAGAACGTTATAACGCAATTGATTTAATTACGACGCGCAAATTGCATCGACCGGGTAACCGTGTCATTGGTGCTTATGTATGGAATCGCGATGCAGAACATGTTGAAACCATCAGAGCAAAATTTGTTGCACTTGCCACTGGCGGAAGTTCAAAAGTATACCAATATACTTCAAATCCAGATATTGCCAGCGGTGATG
Source organism: Shewanella polaris (assembly GCF_006385555.1). Classification (NCBI taxonomy): domain Bacteria; kingdom Pseudomonadati; phylum Pseudomonadota; class Gammaproteobacteria; order Alteromonadales; family Shewanellaceae; genus Shewanella; species Shewanella polaris. The sequence continues at coordinate 1,160,162 of NZ_CP041036.1, read as the reverse complement.
GTATCGCTATGGCGTGGCGTGCAGGTTGTCGAGTTGCCAATATGGAGTTCAATCAATTTCATCCAACGTGCTTATTTCATCCTAATGCCCGAAATTTCTTACTCTCTGAAGCACTTCGTGGTGAAGGGGCTTATTTACGTCGCCCTGACGGTAGTCGTTTTATGCTTGATTTTGATGAACGCGCAGAACTTGCTCCACGGGATATTGTCGCCCGCGCAATTGATTATGAAATGAAACGTTTAGGGGTAGACTGTGTCTATTTAGACATTAGCCATAAACCCGCAGACTTTATCATTAAACACTTCCCGACCATTTATCATCGTTGTCTAGAATTTGGTATTGATATTACTAAAGAGCCAATACCTTCAGTTCCAGCAGCTCACTACACTTGTGGCGGCGTGATGGCAGATCTTCATGGTCAAACTGATATTAATGGCTTATATGCCATTGGTGAAGTGGCTTATACTGGTTTACATGGTGCAAATAGATTAGCGAGTAATTCACTATTAGAGTGCTTAGTCTTTGCCCGTGCAGCATCACATGATATCGAAAGCCAACTGAACAAAATCGCTATGCCAGATCCATTGCCGGTATGGGATGAAAGCCAAGTAACCAATTCAGATGAAGAGGTTGTTATTGCCCATAATTGGCATGAACTACGTCTATTTATGTGGGATTACGTTGGTATCGTTCGCACAGACAAACGTTTAGAGCGTGCGTTGAGACGATGCTTGATGCTACAACAAGAGATTGAAGAGTATTATTCAAACTTCCGGGTCAGTAATAATTTATTAGAACTGCGAAATTTAGTCCAAGTAGCAGAACTTATTATTCGCTGTGCCATGAAACGTAAGGAAAGTAGAGGTTTGCATTACAATCTTGATTATCCTGAACAAATCGACAATCCTAAACCAACCATTTTGCAGCCAAGTAATTAATTATTATCCAGCACATGGACAATAATCCATGCCATTAATGGCTTAATAACAGACGACACAGATTACGATATGCTGTGTCGTCTAACATATCACGCCATACCAACAACAACTGTTTCTCACCCGTTTGCAACTGCAAATAAAGTAAACACAATAATGGGCTAATAAATGGCTTTTTAGTTAATCTGAATTTATTAGGCTCACTGTTGCCCGCCAATACTAATGTACCAGCACCGTTATTACCCAATGAAAACACACAATGCCAACGAGACAACCTGCGCCATCCCAATACAAATATGATGATTATGGTAATAAATAATATTGTTTGAACAATGTAGAATATAAAAGAAGGATAGTGAGGCCAAGCCAAGAAACTACTTGATACTATGGCCAGTGACATTAACCAAGCACCACGTTGTAATAACGAAGCACTCAATGCAAATTGTCGCATATGAGTGCTGGTATTGAGCAGAGAGTCAATCGAAGGACTAAGGGGCTGCTCTTCCACGAATTTTAACTATCATGTCAGCTAACAGTTGATCTTGGCATTGCTCATGCCCCATAAACCAAGCAAATAATTCAGGGTCTTCACACTCTAATAAACGAATAAAAGTGTTTTTATCATTATCTGTCATGACTTCGTATTGAGTTTCAATAAAGGGTTGCAACAACACATCGAGTTCTAACATTCCACGTCGGCATGCCCAACGTACGCGAGCTATATTCATTAATTCCAACACAAATCTCCTGATGTCTATATCACAAGCTAACTTATACGGTTTTCAAAATCTTGTACTTGCTGATCTCGTCCAGCAAATAAATCTCCAAAATCAGTCGCTAATAAAGATTTTACCGCCGGATGTTGGATCATTCGCTCGGCGAACATTACATGATATTCTTCTTTAATATCGGTAGTTTCACCAAGTAATACCATCCCTTGCGACAGTATATCATGACGATAAATAGACGGTGCCACAAAAATACCTCTATTAAAATAACCGAATGCCTTCATCATTTCAGCATCGTCAAACTCTCCCAAAATACTAACATTAAGGTTTTTTTCAGCAAACCAACCATGCAATTGCTGTCCTAATGACGTCCGCTTACCCGGTATTAGTAATTTACGCTGCTCAAGACAGGCGGGAAATGGAAGTGGAATAGTTTCTGCCGAGAAAAAACTGACACCGCATTCGCCAAGCTTTTTCGATAATATCTCGGGATACTTCAACGAACCACCCGCACAATCAGATAAAATCATATCGAGCTTATGCTCTCGTAAACGTTCAATTAGACTTTCATGAGTTGATTCATAACACGCTAAGTGCACCGAACCATCATCGGGTATTACAGTTAATAAGACCCGGCTAACCAGTGCTTTAGACAAAGCGTCAGCAATACCAACTTCAAATAACAACGAATTTTCTTTCTGATAATTGAGTAAATCGAGCATTTCATAGCTAAGACTGAACATCTTATCGGCATAACGAAAGACTAATTCACCTAGTTCAGTTGCTTCCAAGTTACGCCCGACACGCTTAAAAACAGCTCCTTTCAATCTTTGTTCCAATGAGCGAATCTGACCAGTAATAGTCTGAGGAGCAAGGCATAATACTTCAGCGGCTTTAGCCACTGAGCCTTTTTTTTGTACCATCCAAAAATAATATAAATGGTTATAATTTAAATGCTGCATATCAATCACAAACCTAACAAAATTCACTCACACTACTATAGCAAATAAACCGCTACTTCTATTGCTCATTGATCTATACCAATCAACGACAATATTAGCTCAGCATAGTTAGTTCACCATATTGATTAGCCAAGATTAACCATAAAAAACGCAGCCAAACGGCTGCGTTAATAAATAACCTGATTATCTACTCAAGCGGCAATCCATTAAACTAGTGATCACTGACTCAAGCTCATCACTGTTCTTGACATTGTTTAACGATACCTGCTCTGTGAGTGCTGATACAATTTCAGATTTCACCGGTATATGACTAGAACAATAATTCAAATTCGCCGTTTGATAACGTTTTCCAGCTCGGTATTTTAGTGCTCTTGACTCGTAATCGTTAGGATCAATTCTTTTCTTTGCCAAATCATCCCGATACATTAATGCACCATCTACCACACCTTCTAGATAACTTTGGCAAGTCGGGGAATCAGATGATTCGAGACAAACATTAAATGATTCAGCCGATACAGGAATAACAAAACTGGTCAGTAGTATTCCAAAGGTTAATTTATTCAATTTCATGATTTTACTCCATTTTCAGGCAGTACCTTGGCTAACCAAAAGTAACCAATCACAGCCGCAAATAACGATCCTGTTAAAATACCTAGTCTTGCATAATCACCAAATGCAGCGGGTGAGTTTTCAAATGCTAACGAAGCAATAAACACCGACATGGTAAAGCCAATACCACACATAACAGCAACCGGTATGATATGCCTCCAGCCAATGCCTGGTGGTAATTCAGCTAGCTTCAGTTTTACCGCTAAATAACTAAATAGCAGCACTCCAAAAGGCTTACCTAACAACAGACCCATGATAATACCCAGGGTGATAGGTTCAGCAAATGTATCAAATGACATATTGGTTAATGACAAACCTGCATTCGCAAACGCAAATACCGGCAGGATCATAAAGGCACTCCACGGGTGTAGCTTATGTTCTAAGTGCTCCGACGGTGAAGAACCATCTTTTGCTCTAAGTGGAATACAAAATGCGATAATCACTCCGGCCAATGTCGCATGTACTCCAGACTTCAATACTGCAACCCACAAAACAAAACCGAGTAAACCGTAAGGCAAGATTGAACTGACTCCTTTCCTGTTCAGTGCGACCATCAGCACGATTGATACCGCGGCAATAACCAAACTAAGCATAGATAAATCAGTGCTGTAAAACAGAGCAATAATGACAATGACTCCTAGATCGTCAATAATCGCCAGAGCTAACAAAAACACTTTTAACGCAACGGGCACACGACTACCGAGCAGTGCCATAATACCTAGCGCAAAGGCGATATCAGTAGCTGCAGGGATGGCCCAGCCGATCTGAGTTTCTGGGTTTGAGTAATTAAATGCTAAGTAGAATAATGCCGGAAATACCATACCACCAATTGCAGCAAAACTGGGCAATGATGCCTTAGCTACACTCGACAGCGCACCTTCAAGTAATTCACGCTTTACTTCTAAACCGATTAATAAAAAGAATAATGCCATCAAGCCATCATTGATCCACAGTAAAAGCGGTTTATCGATATCAAGATCACCTACTCTAACCTGCACTTCTGTGCTTAAGAAATCTTGATATACACCCGCTAACGGTGAATTGGCTAAAATCATCGCCAATGCGACGGCAACGATTAATAAAATACCGCCCGCAGACTCTTGGCTTAAGAAGTTTTTAATTGCACGTTCCATATAACACTCCTAAAAAACAGTAACCTAAGTCTATCTGAATCATTGAAACAATAATAATCGATTGTTTCTTTATATTAACTCGGTATTTCCGAGGTATCAAATTTCAACAAGACTTCTTTATATTTTTATTCCAGTCATGCTGACATTGTTAAACATAGCGTAGATTAAGCCATAACGTACAGATTAGGCGGTGTAAATTAATCATCGTTTGGGTATAATCTATAAAAGTAAAAAGGATTAAACAGATGAAACAATATCTAGATTTGTGCCAGCGTATTGTCGATGAAGGCGAATGGGTTAATAATGCACGAACAAACAAAAAGTGCCTAACTGTCATTAATGCCGATTTAGTTTATGACGTTACCAACAATCGATTTCCACTCGTCACCACGCGTAAAAGCTTTTGGAAATCTGCCATTGCAGAAGTGCTGGGTTATTTACGTGGCTATCAAAATGCTGCTGATTTTAGGGCATTAGGCACTAAAACGTGGGATGCCAATGCCAATGAAAACCAAGCCTGGCTAGATAACCCAAACCGCAAAGGGCCGGACGATATGGGGCTTATTTATGGTGCATTAGGTCGTGCATTTCCAAAACCCGATGGTGGCCATGTCGATTTATTGCAACAAATTGTCGATAATCTCAGTAACGGTATTGATAACCGCGGTGAGATTTTAACGTTTTATCACCCAGGTGCGTTTGACCTTGGTTGCTTACGTCCTTGTATGTACGAACACCATTTTTCGCTGCTTGGAGATACCTTGTACCTCAATAGCACACAGCGCAGTTGTGATGTTCCGCTGGGGTTAAACTTTAACATGGTACAAGTATATGTATTGCTTGCATTAATGGCCCAAATTACTGGCCATAAACCGGGTAAGGCGTACCATAAAATAGTCAATGCTCATATTTACGAAGACCAACTTGAACCAATGCGGGATATTCAGCTAATACGTGAACCCTTTGCATCGCCCAAGTTAATCATCAATCCAAAGATTAAAACCCTAAAAGACATCGAAACCTGGGTTACCTTAAATGACTTTAGTGTTGAAGATTATCAACATCACGATCCGATTAAATACCCTTTCGCTGTGTAATTCATTAACCAACATCTTTGTTCAAGTAGTTGAACAAAGATGTTTTTATAACCAATTAGAGTTAACTCAATAGTAATTTGACCCCTACTACGACAAGTAAACCTGCAAAGATTTTTTTCAATATCGGTGTAGGCCAAGTACTGGCAGCTTTTACACCGATTGGCGCGCACAACATTGAACTAATAATAATTCCAATTAAGGCCGGTAAGTAAATAAACCCAACCGATCCCTCTGGTAAATTCGGCACATCATAACCAGCAATAATATAGCCTACCGTACCAGAGACCGCGATAAGCATCCCCGTTGCCGATGAAAACCCCACTGCTTGGCGCATTTGTAATCCGCAATAGCACAGGAATGGCACCAGTAATACACCACCACCAATCCCCATTAAGCCAGCTATTAACGCTATGGCTGAAGAGACGAGAAACAAGACGCCAAAACTGGGCATGCTGCCACCCGTTTTAACCTTAAACGGAAACGCCATTTGGAAAGCCATCAACACTACAAAAATCGCAAACGCCTGTTGTAAATCATCTGATGCGATTTGTTCAGACACAAATGCCGATGCCAATGAACCGATAACAATCCCTGGGAAAATAGGCTTAAACAACTTCCAAGGAATATTGCCGCGTTTATGATGAGCACTTGCCGAAGACATAGAAGTTAAAATAATTGACGCCAATGATGTAGCAATTGCAACCTGAGTGATTTGTGACGAGTCAATGCCCACTGAAGGTAAAATGTATAATAATGCTGGTACAATAATTAAACCGCCGCCAATACCCAACAATCCAGCTAAAAAACCCACCACTGAACCTAATAAAAGGCAAATGAGAAAGACTTGTAACAAACTATCCACGATGACATCCTTATATGGCATTTTACTGAAATAAACCATAGTGAAACAGCGCCAGGAGTTATCACCAAAGATTCAATTGTATTGTTAATCTACATTAATTAACTCTAACAAATTATGTGACCGTAAAAAGTGTGCTAATAATCCTCGAACTTGGTCACCATTTGACTGCTGTAAAATAGAGCTCAACAACTCAGTCAATTGTTGCTTCGATACTCGTCTAAGTAAAAAGTTGATTCTGGCCAAACTACCTTGGTTCATGCTGAGTTTGTTATAGCCCATTGCCACAAGTAGTAACGCACCATAAGGCTCACCAGCAAGTTCACCACAAACACTGACATCTAAGTCATACAGTTTACATTCGTCAACGGCTCGTTTAAGCGCTCGTAAAATACCGGGGTGATAGCTATCAAATAACGAACTCACACTAGGATTATTTCGATCGACAGCCAATAAATATTGAGTTAAATCATTACTCCCCACCGATACAAAATCGACTCGTTTAGCCACATCTTGCAACTGATACAATAATGCTGGCACTTCGAGCATTACCCCAATTTTAGGCCTAACTAAAATAACATTTAATTCTTTTTTTAGTTCTGAAAATGCTTGTTCTAAATATTTTAATGTTTGATCTATTTCATCAAGATTACTTACCATTGGCAGTAAAATTTGCAATTGATTACCATTACCAGCAGCTTGTAACATCGCGCGTAATTGCACTAGAAATAATTCGGGATGGTCTAGGGATAAACGTATGCCGCGCCAACCTAAAAACGGATTATCTTCTTTAATCGGAAAATACGGCAGCGGTTTATCACCGCCTACATCCAAAGTACGCATAACAACAGGCCTATCACCTGCCGCACTTAATACTTGTCGATATACATCAATTTGCTCACTTTCGCTCGGAAAACGTTGGTGCAGCATAAAAGGAATTTCGGTTCGATATAAACCAATACCATCAGCACCTTCAGCAATTTCAGAGGCTATACCACTAAGCAGTCCAGCATTGAGGTATAAATGTATCCGCTGACCATCTGTGGTTATAGAGGGTAAACTCAACTCTGCAGAAAATTGCTTTTGTTTTTCAACATCAGCATCAATCAATAATTGATATTCTTCAATTACTGCTGGCGATGGTGACACCAGCAACTGGCCACGATTCGCATTCAACACCAAAAGTTTTTGATCGATGTCTATTGATAGAACATTATCAACACCAATAATTGCAGGCACACCCAAAGCTCGCGCTAAAATAGCCGCATGGGCATTAACCCCGCCACGTTCCGTGACAATACCAGCCAACTTTTGTCGAGGAAACTCAGCCAATAAAGTGGCATCCACTTCTTTTGCGACTAAAATAATAGGTTTTTCAGGCTCTAACTCTAACCGGCCAGGTTCTATCAGTTGGCGAAGTAGTTTTTGCCCCAATTCGCGAATATCACTGGCACGTTCCTTTAGATAAGGGTCTTCCATTGCCAAAAACTGTTCGATATAACGTAATGACACTCGGCTTACCGCGGACTCAGCCTGCCAACCTAAAGCCACTTCTCTGATGTATTCACCACCAAGACTAGATTCATCCAACAATAATTGAAATGCGGTAAAAATAGAGGCAACATCTGCAGATTTTTCACGTTCAAAACGTTGTGAGATTGAAGACAACATGTCTTTACAACGATTCACAGCTAATTTTAAGCGTTGAGTTTCAACATCTATATCAGTACAGATTACCTCAGCTTGCTCCAGTGAAATAACACCACCTAAAACCAGGCCATGAGCAATAGCAATACCACTGGAGGCTTTCACACCACTGAAAACCACTTGCTGTTGCACATTTGTAACGGCCGCTTTGTGTTTCAAGCTGCGCACAACCACTGCGAGTTGAGCGGCTAGAGTCATTAGGAAGGCTTCTTCATTTTCACTGAACTGTCGGGATTCAGGCTGTTGAACAACAATGACACCAACGACTTGTTTTTGAAAAATGATCGGCACAGCTAAAAATGCACGATATTCTTCTTCTGCAGCTTCGGGGAATAATTTAAAACGAGGATGAAGACGAGCATCGGCAAGGTTAATGGCTTCTTCCCGTTCTGCCACTAAGCCCACCAAACCTTGAGATAATGGCATACTGACACGACCAACTGCAGACTTTTTAAGCCCTTCTGTGGCCGACAATACTAAATGTTGCTGCTCAAGGATATAAATAGAACAGCAATGGGTAGCCATCGCTAATCGAGTTTGTGAAACTAAAATATTTAATGCACTCTCAAGGCTGTTGGATCTTGCAACAGCTTGAGTGATATCCCTGAGCATATTTAACACTGTTTCAATCCTCTTTGAAATCAGTTAACTCCGTTGTTTGCCTCGTTTCTTACTAAATTCGCGCGTTTGCAGCGCTAATGTCGTCGATGCGAACTCTTTCATTACCTTTCTATATACATCGCGTTTAAAAGACACTACCTGACGAACAGGATACCAATAACTCACCCAACGCCAATCATCAAACTCGGGATGTCCGGACGAATTGAGGTTAATGCTATTTTCGTGACCTTTTAATTGTAGTAAAAACCATTTCTGTTTTTGGCCAATGCAAACAGGTTTGCTTTCTTGGCGAACCAAACGCTTAGGTAAACGATAACGTAACCAAGAACGTGTGGACGTTAAAATCTGAACATGCTCAGGTCTAAGCCCCACTTCTTCGTAGAGTTCTCGATACATAGCTTCTTCCGCAGATTCGCCATCATCTAACCCACCTTGTGGAAACTGCCATGAATGTTGACCAAAACGTCTGGCCCACATAACCTGCCCAAATTTATTACAGATAATGATGCCCACATTTGCGCGAAAGCCGTCGCTATCAATCACATGGACTCCAAAAATTACTAAATTTTATATCGTCTGATTGTTTCACAAAGCATGCCTATCAGCAAACCTCTATTTACTGCGAATAATTGAATAACAATGTTAATAAATCAAAATTATCAACAAGTGAATAATTTTGTATCATAGATTATCCACAAAATCTGTGGATATCTCTGTTCGAAACTTTGGTAAAGCTTGATTACAAGGCAAAAATCAACAAGATACTTTTTTCTACAAGCAATAATAAAATTAAAATAAACTTTAATAAACAATAAGTTAAACAATAACTTAAACATAATGAATAACGGATCGATCGCATTGATTAAAAATCAACCAATACAATTTTAGATAACAAATCATTGATTAAGCAATTTAAGTTATACACAAATAACAAGACTTTTTTTAAATTAAACCCACCAAAAAGCCATTTTATTGCGTTGACTTGGTGTTTTTAATCAGTTAAAGGCAAATTTTATTATAGTTATCCATTAAAACTGTGGATAACTATGTGCAAAATGTAGGGGAAAGTGAGTGTAACTTGGGACAACTATATAAACAAAACAGGAGCAATGTAAAAATCCATTTAAAAACATGTAATTAAACAAAAATTCAATCAAGCAATTTCAAACGGCGGGGATGCGGTGTTTTTTCAACCAACGCCAAATGAATAACGAAACTTGTTATCGATGAATATTACTTGATAGCATAGCTTGACGAGTTTGATCGACCACTCATATCTTTTTTAAAGGCAAATACACATTCATGGCAAAATCATCGCCCTTAAGTCTCAACGAGTTAATGGAACGAGCCCACAATATGGCAGGTATTCGTTTAGCTGACATTGCTTCCGATAATAACATCATGGTCCCTACTGACTTACGGCGTGATAAAGGTTGGATCGGGCAATTGATCGAATCTGAATTAGGAGCACTTGCAGGATCAAAACCTGAGCAAGACTTTCTACATTTGGGTGTTGAGCTCAAAACAATTCCTATTGACCACAAAGGCAAGCCACTCGAAACAACTTATGTCACAGTCGCACCACTGATAAACATTCAAGGTATGACGTGGGAAAACAGTGTGGTTTACCACAAACTACAGCGTGTACTATGGGTGCCAGTTGAAGGAGAACGGAGTATACCAGTGGGAGAACGTCGCGTTGGCACCCCTATTTTATGGCAACCCACGGCGCAACAGGCCAAACAATTACAACAAGATTGGGAAGAAATAATGGAGCTCATTGCCCTCGGTCAGGTTGATAAAATTACCGCTCGTCAAGGTGAGGTATTGCAATTACGTCCTAAGGCGGCAAATAGTAAAGTGCTAACCGAAAGTATTTCAGAAGATGGCAGCATACAGTTATCTAATCCACGTGGTTTTTATTTAAAAATTGATTTTACTCAGCAAATTTTAACCAATGAATTTTCATAATAGGGATCAATTATGAGTTCACGCAACGTTAACAAGATTAAAAATTTGCGTTTGTGCACATTTTTACACTCTTCTATGGATCTAAATCACAAATAAACTATCACATTTGAACAATTCTTCTATACACTAGCCTCCTTAATACACTCCATCATTTGGGCAACCACCTTCCCCGTGAAAGCACGCCGTCAAACACAAAAATTATTGTTCGCTATTTTTGCCTGGTGTGTAGCAATGGCTTCTTTCGTTTTTTTTCGTTACTCACAATCATCACAACTGCCAGAATGGGCAATTGGTAATGGCGATTTAGCCATGCTAGCCGTATTTATGGGAGTCATTTTTGGTAGCTTGCATTGGATGTCAAATCTGATTGCTGATTTCAGTGCCATCAGCCGCTTACCCTACCTTTTCTCCGTTGTGTTTAAAGGGTTGTTCTTGTTACTCGGGGCAACAACATTGGCGTACGTGACGCAATTTTTAAACATGTGGGCCATTGATAACCACATGGTCACATTACGACAAATGCTCACTGTTGAAATTATTTACAGTCCATCATTCCAAGCATTAGTGGTTTACCTCGTTGTGGTTCGAGTCAGTTTGGCATTTATTGAACAAATGTCGCTATTAGTAGGGCCTAAAGTATTACTCAACATTGGTCTTGGTAAATACCATAAACCACGTTACGAGCAACAGTTGTTTTTGTTTATTGATATGGTGTCATCAACAGCACATGCTGAAACGTTAGGCGATTATCGCTTTAGCCGTTTAATCCAAGATAGCTTTAGTATGCTGGCGGACACGGTGACAGATAACGAAGCCGAAATTTATCGGTATATGGGCGATGCGGTATTAATCCACTGGCCATTAGAACAAGGTATTAAACACGATCGTTGCTTAAATATTTATTTTGAGTTTTGTCAGCAACTGCAGTGGCAAAGACAGTATTTTGAACAACAATATGGTTTTGTGCCAAAATTTAAAGCAGCAGCTCATTGTGGTCGAGTGGTAGCTGCGGTAGTGGGAGTTCATAAACAAGAAATTAGTTTCTTTAGTGATGTCATCAATACGTTGGCAAGGCTCCAAGACCAATGTAATCCCCTCGGACAAAGAATGCTGTTATCTGGTGATGTTGTTCATCGATTAGAACAGCAAAACAGTCAATACGAGCTAACAGATTTAGGCCCTATTATCCTTAAAGGTAAGCAACACCCTACTGAAGTCTATGGTGTTGCTCCGATTAAACCTGCTCACTAACCAGCCCAAAACGGTTACATTATTTAGCTAACGTCTGAGTTAATAGTTTTGTTTGAATCGCTGTACCTAACGTTCTGAAAGTCGAAATACGACTGGTAGTTTGACGCCATACTAAACCAATATCACGGTAAGGCGCTTCACCAGGTGGGTCTATAGCAACCAAATCGGTGTCGTGTAAAATCCCAGTGTCAATTGCCATTTGTGGTAAAAAGGTAGTACCCAGTCTACTGTTTACCATTTGTACTAAGGTATGCAAGCTTGTTGCGGCAAACGGATTCACTTTGGCACTATCACCGAGTTGACACGCAGTAATTGCATGCCCAGTAATACAGTGTTCAGCTTGAAGTAAAAAAATACTTTCATCAGGCATTTTCTGATAATCAATGGGTTGAACAATACTCTCTGATAACTCTTTATGCATAACCATTTTAAATGGATCAATACCCACTTTCATACTGTGAAAACCGCTTGTATCAACAGGCAAAGCTAAGATCAATAAGTCTAACTCTCCTTTCGCTAATGCATCCAACAGCCGCTCAGTCGTATCTTCTTTTAATAACAAACTCAGTTTGGGATAATCTTGTTGGCATAACTTGACCACACGGCTAAGCAAAAAAGGCGCAATCGTTGGAATACAGCCTAAACGAATTTCACCTGTCATCGGCTCGCCTTGGTTTTTCACCAATTCGACTAAATCATCAACGTCCGTCAGAATATTGCGAGCGCGTTCGACCACTTCTTCACCAATTGCCGTAAACATAAACGACTTATGGTCACGTTCAATTAATTGATAACCCAATTGTTCTTCAAGATTTTGAATCCCGCTCGAAAGGGTTGATTGGCTAACAAAGCACATCTTGGCGGCGCGATTGAAATTTTGCTCCTGATGTAAATTAACCAAATAGTATAGGTTTTTGAGGCTTGGAAGGTTTTTCATATAAACGATTGCCCTTATCTACGTTAATTCAAATAATGAATTAAATTTGGCGAAATAACAAGATGCTAATGTATAAAGCACAACTTACACCCATAAAAAATGCCTCTTTAGTCAGAGGCATTTCAAAAAATGGTTTTAGGTTCTAGGTTGTAGGTTCAAGCACAACAAACTAACAGATAATAAAAACATCAATTCTGCTATCCACGCTACTTAAGCTTAAACTCTCGCTTCTAAGTAAGCTTTCAATTGTTGTAAATCCTGTGCGGCATATTCAACAATTTCAGCAAGCCATACTTTATGCTCGTTTTCCCATCGAGCTTCTTCACCGTGTTGTAATAACTGTGAAAATTGCTGAATGCGTTTTAGGCCCACAGATCCTGCAGCACCTTTAAATTTATGAGCTTCTGCACATAAGGTTTCTTTATCATTCGCATCACCAGCTTTGACTAAGCTACTGATATATTCAGGCATTAGCTGCTCGAATAACACTACGCTTTTTAATAACGTCCCAGCACCTATGGCACTGATATATTGCTCAAGGGTATTGAGATCCAATATTGAGTCTAACTGCGATGTGACCATAATGGCGCCTCTATAAAATATCTAACTCTATAAAATTGCAAATATAATACCGAGTAAAATCCCCTATGCAAGACTTGCTAATATATAAGCGCTATTTAATGATAAAAAGTTACATTTGATTAACATAGCTACTCAAATGGTATCACCAATGTTTAAAAACACTCCAAACTGGTAATCTTTTACTCAATTAGTCGCAATAATAATCACGCTCATTTAGTGTTATCAATTGTTGTACTCAATAAAAATATTGCCTTACACATACTCAGACAAATAATGATCGATTACTTAATCCAATCTGCATTAAGCAATTTTGCTTTGACTTAATGCCAACGCACTACCTTGTCCACCAAAATCACGCAACTCATTAACAATAGCAACAAGACCATCCCAACGAAAAGCACACCAATCTGGCGCAAGCAACATTGGCTTTTTGGCATAAGCGGTCACACGATGAAAGATAATCTCTTTTGGGGTATGGCGAATGAGTTTAGCGGCCTCTGATGCATACTCTTCTAGACTCATCAATGGCATAGGATTATATCGCCATTGCTTTGCCATAATACTGCCGTCAACAATATGTAAAGGATGTAGTTTCAATCCATCTACCCCTATGCCCAATACCGTTTGTAAACTATTAAAGTAGTCAACAGAAGTCTCACCTGGAAGGCCTAATATCAAATGAGTACACACTTTAATCCCTCGCGCACGGGCATTTTTAACTGTCTGACGATATTCTGCCAGTTGGTGTCCACGATTAATCCGCTTTAACGTGTGATCATTGGACGTTTGCAAACCCAGCTCTAGCCACACTTCAATGCCTCTTTGTTGATATTCAACCAGTAAGTCAAGTACTTCATTAGGCACACAGTCAGGACGAGTGCCTATATGAAGTCCAACAATATCAGCATCTTCAAGAGCTTGGTCGTACTTTCTCTTAAGGACTTTATATTCGTCGTAAGTACTGGTATATGCTTGAAAATAAGCAATATACTTTGCAATTGGAGTAGGGGCCACGTCTATGGGTATGGTTTGTTTTTTGGATGAATTCGCACGAATTTTTCCTTCGCTTAATTGCATTGCAATAGGCTGAACACTGTCTTGTTGTCCACTAAAAGAGGCCACATTACAAAAGGTACAACCGCCTACTCCTAACGTGCCATCACGATTCGGGCAGGTAAATTGGGCATCTATGGTTAATTTTTTAATCCGTTGACCATATAAACGTTTGCAATGCGCACCAAACGTATTAACGTAATCGTCTAAACCCAAAATTTATTCCCATTATCACAAAAAAGTTTGCCAGTGTAATGAGCAGATAAGCACCTGTCTTGGTGCTAAATCAATAAAACAGTCTAACGATTCAACTTGACTATAAACTTGTGCAGTAACTCAAAAAATACTTATACACAGTTTGGCTCACGCCCATATGGTTAAAATGAATACTTAGTCACTTAGAATAATTTTTTACCCAAACACTGTATTTGTAAAAAAATTCATTATTTTTATTTCAACAACAATTCCATGTTGTTGTTAAAAAAAAGTAACCAAGCGTTTACGTGTTTTCTAAAATTCTTTTTATTCATAACGTTATAGGTTAAATTATACAGTTTACGTTAACGTAAACCTACTGAGTTATTATGTTTTAATAGTACTAACATTTCAGTTTGTTGCATTTTTTTGGTTTGACCTTTGTTCATTCTCGGTTTAATTTGAATGGTTCGGGTGCATATCTATAGATATTCTTCAAATTTACCCCGAGTCATATCTAGTAGAGGTTTAGGGGGTTTTTTGTATGAGCTTGTATCATCCCAGTTTTGAGCGTGACAATTGCGGGTTTGGTTTAATTGCACAAATGGATGGTGACGCTAGTCACCGCATCGTGCGTACCGCGATTCATGGTCTCGATCGAATGAAGCATCGTGGTGGTATTGCAGCTGACGGACGCACAGGTGATGGCTGTGGTCTATTAATGCAAATGCCTACAGATTTTTTTGAAGCTATTGCCGCAGAGAATGATTGGCATTTAAGCCGAAAGTTTGCTGTAGGTATGCTGTTTCTCAGCCAAGATGAACAACGCGCAGATGAAGCGAAGTTTATTTTAGAAAAAGAACTACAACGAGAAACACTGAGTGTTGCTGGCTGGCGTAAAGTACCAATTAATCCTGATGTATTGGGTGAGGTTGGCCGGAAAAGTTTGCCACAAATTTATCAAGTATTGATCAACGCGCCTGTGGGATGGCGTGAAAAAGATCTTGAACGTCGTCTATATATGGCGCGTCGACGTCTTGAGCAACAAATAACGGATGACAAGGATTTTTACGTAGCCAGCCTTTCTGGTCAAGTCATTGTCTATAAAGGCTTAATGATGCCAGCTGATCTGCCGTCATTTTATACCGACTTAGCAGACATACGTTTAAAAAGTGCCATTTGTTTATTTCATCAGCGCTTTTCAACTAACACATCACCAAAATGGCCATTAGCACAACCGTTTCGTTATCTCGCTCATAACGGTGAAATCAATACCATAACGGGTAACCGTCAATGGGCAAGAGCGCGTGCCTATAAGTTTAATTCGCCTTTGTTACCGGATTTACAACAAGCGGCACCTTTTGTTAATGAAACAGGTTCAGACTCCTCTTCTTTAGATAATATGCTCGAAATGCTGTTATCTGGCGGAATGGATTTATATCGCGCGATGCGTTTGCTTATTCCACCAGCTTGGCAATCAAATCCAGAAATGGATGATGAGTTAAAAGCCTTCTATGACTTTAACTCCATGCACATGGAGCCGTGGGACGGCCCTGCTGGCATTGTAATGACTAATGGTCGTCACGCTGCCTGTGCGGTTGATCGCAACGGCCTACGCCCTTCTCGTTACGTTATAACCAAGGATCGTATCCTCACCTTAGCGTCTGAGGTTGGTATTTGGGATTACGCCGCCGATGAAGTGATTGAAAAAGGTCGTGTTGGCCCAGGCGAACTATTGGTCTTAGACACCCTAAACGGTCGTTTGTATCATTCATTTGAAATTGATAACGACTTAAAGCGTCGTCATCCTTATAAAGAATGGATGGCTAAAAACAGCCAAACCTTAATCCCTGCAGAGCAAATGGCCCCCGCTAAACTGGGTTCAAGTGGCTTTGATAGCAAAACACTGCTGCAATATCAAAAACAATTTGGGTTTACTCGAGAAGAGTTAGAGCAAGTTATTTGGGTGCTGGCCAGCAAAGGTGAAGAAGCTATCGGTTCAATGGGTGATGACACGCCTATGGCGGTATTGTCGAAAAAGTCCCGTTCATTGTATGACTACTTCCGTCAAAAATTTGCTCAGGTGACCAACCCGCCAATTGACCCATTACGTGAAAAACACGTAATGTCATTGGCCACTTGTGTCGGTCGCGAACAAAATCTGTTTAGCGAAACCACAGGTAACGCTTATCGTGTAATGTTTAATTCGCCCATTTTATTATTCAGTGATTTTAACCAGTTACTAGGATTAGATAGTACTAACTATCGCGCCAATACGGTTGATTTAAACTATGATGCCAACGAAACTTTAGAGCAGGCTATACGTCGTATTACCGATGAAGCTGAACGCTTAGCGCGAAGTGGCACGACATTGTTAGTATTGTCAGACCGAGCCGTAGCGAAGAATGCTCAAGTTATCCCCGCTGCGATGGCGGTAGGCTCAGTACAAACTCGTTTAGTGGATAAAAGTTTACGCTGCGACACCAACATTATTGTTGAAACTGCATCGGCACGCGATCCCCATCATTTTGCGGTGTTAATCGGATTTGGTGCTACTGCTATCTACCCTTACCTTGCTTATGAATCTATTTCTGCGATGGCAAAACTGCATCACGTTGAAGATGTGACCTCATTATTGCTTAACTTCCGTTATGGCATTGAAAAAGGTCTACGTAAAATCATGTCAAAAATGGGTATCAGTACTGTCGGTTCATACCGTTGTAGCCAACAATTTGAAGCGGTAGGATTAGCCAGTGATGTGATTGAATTATGCTTTAAGGGCGTGATAAGTCGTATTGAAGGCGCCAGCTTTACGCATATCGCTGAAGATCAGAAAACACTTCATACTGCTGCGTATCGCGCTCATTTACCCTTGCCTCAAGGTGGATTATTGAAATATGTTGAAGGTGGGGAATATCACGCCTTTAACCCAGATGTGGTCAACACACTTCAAGCATCACTCAAAGATAAGAACTACGCTGAGTATAAAAAGTTTACTCACTTAGTAGATGATCGCCCAGTGGCCACGTTACGCGATTTAATTGGCGTCAAAGGTCAGCTTGATGCTGTTGAGTTAGACACAGTCGAAACCGCTGAAAAGCTCTACTCTCGCTTTGACAGCGCAGCCATGAGTATTGGCGCATTAAGCCCTGAAGCACATGAAGCCTTAGCGGTTGCAATGAATCGTCTTGGTGGTCGCTCAAACTCTGGTGAAGGCGGTGAAGATGCCAATCGTTTCAATAGCGAGCGTAATTCTGCTATTAAACAAATTGCATCCGGCCGATTTGGTGTAACTGCACACTATTTAGTTAACGCCGATGTACTACAAATTAAAGTGGCTCAAGGTGCTAAACCAGGCGAAGGTGGTCAATTACCTGGTCATAAAGTCAGTGTTGAGATTGCCGGTTTACGCCATTCTCGTCCTGGTGTTACGTTAATTTCACCACCACCGCACCATGATATTTATTCAATTGAAGATTTAGCTCAGCTTATTTTTGATTTAAAACAAATCAATCCAAAAGCATTAGTGTCAGTCAAACTGGTATCAGAACCTGGAGTTGGCACCATTGCAACGGGTGTGGCTAAAGCTTATGCCGATATGATCACTATTTCTGGTTACGATGGTGGCACCGGTGCTAGCCCGATAACCTCAGTAAAATACGCAGGTTCTCCATGGGAACTTGGCTTAGCAGAAGTGCATCAGTCGCTAGTAGAAAATGGCTTACGTCATAAAATTCGCCTGCAAGTGGACGGTGGCTTAAAAACTGGTACTGATGTCATTAAGGCAGCACTGCTTGGCGCCGAAAGTTTTGGTTTTGGTACTGTGCCAATGATTGCATTAGGATGTAAATACTTACGTATTTGCCATCTAAACAACTGTGCAACGGGTATCGCAACCCAAGACAAAAATTTACGTGACAATCATTATCATGGCTTACCTGAGCGAGTAATGACTTACTTTGAGTTTGTTGCTCAAGAAGTGCGTGAATGGATGGCAGCTTTAGGCGTAACTCAGTTCGAAGACTTAGTCGGACGAAGTGATTGGCTATATACTATTGAGGGTAAAACTGACAAGCAACGTGGTTTAGATTTAGCGCCAATTTTATACCAACCTAAAGTTCAACCAAACTCGTCACTAACTTGGAAAGAAACTAATCCACCATCTGATGTTGGTCAATTGAACCAAACCCTATTAGCTGATTGTCGTGAAGCAGTTGAAACAGGTGAACCGTTTTCCTATCAATATCAAATTAATAATACTGATCGCTCGGTAGGCGCGACATTGTCAGGCTTTATTGCTACGACAGTGGGTGTGACTGGTGCAAAACAGCCGTTAACCCTTGGCTTTAGTGGCAGTGCAGGTCAGAGTTTTGGCGTGTGGAACAGCCCGGGCCTTGAGCTTAAGCTATGCGGTGATGCCAATGACTATGTAGGTAAAGGCATGTCTGGCGGTAAAATCGTTATTCACCCACCTATTGGCAGCCCTTTCCAAAGTGAACGCAGTGCCATTATGGGTAATACCTGTTTATACGGTGCAACTGGCGGCAAGTTGTTTGCAGCGGGTCAAGCTGGCGAGCGTTTCGCCGTGCGTAACTCTGGTGCCATCGCGGTTGTAGAAGGCAGTGGCGATAATTGCTGTGAATACATGACAAGCGGGATCGTGGTAATCCTAGGTAAAACAGGAGTCAACTTCGGTGCAGGCATGACAGGCGGATTTGCTTATGTGTTTGACCAATTTGGTCGCTTTAATCGTCGAGTTAATACCGAAATGGTTGATACTCATAAAGTAGAATCAAAAATCCACCAACAACACTTAAAAGAATTAATTGAAACGCATCATGCTGAAACTGGCAGTGAACATGCCCACATGATTTTAAGTGATTTTGAAAACTGGTTGGATTGTTTTGTATTAATTAAACCAAAGAATATTGCCGTTGCTGACCTGCTTAAAATTGAGCAGAAGAGTCCGGAATTAGTTGTAAAGGCAGGGTAATCATTATGAGCAATGACTTTCAGTTTATCGAAGTCGGTCGAGTAGACCCTATAAAACTTAAAGCAAAAAAACGTGCCACACAATTTATTGAAATTTATCAGCCATTTACACAACCTGAAGTCAAAGAGCAAGCCGACCGCTGCCTTGACTGTGGAAACCCGTATTGCGAATGGAAATGCCCACTGCATAACTACATTCCAAACTGGTTAAAGTTGGCTGAGCAAGGCCGCATTATGGAAGCCGCAGACTTGGTACACGAAACCAATACTCTGCCAGAAATTTGTGGTCGAGTGTGTCCACAAGATCGTTTGTGCGAAGGCGCTTGTACCTTAAACGACGATTTTGGTGCTGTTACCATTGGTAATGTTGAAAAATACATTACTGATACTGCTATCTCGCAAGGTTGGCGCCCAAACATGACTCAAGTGACGCCGCGTAAAGAACGTGTAGCCATTATTGGCGCGGGACCCGCGGGTCTTGGTTGTGCTGATATTCTGGCTCGCAATGGCGTTCAAGCAGTCGTGTTTGATAAATATCCTCAGATTGGTGGCTTGCTAACATATGGTATTCCTTCATTTAAGCTGGATAAAGAGGTCATGGCCACTCGACGCTCAGTGCTTGAAGGTATGGGCATTCAATTTAAAATGGGTGTCACAGTCGGTAAAGATATTAGTTTTCAGAGCCTGTTAGATGAATATGATTCGGTATTCCTTGGCATGGGCACATACACTGCCATGAAAGCAAAACTACCTAATGAAGAAGCTCAAGGCGTCATTCAAGCGCTGCCGTATCTTATTGGTAATACCCATCACATTATGGGCACTCATGACGATGCAACACCGTATTTAAGCCTTGAAGGTAAAGATGTGGTGGTATTAGGAGGCGGAGATACCGCGATGGATTGTTTACGCACTGCTGTACGTCAAGGAGCTAAAAGCGTGACATGTGCTTATCGTCGTGATGAAGCCAACATGCCAGGTTCGCGTCGTGAAGTACAAAATGCCAAAGAAGAAGGCGTTAATTTCTTATTTAATCGTCAACCTGTGGCGATTAAATCTGAAAATGGCCAAGTGGTCGGTATTGAATGTGTTGAAACCCAAATGGGAGAAGCTGATGCCAGTGGACGTCAACGCGCCGAAATCATTCCTGGTAGTGAGCAAGTATTAGCAACCGATGCGCTAATTATAGCCTTTGGTTTCCAAGCCAGCCCTGCTGCTTGGTTTAGTGATTTTGGCATCGAAACCAATGAATGGGGATTAGTTAAGGCTAATAAAGCTGCTGATAACCCTTTCCAAACCACTAATCCAAAAGTGTTTGCCGGTGGTGATATGGTGCGAGGATCTGACTTAGTTGTCACTGCAATAGCAGAAGGTCGAGATGCAGCGTTAGGCATTTTGAACTACTTTGATTAATCGATACGCTTGATTAACAGTTGTATCAAAATAGTTTTTACTTGTGAATTAGCGTATCTTCGGATGCGCTTTTTTTTGCTTATATCAAACAGTAATAATCAATACCACAACCCTCTATAGACAAGCACCAGACCTAACCCACTAAAACCATATAATTCATTGTTTAATAGGTCATTTCTCGATATAAACTCATTAAAAAGCAATTTCCATCGTTTAATCATTTCGCAATAAAGTGTATTTTGCTTAACCGCTCTGGCTAACACACGCCTTGAGTGATTGATTCGCTTCATGTAAGAAAGTAAAATGATAACCATTATCATTTATTTTGTTTAGTTTAAAGAATAATTCCTTCATTTCTATTAAGGCACTCCCTTGAATATTTTCTTAAGCAGCTTCATGTTATGGCGACAACAGCTCACATCTTCGGTCTTCAATAGATTCCTATTAATTGTCATCACCTCAGTATTTTCAACTTCTTTATGGGCACAGAGCCCGGCAGTCGCGACACCAGAAATATCACAAGAGCAACTCAAACAAACACGACAAATTATCCAATTAGCTGAATATATTGGCGTGGATTACTCAGAAGCCGTTACCGCAGGCAGCATATCGAATCCTGATGAATTTGCTGAAATGCAGCAATTCGCTGGCATCATCATAGAGAAAACCAACCTCCTCGCTAACGATAAGCCAAATTCGCTAATGGCAGATGCATTGCAATTACAACAAGCCATTGCAGATAAAGCATCACTGGATGTAATTCAGGGCTTTAGCCAAAAAATTCGTAAACAGCTATTAAACCAATCTCCCGCCTTAGTACTGCCATCACAATTACTGGCTAAAAAGCATGTAAAGCAACTGTTTATAGAAAATTGTTCGACCTGTCATGGTGATTTAGGCCAAGGCAATGGGCCATTAGCTAAATCATTATCACCTGAACCGACTAATTTTACTGACCAAGAGAGAGCCTTAAACCGTTCACTATTGGGACTTTATGATGCGATTTCAGATGGTTTAGATGGCAGTGCCATGCGTGCTTTTAGTGAATTAAATGATCAACAGCGTTGGTCATTGGCTTTCTATGTAGGTAGTTTAGCTTTTGAGCCAACAGCTGCAACAACAAAACACATCGAAGACGATATTAATATTGAATTACAACAATGGGTCAATAGCAATCCAACCCAATTAATTCAGCAGAATGTTGGAATTGATAAAGCCAAATTATCATTACTACGCTCACAACCTGAGCTACTGTTTCAACATGCTGACTCGCCTATTTCGGTAGCCCGTACTAACTTACAGGCAGCAGTCAAAGCCTATCAAGCTAATGAATTTTCACAAGCACAAACCTTAGCTGTAAGCGCCTACCTCGATGGTTTTGAATTAATTGAAAACAACTTAGATGCCCACGATAGTGGTTTGCGTAAATCAATCGAAAGCCAGCTGCTTAATTTTAGAAACATCCTAAAAACAGCAGGACAGGATGGCCAGGTAAATCAACAGTTGACCAGCATATTGGCTCAACTAGACCAAGCCGACACCCTATTAACGGGGCAATCACTATCGAATAATGCCATGTTTTCGGCTGCATTAATCATCCTGCTACGCGAAGGATTAGAAGCACTGTTAGTGATCATTGCTTTAATGACAGTGTTAATTAAAACCGAACGTCAGGATGCAATTAAATTTGTTCATTTTGGTTGGATATCAGCACTCGCCGCTGGTGTATTAACCTGGTGGGCGGCAGATAACCTTATTAGTATTAGTGGAGCATCTAGGGAGTTAATGGAAGGTGGGGCCGCACTATTAGCGGCATTAGTATTGTTTTATGTCGGCTATTGGATGCACAGTAAAACCCAAGGCTCGAAATGGCAAAGTTACATTAAAAACAATGTCGATCGTCATTTAAATACTGGCACCTTATGGGGACTCACTGGGCTGGCATTTATTTCGGTCTATCGCGAAGTGTTTGAAACCATCTTGTTCTATCAGTCGTTATTGACACAAGCCATTGGATCCGCCAGCAGTAATGAACAGGTAAGTTACTTGGTTTATGGTTTGTTTTCTGGCATAGCCATTTTAGCCGTTATTGCGTGGTTAATGGTGCGTTATTCGGTTAAATTGCCGTTGGCACGCTTCTTTGCTGTGAGCTCTTACTTCATGCTTATTTTAGCGTTTATTCTGGCAGGTAAAGGTATTTCAGCGCTACAAGAAGCAGCTGTAATTAGCCTGACACCTTTTCCGATTGATGTGTCGATTAGCTGGTTAGGCATTGCCTCAACGTGGCAAGGATTAATCACTCAAATGGTGATTGTAGTGTTATTTAGCTTTTTGGTTATTCGTAATCGTGATGCTAAATAATACACGCTGCTAGGTGTAGCCTAATTAACCTTTAAGGCTTGATTCGGCATTACATCGATAAAACAATGTTCCAATAAGCATTGCTTCAATAAAAAGACCGACTAAATACATTTAGCCGGTCTTTTTATATTAGAGCATGTATTAAATATCTGTTTAAAGTTTACTTCACAGTAAACTTAGTGTCTTGATCTCGTAATAGATACAATGCAAAACACGCTGCCCACATTGGCCATGCCGCAAAAAACAATAAGTTATTAAATGCATCAAAATATTGATTAAATGCCGACAACGTCGAAGCTCCGTGCATTAAGAAAATCACGCCATAAGTGATGCGTTTTTTAATCCCAAGTACGAAGGCAAACACCAATAACAACTGTAATCCACCCATAATATAGGCTGCGACTTCACTCACACCGCCAATTCCATAAAACTTCTCGAATATTTTCATACTATGGCCAGGGTTAACGAACTTATCCAATGTCCACACTAGCATCACTAAAAATACACCTAAGCGTAAAGACAATAACGACCATTGCAATTTGCTTTGAACATCGCTAGTAAGTGTTGTTTGCATCATAATTCCTTAAAAAATATAAATAAAACTCATTATGTTGAGCTTTTAATAGGCTAAACTGATTTTGACTAAAAAGTTAATCAGCCGTTAATTGACCGAGTAAGCCAAGATTATGTTGCACAAACACTTATGCCATTTAGTTCTAGATAAACAACATTTGGCATAACATCGTTGTAATAAACTCGTTAATCATTGGGTCTTTTACACTAAGTTCATTACAGTAGAAAAAATTATGCTTCTTTATCGTCACCCTAACCGTTCACTTACTGCGCTAGCCATTAGCCTAGCCCTGTATTCATCAATGGCTTCATCGATGGCTACTGCAGCCGAAGACACCTCTTCTATCGAGGTCATTCAAGTGTCAGGCAAAGCGATTAACGATAAAGGCATGTCACCTAAAAACAGCACTGTTGATGGTCCATTTGGTGACGGAATAGCATTAAAAGATATTGCTCGCTCAGTGACGCCTATCACCAGTGAAATGATTGAAGAGCTTAATATCATAGACTTGTCTGACATTCAAAAAGTCAGCCCAAACAGTTATTCAGCTAGCGGCTTTGGCGCATCAAGCCTACCCACTATTCGGGGGCAATTAGGCGAGCTATATCAAGACGGTGTGCGTCGTCAAGCGGGTAACAATGGTTTTGGTGTACCTATGTCGTTTAACCCAGTCGAACAAATTGATGTGGTAAAAGGTGCGCCGCCAGTACTATTAGGCACCAGTCAACGCAACGGTGGATTTGTTAACTTACACTCTAAAGTCGCACCAACTGATGACCAATTCTCTAAACTCACGTTATCGGGTGGCAGTTGGGATCATTACCGTGCTCAAATAGATATTGGCACCGACATAGTAGCCAACCAAAGCGGTGTGCGGTTAAGTGCAGAACACATCGATAATGGCAGCTACTACGATTACTCAGGTTTTAAAAGCGACAGTATCTTTGTCGCATTTAGATTTTTTCCTGACGATGCCAGCACTTGGGACATTAATGTCGAATATTACGATGTTGAGTTTACTGACAACGCGGGGATTAACCGCCCGACTCAAGCATTAATCGACAACGGTTTATACGTTACAGGTCAAGGTGTACAGCCTAATGGCAGCACTATAGCTGGAGCCAATGCCATCGTATCCCCTACTGGGTTAGTTGAGATAGATCGCAGCCAAGTATTAACCGACCCCGACAATATCAATAACGCCCAAACCTTTTTACTTCACAGTACTTATGTTCGTGAGTTAAGTGATAAAGCGACCTTTAAAAACATAACTTATTATCAACATTTAGAACGTGAAGAAATCGCTAAAAATAGTTTTGTTGAAATTATTGATGGCGCAGATACCGCCCAAAACAGAGTTGAATTAGCCTATCAGTGGAACGATAGCCAAAGCACTATTACTGCGGTCGATATCCGCTACAACAAAGTGTTAGGTTACAGTCAATTTACCACCGAAGCGGACTTACCTATCGACTTGACTGGTCCCATTGAAAACCGCCGTATTCCTCTTACTGCTGAGCAGCAAGCAAGGCTAGTTGAACTTCGTCTAGGTGTGTTTGTGTCACCCGGTGCCCAGTACGATACCAATAGCGATGGCAGCAGCGATTTTTCATTGTCTGACACCACTGACTCAACCAGTTGGCAAACGGGTTTAGCCATTCAACATAACAGCCAATGGACAGATAAATTGTCGACCAGCATTGGTTATCGTGCCGATTTTTATGATGTAGATGCGCACGATCCGATTGCCCCGCAAGGGCAAATCGCAGCCAGCGATTCGATCAGTGAAATGCTTGAATCAGGGCAAATCAGTGTTAGTTATCAACTCAGCGATTTTATCACCACCTATGCCAGCGCCAGTTATAACGAGTCAACCTCAAACAGCATGGCTGGCGGTACCACGTTAGGCGCCAACAACCAAATTAGTAGCCAAAACTTTGCCACCGAAAACACCTTAACTGAAGTAGGCATTAAATATTCACCCACGGACAGTGCTTGGTATGTTGATGCGGCAGTGTTTGATCAAAAGCGTAGCTTGCGTAACCGCGATGGCAGCAATACCGGCATTCGCACTAAAGGTTTTGAAGCCCAAGCCTTTTATGATGCAGATCCATTTTGGTTAAGCGCGGGCTACAGTTATTTAGACGCGCGTTATGATGACTCCGCCAGTAGTCAAGATACAGTACAAGTTGCCGATACGTTTGATAACTCACGCCCAGATATTATTCAAGGCACAGGTATTGGCGCACCAAACTTCGCTTCATTTGCACCGTCGGACCGCCGTGTACAAGGCCTTCCTGAACAAACGTTCACAATTAATGGCGGAATGTCCATTACTGAGAAATGGAAAGCTGGTTTCTCCGGTCTATATACCAAGAGTTACCCATTGGACTATTTAGCGACTGTGTATATTCGCGATCAGTACACGCTTAACATTAACACTCGCTATGATTTTACTGAGCAAACAAGTTTAAGGCTGGACGTCAATAACGTTACGAATCAAGAGAACTGGCGCCCGGTATTTGAAGGCGGTTATTTCGGTTCTACCTTGGTTTATCCTGAACTACCGGTTAACGCCACCCTGACTTTACAGCACTCATTTTAAGGCTATAAATTATGTTTAAAAAAATTGTTTTATTACTGATTGCTGCATCATTAGTGGGATTATTTTTCCACTTTGACTTGCATCAATTACTGACCTTAGAGGGCCTAAAGGGCTCGATGAATGACTTTAGTCAATTACGTGAAGAGTCACCACTGTTGGTTATTGGCGGGTTCTTTTTATTGTATGTGGCAGTGACCGCATTGTCCTTACCTGGTGCCGCGATTCTTACCATCGCTTCGGGTGCCTTATTTGGCATCGTAGAAGGATTAATTATTGCGTCGTTTGCCTCGAGTATCGGCGCAACACTGGCATTTTTAGTGTCGCGTTATCTGTTGCGTGATTCAATTAAACAACGTTTTCCAGAGCGCTTAGCGGCCATTGATGCCGGTATTGAAAAAGAAGGTGGCTTTTACTTATTTACCTTACGTTTAGTGCCAATATTCCCGTTCTTTTTAATCAACATGCTGATGGGTGTAACCGCCTTTAAATCGTGGACTTTTTACTGGGTAAGCCAAGTCGGTATGTTTTTGGGCACCTTTGTTTACGTTAATGCGGGTACTCAGTTGGCACAAATTGACAGCTTATCGAATATTTTATCCTTTAACCTTATCGTGTCATTTGCACTATTAGGTTTATTCCCCATTATTGCAAAAGGTATTGTTAACATGATCAAAAAACGTCGCGTATACAGCAAATGGACCAAGCCAGCTAAATTTGATCGCAACATGATTGTGATAGGCGCAGGTGCCGGTGGCCTAGTAACCAGTTATATTGCTGCCGCAGTAAAAGCTAAAGTGACCTTAATTGAAGCCGGCGAAATGGGCGGCGACTGCTTAAACTATGGCTGTGTGCCGAGTAAAGCGATTATTAAAAGCGCTAAAATTGCTCAGCAAATAAGAAACGCCCATCATTACGGCTTAGAAGACAGCACTCCTGAATTTTCATTTAAAAAAGTCATGGCGCGTGTGCATCAAGTGGTTGCCGATATTGCTCCCCACGACAGTGTTGAGCGTTACACCAACTTAGGTGTCGACGTAGTCAAAGGCTATGCAAAATTAGTCGACCCATGGACAGTTGAAATTAACCACCCAGACGGTAATATCAGTCGCTTAACCGCGCGTAGCATTGTCATTGCTACAGGTGCTCGCCCATTTGTGCCACCGTTACCAGGCATAGAAGAAGTTGGTTATGTCACCAGTGATACCTTGTGGGACGAGTTTGCAAAACTCGATACAGCACCACAAAAATTAGTGGTACTAGGCGGCGGCCCAATTGGCTCAGAACTGGCACAAAGCTTTGCCCGTTTAGGATCACAAGTGACTCAAGTTGAAATGGCTGAGCGCATCATGATCAAAGAAGATCTTGAAGTGTCTGAGTTTGCCACCCAAGCCTTGCAAAAAAGTGGCGTGAATATTTTAACCTCACACCAAGCGCTGCGCTGCGAACTACGAGACGGTAAAAAATACCTTATTGTTAAACATCAAGAGCAAGAGTTAGCGTTAGAGTACGACCAGCTATTATGTGCTGTCGGTCGTAGTGCCCGCCTAAGCGGTTACGGCTTAGAAGAGTTAGGCATTGAAACCAACCGCACTATCGTCACCAATGAATACCTAGAAACCTTATACCCAAATATCTATGCGGCAGGTGACATTGTTGGGCCTTATCAATTTACTCACGTAGCAGCGCATCAAGGCTGGTACGCGGCAGTCAATGGACTTTTTGGCCACTTGAAAAAGTTCAAAGTCGACTATCGCGTTATTCCATGGACTACGTTTATCGATCCAGAAGTGGCTCGTGTGGGTATTAATGAATACGAAGCCAAACAGCAAGGGATTGATTATGAGGTCACTCGCTTTGATTTTGCCGAGCTTGATCGCGCCATTACAGACAGTGCTACCGAAGGGTTTATTAAAGTGATTACCCCTAAAGGTAAAGATAAAATCTTAGGTGTAACGGTCGTGTCTGAACACGCTGGTGATTTAATTGCTGAATTTGTATTGGCGATGAAACACGGATTAGGGCTTAACAAGATTTTAGGCACCATTCACAGTTACCCAACATGGGCCGAAGGCAACAAGTACGCCGCAGGTGAATGGAAGCGTAACCATGCACCAGAAACTGTATTGCGCTGGTTAGAAAAATACCACACATGGCGTCGTGGCTAACCTGACAGAGAAATGACTCAGGTTCACCTAGCTAAGGCTCACGAAATTGGGCCTTATCTTTAGAATCATTTAGCTTTTGGATCATAAAGATGGATCTTAAAATAGGTCTCAGATAATGAAAATATTAACGCGATTTACTCAATCATTTTTACCGACTATTGGTCTTTTGTTGAGCTTGCTTGTCAGTAGTGCGACTATTGCGGCGGCGAATGAGTCTGAGGGGCTTTCTGGTGCTAATCGTCTTGTGGAAAGCCAGACAAAAATGGCATTACATGATGAGTGGAATACCTTGCTCAGCCGTCATGTAAAACCGATTCATTCAGGTCACAGTAGCGCAATAGATTACGCAGCGATACAACAAGATCGAACCATATTGACCAGCTATCTCAACCAATTGAGTCAGATAACCCAAGCAGAATTTGATGCTTGGGATAAACCATCGCAATTGGCATTTTTAATTAATGCTTACAACGCGTGGACCGTTGAGTTTATCTTAACTAAATACCCTGACATCGACTCAATCAAAGACCTAGGCAGTTTTTTTAGTTCTCCATGGGATAAAAGCTTTATTCCATTATTAGGTAAAACCCGCAGCCTAAATGATATTGAGCACAAACTCATTCGTGGTAGTGATCGTTACAACGATCCCAGAATCCACTTCGCGGTAAACTGTGCCAGCATTGGTTGCCCTGCACTGCGTGAAGAAGCCTATACAGGTGCTAAACTCGAACTGCAATTAACCCAGCAAACTGAACGTTTTCTTGCCGATAGTAGCCGAAATTATGCCAAGGGAGACAGCCTGTATTTGTCTTCTATCTTTAAATGGTATGGCGACGACTTTACTAAAGGATTTCGCAACACTCATTCGATTGAAGCATTTTTATTGCTTTATTCCAATAGTGATAAAGGTGTTCTGACACTAACTCCTGCACAGCGTCAAGCGGCAGAAAAACAACAACTCGATATTAAATTCTTAGATTATGATTGGTCACTTAATGTTGCTGGCTGATTTACGCTGGTGCAATATCACTAGCACTGCCCTTTACCGCAACCTTATAAAATCTGAGGTTGCAGTTAGTTTTGGGCTTAGTGCTTTTTTGCTTGTTACTGCCCTTTGGACTGGCATGGCTCATGCCTCTGTCAACGATGTTGTAGATAAACCGACAGCACAAACCCAAATATTAACGACACCATCAATCCCAGTATCTAATAAAGCATCAGCTCAAGCATTGAAATTATCATGGCCAGAGATTGAATCTCGAGGCGCTAATCAAGATGTGTACTTTCATGCTTGGGGTGGCGATCCGCAAATAAATCGTTATATTCAATGGGCCGCGAAACAAGTTAAGCAGCAATATCAGATCAATTTACACCATGTAAAACTCACCGACACAAGTGAAGCGGTCAGCCGAGTATTAGCCGAAAAATCAGCAAACAATGATCATCAAGGCCAAGTCGATTTAGTGTGGATTAACGGTGAAAATTTTGCCGCCATGGCCAAGCATCAACTGCTAGCGCCAAATTGGGTTACGCAATTGCCCAACTTTGGTTTAACCGATCCAGATAACAATCCCGCGATGACCCGTGACTTTGGCGTGCCAACACAAGGGATGGAAGCACCATGGGGTAAAGCTGCGCTGACGTTTTACTACGACAGCATAGTGACCTCATCACCACCGCAAACTTTGCAACAACTAAGCCTATGGGCCAAACAACACCCAGGCAGATTCACCTACCCTAAGCCACCTGACTTTTTAGCCACCAGCTTTTTAAAGTACGCCTTAATTGTGCTGAACAACTCACAACCTGAGGCGATTAAAAATCTGCTTTATCAACCCGCGACAACGCAAAGCCAGGCTTTGTTATTACCGGTATTGTGGCAATATTTAGATGAGCTACATCCGCATCTATGGCGCAAAGGTCAACACTTTATGTCCAGTGGCATGGAGCTACGTCGCTTAATCGGCGATGGTGAACTTGCCCTAGCGTTTACCTTTTCAGCCGCCGAAATTCCCGCGGCCGTTGCACGTTTTGAATTACCCGACAGCAGTCGTAGTTATCGTATGCAAGATGGCAGTTTGAGTAATATTCACTTTATCGCCATTCCCTATAATGCCGCTCACCTGGACAGCGCTAAATTGGTAGTCAATTTTTTACTGAGTCCACAAGCTCAAGCACACAAACAGCAAGCGAATATATGGGGCGACACCAGCGTGTTAGCACTATCAAAGCTGACAGCCGAACAGCAAACTTGGTTTGAGCCACCCGCTCAGTCACATCCCAGTGCCACTATTGCTAACCAAGCAATCAGCCCAGCGTTAAGCGAGCCAGATCCAAGTTGGAGTAAGGTTATTACAAAGCTATGGTTACAACGCTATGGAGTGATGCAATGAACACGGTAGCCAAGCTGTTCAATCCAATTGTGCGCTTCAGTCCATTTATGATGATGGCTTTGTTACTGATCCCTGTATTGGGTGGGTTAATTGGCGTTATTCTGCCTGCGTTTGGTTGGATCCCAGCACTGGATCAAACCCATTTTAGCCTGAATGGTTTTCAGCAATTATGGCAAACGCCGGGCATTGGCCACATGGCGTTATTGAGTATCACCACCAGCTTGATTAGTACCTTGTTGGCCTTTTTAATCACCATATTGATCCTAGCAAGTTACTTTACCAGTCCGTGGCTGGGTTATATTCAACGCCTTTTAGGACCTATTTTGGTTATCCCTCATGCTGCTGCAGCCATTGCTATTGGATTTCTTATCACCCCGTCTGGCATGTTGTCTCGCTTAGTGTCGCCTTGGTTAAGTGGTTGGGATGCACCACCAGATTGGCTATATCCACACGATGCGATGGGGCTGAGTATTATTCTAGGCGTGACCTTAAAAGAACTGCCTTTTTTATTGCTAATGGCGCTAGGCGTATTAGCACAACCCGACCTTGGGCAAACATTGCGGGCACAACATAAAGTGGCATTGAGCTTAGGTTATTGCCCAATGACGGCTTTTTTCAAAGTAGTGTTACCCAGCTTGTATCCACATTTGCGCTTACCAATATTAGCAGTATTGGCTTACGCCAGCGCCAGTGTCGAAATCCCCTTAATTTTAGGCCCTAACAATCCACCGACATTGGCTGTGGCAATTATGCAGTGGTTTCATGACGTGGACTTAAGCCTACGCATTAAAGCGTCAGCTGGGGCAATATTACAAATTCAACTGACGTTATTAGTGTTAGCCTGTTGGTGGTTACTCGAACGCTTAGTGAGTCAATTTGCTAAGCCAATGTTAACCAATGGCGAGCGCGAATACGGCGGCGCTATCATCCAAAAGATAACCCATGTCATCACCGCATTAATGTTAACTATCATTGGTTTGGCATTAGTTGGAATGCTGTTGTGGTCTTTTGCTGGCTTTTGGCATTTCCCTGATGCCTTACCGCAACAATTTGTAATGCTGCACTGGCAAACGGCATTACAACAAATGCACACACCACTTATCGACACGGTACTGATTGCCCTCTGCGCCACCGTTCTGGCGATAACTTTAACCTTGCTCACCTTAGAAGCGGAGCAGCATAGCGGAAAATCGCTATCGCTTCTGGGCAGTGTATTAATTTATCTGCCCTTGCTTATTCCAAGTATCGCGTTTTTATTTGGTTTGGTCTGGTTACTTGAGCAAATAAACAGTCAACATACCTTTATCAATGTGGTACTGGCCCATTTGTTATTTGTATTACCTTATGTGTTTTTATCGCTGGCCAGTAGCTATCGTCGTTTAGACCCACGCTTTAGTATTGTTGCGGCCAGTCTTGGGGCCACCAAAGCAAAAATATTTTTCCGGATTAAACTGCCCATGTTAATTGGGCCGATATTCATTGCTTGCGCATTAGGTTTAGCCATTAGCTTTAGCCAATACTTACCAACCTTACTCACTGGTGGTGGACGCATCAATACCATTACCACTGAAGCTGTTTCGCTAGCCAATGGAGGAAGCCGTAGGATCAGTGCCGTATATGCGTTAATGCAAATGATCCTCCCCGCTTTAGGTTTTTTACTGGCTTGGCTATTGCCAAAAATGTTAGTCAAACGCCACCAACAAGGATAATAATGCAAACATTCGCGAGTACAGCCAACGGCTCAAATACCACCTCAACATCAGAACTCACCATTGATGGGCTGATCTTGCGTCGTCAGCAACAAAACTTATTATCATTAAGCGCGACCATTCGTGGCGGTGAAATATTAACAATTATGGGGCCATCTGGCAGCGGCAAATCAACGTTATTAAACTGGTTAACAGGCATGTTGCCAGCGGGCTTTAGTGCTGAAGGTCAATTGCATTTAAACGGCCAAAATATTACGAAAACAGCCAGTCATTTACGCCATATTGGTTTGCTCTACCAAGACCCGTTATTGTTCCCGCATTTATCCGTGGCAGGAAACATCGGCTTTGCTATGCCGCCAAGCCCTAAAGCACAGCGACAAGCCGCAATTAGTGAAGCGTTAACACAAGTCGGTCTGGGTGGATTAGAACAACGTGACCCGCAAAGTTTATCAGGCGGTCAGCAAGCTAGGGTGGCATTGCTGCGGGTATTGCTTAGTCAACCCAAAGCCATATTATTAGACGAACCCTTTAGTAAGCTGGACAGTCAGTTACGTCAAGAAACCCGACAATTGGTATTTGATCAAATACGCCAGCATCAGCTACCTGCCATTATGGTGACTCACGATCAAACCGACACGGATGCAGCTCAAGGTAAAGTCATTAAATTAACATCAAGTGAAATGATATAAACCACTATTTTGACAAACAACAGCTGAATTAACAGACAACAGATCGATTAACATACAACAGCTTAATTGGAAACGACGCATGTTAGATAAATTTATTACTCCAGTGATTAAACAAATATTATCCCCATTAGTGGTGTTACTCGATAAGCAAAAAGTGCACCCAGACCAATTGACATTAGTCGGTTTTGGTTTAGGCATGCTAGCCGTGCCGTTTCTCGTAATGCAGCAGTGGTATACGGCATTATTTTTTATTGCCCTCAATCGTATTATTGATGGCCTTGATGGCGCCCTCGCTCGCTATCAAAAACACACCAGCGCAGCAGGTGGTTTCTTAGATATTTGCGTCGACTTTGTATTTTACGCAGCCATTCCATTAGGATTTGCCTTAGCCAACCCTAATGAGAATGCCCTAGCCGCAGCGGTTTTATTAACCGTGTTTATTGGTACCGGCTCAAGTTTTTTGGCTTTTGCGATACCAGCAGAGCAGCTGAATCTTCCTAGGCCACAATTTGCCAATAAGAGTTTCTATTATTTAAATGGCTTAACCGAAGGCACTGAAACCATCGCCTTTTTTGTCGCATTTTGTTTATGGCCAGCCTATTTCCCAGAACTTGCATACAGTTTTGCATTTTTAGGCGCGATTACCATTTTTACCCGTATACATGGCGGCTATCACACATTGAAAAATCATACCGTTAAAGAATCCGGCTCAAAGAAACTTGAAGTTAACAAACCTGCAGTAAAGGAAACGGTCATTGAGGAGCCTAGAATATGATAGATGAAATAGCAGCAATCAGATTAGGGGTATTTTTAACCATTCTTGTGTTGATGATGAGTCTAGAACTGTTGTTTCCCGCAAGAAAGTTAACCAAAACACCACAATCAGCCACAATGCTGACTCGTTGGTTTGGTAACTTTGGCTTATTGATAATCTCATCTGTAATGGCAAGATTAATACTGCCGCTGGGTTTAGCGGGTTTTGCCTTATACACCACCCAACAACAATGGGGATTATTACATTACGTTGAGCTGCCATATTGGGCTAATATTATTATCAGTATATTGCTGCTGGATATGCTTATTTATTGGCAGCATAGGTTATTTCATATAATTCCGTTACTGTGGCGCTTACATAAAGTCCACCACGCAGATCGCCTTGTCGACAGCAGTACAGCTTTACGTTTTCATCCTTTTGAAATCATTGCCAGCCTTGGCATTAAAGCGCTCGCGATTGTGATATTGGGGATACCCGCAGAAGCCGTAATACTGTTTGAAATTTTGCTTAATGGATTTGCGATTTTTAACCACACTAATATTCGTTTACCAAAACAACTCGAAAAAGTGGCTCGTTATGTCGTGGTAACCCAAATACTCCACCGCATACATCACAGCCAGATTATGGCTGAAAGTAATACCAATTTTGGCTTTAGTGTTATTTGGTGGGATCGGATTTTTGGCACCTACTCCAACGATGCCAGTAAACCTGATAATCAAATTGATATTGGCCTAACTCAATACCCCAATGCAAAACAAAATGCTTGGCTCTCCGGTTTATTATGGATGCCTTTTACCACTAAAAAATAACAGCATGGTGCAGTGTAAATCATCAGAGGTTTAAACAATATGTACAATTAAATCCAACTCATTGTATTTAATCTATAAATAGAATCGCGTACTGTTAGACGTAAACTATTAGAAGTATTTATTATGCGTTTTTGTGATGTGAGACTTCTGAAGTTCTTGATTAATCGATGATACTTTACCATTATATGACTAATATATTATTAACGGATAAAGATACTATGATCGGTTTTACTCAAGGTTTGAAAGCTAGAATAGCCGATTTAGAACACCAATTAGTCACTAATAAACAGCACCATTCTGATGAATTAAATCAATTACAACTGACTATTTCTCAGTTAAGTCAGCAATTAAATCATTTAAATAGCCAATCCGGATACGATGCAGCACGTGCCGACCTTCAATTACAAGGTGCAACAATGCTCAACGATATTCGTGATACCACCTTAGAAAACTCAATTAAGCTAGATAATGAAAAACAAATGCTGTCTGAACTAGACAAGTTATTTGGTCAAACGCGGGTAGCAATAGGCAACTTAAAAGACCGTGCGGGGCATTTAAATGATCACGCAGAGAAAAGCATGACGACTGCGGCAGAACTCAGTCTATCTGCAAATGGGATCAGCAATCTAGTGTCATCTATTCAACAAATCTCAGAACAAACCAATTTGCTAGCGCTCAATGCTGCTATTGAAGCAGCTCGAGCAGGTGATGCAGGTCGTGGTTTTGCCGTGGTAGCGAGCGAAGTTCGTCAATTAGCAGGTAATGCGCATGAAGCCAGTACGAATATAGAGAAATTAGTATCCAAAGTAATTGACCAAACTGAACAAATTAAGCAAATGGTAGTAACAAACCAAACTTGTGCGAGTGATATTGCGGTATCTTCGGAACAAATTAATCAGGTAGTCTCCGATGTATTGCAAAGTTCTGACGTAATGAAACAAGTTATTGGTGATGCCTCATTGACTGCATTTTTAACAACGGTCAAATTAGATCATAGCGTGTGGAAAAGTGATGTATACCGAATACTCGCCAGTAAAGATCTTAATGCTAGTGTCAATAGCCACGCTGAATGTCGACTCGGTAAATGGTATTACCAAGGTGAAGGACAACAATTCGCGAGTTTATCGAGCTTTAAAGCGATTGAGCACCCTCATAAAACAGTACACAGTTCAGGAAAAGCCGCTGTGGAAGCAATGCGGTCGGGTGATGAACATGCTATTTCGGCGCAACTTGAACTCATGGAAGATGCAAGCATCAGTGTAGTTCATGCTATCGATAATTTACTTACTCAAAGTCAGCAGTAATATCGGCCATGAAATTAAGAAATACAATTTACTTTTCCATCGCATGTTTATGTGATGGAACTGTTTTATTTGCACAAAAAACCACTAGTGTCCCAACAAGTATTATTCAATTGATTGATTGATTTAAAAAAACTATACTATTTAATAACCCTACGGTTACTAATGCGTAATATTGTATGAGTTTTTTAAACACCTTTTTCCTGCTAAATGATGATATTAACGCACATCAATCGATACCCAATTGGCGAATAAGTGCACTGAGGATAATCCTAACCTCTGGATTACTATTGTGCCTAGCCACTGCGTTGGATACATTCAGTAAAGCATTACAGCTAAATTATTTATGGATAATTGCGCTGACAATTGGCTTTACATCGATATTATTATTGCTGTTACTCGCAAGCAAGCGATTCTATTATTCCTGCGCTCACCTACTTCTTATTGCACTAGTTTTGGCTAGTTTAGCAATGAATTTAACCCTCCCTGAATTAGCATTAGCCCAAATCGGCAGTATGTTGATGTTTGTCTGTCCTGCCATCGCGCTAATGCTGTTAGGACGCAGAGTGGCAATATTTTATGCCTTATTAAATATTGTGCCGTTTTACATGATGTTACACGACATCAACCTATCTAAATATACTAATATAAATCAACAGCTTCCAGACGCTAACTGGTATATTACTGGCGTGATTTTTGTATTTTTTAATATCTGCATTCCTTTAGCCGTGGCAAGAACCATTGTCGCAGCTAAGCGCCTTAACAAAACAACATTATGTTCAAATGCTTATCTAAAAAGTAAAAATGATCTCTATCGCACTTTTTTTACTGAATCCACCATTCCAAAAATCATTGTCGATGATATGGGGATGATTACAGATGCTAACCAACAAGCTATTGATTTGCTGAAATTACCTAATCCATTAAATCATCAACAATTGTTGTTCTCTTCTATTATTCCGAACTTTAAAAGTTGCAATTCTGATAAGCAAGAACAGATACTGCAACTCAACAATACCTATCAACGTGTTGAACATCAGCAAGTTACGGATTCTGACTTTTGTGTTTATGAATTTCATGATTGCAGTACCGAGCAACACATTAAAGATAATTTGACCGCGATGGAGGAAGAGAACAAACGCCTGCGTTATCGCGATACACAAACACAACTACCTAACCGTGATTGGTTTGAACTGCAATGTAACCGCCTGATAGCCAAATATCGAAAAGGCTTTTATGTGGTTGTCGCCCAAAGCGCCAATAATGACTATTTGAATATCAAGTTTGGTAACCATAACAGTCAAACTATCACCCAAACGGCCTTTAAACGTCTGCGTAATGACATTGAAGGCCCCTTGTTATGTGCTCATATAGGTCCAGGTAAAATCGCCTTTATACTTGGCAGCCCTAATGAAAATGACCTCTATAGTGCCTTACCTAAAATCAAACATATTTTAGATAAAGATTATAATTTACTTGGCATTAAATCTTCACAGTCATTTTTATTTGGTATTGCTCATTGCCCTGAACATGGTGATTCCAGTGAGAAAGTTGTCGCTCATGCCGTCGAGGCATTAAAGCTAGCAAATACCAATGAGGTATTCAGCCTTTACAACGAAACCAATTCACAGAGCTTTTTAGAAAAATATGAAATTTCGATGTTGCTAGATGAAGCACTGCAACAAGGGGAACTCAGTGTACATTACCAACCCAAGGTAACTAATACAGGTAAATGCATTGGTCTTGAAGCACTTTCCCGGTGGAACAGCCCAATTTTAGGCTCGGTATCACCTGCAATATTCATCCCTATAGCAGAAGAGTACCGTATGATCAGCCGTTTAACCGATTTAGTGGTTCAAAAAGTCTGTTCGCAAATTAATCAATGGACTCAACAAGGGTTTAACTGTGTACCAGTAGCAATTAACATTTCCTTAATCGACTTTAGCCAAAGCGACTTTATCTCTAAATTAGTTAAACATTTAGCTGACTTTGCTGTCAGCCCAAATCAAATTGAATTGGAGTTAACCGAAACTTCATTAGAAGCGAATCAAGCCCATTCGTTAATATTAATGAAAACCTTACAATCATGGGGTTTCACTATCTCGGTGGATGATTTTGGCGTCGGTTATTCCAATATAGCGCGCTTAGCTGACTACCCTATCAATAAACTTAAGTTAGACCGTTCCCTAATCAGCCAAATTACCACTTCGGATCGTCAGCAAAGCCTAGTGAGAGCCATTCATAATATGTGTGAAGAACTCAGTATAAAATGTGTTTCAGAAGGAGTAGAAACAGCCGAGCAGGTAAGGATTATGGCTGATATGGGCTGCAAAGAATTCCAAGGTTTTTATTTTTCAAAACCCATTACGCCGGAACAATTTTTTGCTCACGTTAGTCAAAAGGGACTGATATTTGAGCATCAAGACACTTTAATAAAAGCTTAGCAATAAGTACAAAAATAATGAGGTAACTAATCATCTGAAACGTGACAAATATAATAATAAATAGAGTCGGCTTTTTTACTAACCTAAAGCGACCATGGTATATTAGCGCCCATTCGTATTTGCTCATTCTGTTAAGGTTCACTCATGAAAATCGGTATTATTGGCGCTATGGAGCCAGAAGTTGTTCATTTAGTTCAAGCTATTGTAGAACCAGTACATACAACAATTGCTGGCATCGAATTTATTAGCGGCAACATTGCTGGTAAAGACGTGGTAGTTACCCGTTCAGGTATCGGTAAAGTGGCAGCCAGTATCGCAACCACATTATTAATCGAAAAGTTTGCTGCTAGTCATGTGATTAATACCGGTTCGGCTGGCGGCTTTGTTGATTCACTCGCGATTGGCGATATTGTCATTTCTTCAGAAGTGCGCCATCACGATGTAGACGTCACGGCTTTTGGTTATGAAATAGGCCAAATGGCACAACAACCTGCTGCATTTATTCCAGACAACATGTTGGTCAATGCAGCCAAAGACGCTGTGATGTCATTAGGTGAGGTCAACGTAATGGAAGGGTTAATTTGTACTGGCGACAGTTTTATATGCGATCCTGTGCGTACTAAAGTGATGCGCGAGAACTTCCCTACAATGGCAGCATGCGAAATGGAAGCTGCGGCTATAGCCCAAGTGTGTCATCAATTTAAAGTGCCATTTGTAGTAATCCGTTCTTTATCAGACAATGCCAATAATGATTCACCGGTGGATTTTGACTCTTACATCATTAAAGCAGGTTTGCATTCTGCCATGATGGTGACCGCATTGTTACAACAGCTATAAACCGTCTAGACTCTGTTCAGGTATTATGATGTTCATAATACCTGTTCCTGAGAAAATAACATTTGACGGTCCAACAACAGCCCAACTATTGAGTCTCTATGGTAAATCAATTATTCAATCCTCAATTACTTAGCCAAGATGGCGGGTTACTACAAAGTTGTTGTATTGTTTTTTGTGCCTTAATATTGGCTCGATTTGCACCAATTCCAAGAGAATTACAGCCATTACTCTGGTTTAACCGTTTAGCCACACTCATTGCCGCTAAGGTAAATCATCCCGAGCGCGCAGTGAGCCAACAGCTTATCGCTGGCATTTTAGCCACATTCATTTTGATTGTACCAAGTGGCATTATTGTCAGTTTTTTACTTAGCTTTGCCGCCTACCCTTGGTTTTTTGAGCTGATTATTTTGTATTTTTGTTTATGTGATTCCGCTTTTAAACCTGTTGCACAAAAGGTAGTTAATGCAATAAAAACGGGTAATAAGCAAGATGCCAAACAGTTGTTAGCACCTTGGGCAAAACAAAATACTCAAGTTTTGTCTGAAGTAGGTATAAGTAAAACAACTATCGAAAAACTGTTTACCACCCCAATCTATGGCACCTTAGCCACTGTAATATTTTTTGCTCTCGGTGGTGCCACCATGGCGTTAATGGTGCGTATGTTAAGACAGTTAGAGCATTGTTGGCCGCCTTATCATCCGCATTTTCATATTTTTTCTAGCTTTGTTGGCCAATTAAATCGGCTGATCTTTTTTATTCCTACCTTGTTATGGCATTGCTCATTAGCCATCCAATTTGGTCAATTGGGTATTCGATCTATTTTTTCGAAAGCCACCATGTCACAAACCAACAAAAATCAGTTAAATAATCACTACAGCAGTTATGCTCTGGCTGCGCAGTTATTAAAAATAGAATTAGGAGGTCCGCAGCAATTTAGTGACAACGGCAAAACCATTCGAGTCGACTTAGCAAAAGTAAAAGCGGGTCCATTACCTGATCATCGACACATCAGCCAAGCCATCACCATCACTCAAACTGCCAATCTATTTTGGATCAGCTTAACCTTGCTGCTACCCTTGATTTGGACTGGATTAAGATTACTTTAAAACATATAAATCTTGTTTTAAACAGGCTATCATTCAGCCAAAATCAAATGACTGCATATGCTTAATTAGGAATATCACTTTGTTCAATAGTTTACACGTATCATTAACGACACCTGCGTTATTATTTCCGGCTATTTCGTTATTACTATTAGCGTACACTAACCGTTTTTTTTCATTGGCAGCGTTGATCCGTCAATTAAGCAACAATAAAACACCAATACAAGACGATCAAATTAAAAATTTACGCCAACGGATTATTATCATTCGAAAAATGCAAGAAGCTGGTGTCAGTAGCTTTGCTATGTGTGTGTTTTGTATGATTTTAATTTATGCCGGTTTTAATCAAACTGGCTCAATAGTGTTTGGTTTAAGCTTATTACTGTTACTTTATTCATTGATTTTATCGGTTATTGAAATTCGTATTTCCGTTGATGCGCTTAATATTCACCTAAAAGAGCTAAGTAAATGAGTCAGTGGATCTACTTTTTTGATTTATGTGGTACCGCTGTATTTGCGCTTTCTGGCGCATTAGCAGCAGGTAAACATCGCATGGATCCATTCGGTGTTATCGTGTTAGCTTCTGTTACTGCAATTGGTGGCGGCAGTATTCGCGATGCATTAATCGGTGCAACACCCGTATTTTGGATCCGCGATCCTAACTATATCTATGTTATTATTGCAACGGTAATTGCATGTTTAGTTTTGGTGCGCAAACCCTATAAATTACCAGCCGTCACCTTACCCATTGCCGATGCATTTGGTTTAGCATTGTTTACCGTCATTGGTGCAGAAAAAGCCATATTATTAGGTTTATCTGGTATGGTCGCGGTAGTGATGGGATTAATAACAGGCGTTGGCGGCGGCATTATCCGAGATTTATTATGTCGGCAAGTCCCAATGGTGTTGCGAACAGAAATTTACGCAACAGCTTCCATCGTTGGCGGAATATGTTATACCTTGAGTATATTTGTCGGCATGGATAATATGACATCATTATTGATTGCTATATCAAGTACACTCATCATTCGTTTAAGTGCTATCCGTTGGCATTTATCTTTACCGGCTTTTGATTTAAAAACCAAGAGAATTTAATGTGCGAATAATCTTAATATTATGCTGTTTGCTATTGAGCTTTCCGAGCAAAGCCAATATTGGTGATATGCCTCGTGAACAACAGCTTGCGATGCAATATATGGAAGCTTTGACGGACCATGACTATACCGTCTTGCGACGATTTTATTCTCGCGATACCGTGTTTTACGACAAAACAGCGAATACCACTTATACCGGTGGACGACATATTATTGCATTTTTACAACGCGCACATGAAGGCGTATTAGAGTACCGTTTAAACGTAGAACATATGTTTAATACTGGCTCGCTGGTAGTCATTATTGGCAGTTACCGCTTACGAGGCCCTGGCGATCAATATGGTAAACCCGGCAAAATTATCGATCTTGCCGTACCAGGGGTAACCACACTTAAATTTGATAACAACACTGAGCGATTGGTTGAACAAATGGATTTAATGGATTACCAGACAATGACTGACCAACTGGCTTCCCAGTAACTTATCTCTATTAATTATCCCTAATTCGGTTATGTTTAGTTTAGTTATGAATCAGACATAAAAAAAACGGCTTAACCAATAAGCCGTTTTTTATTGTCTCATTACTGGGTTTATTTCAAGATAACTTTGGCAAACTTACGTTTACCTACTTGGAATACAGCTTCAAGACCAGCATTAAAGCTTTGGCGACTGTCTTCTATCTTGTCGCCATCCATCTTCACTGCGCCTTGTTTAATCATGCGCATACCATCAGAAGTAGACCCCACTAAGCCAGCATTTTTAAGTAAGTTAGCAATGGCTATGCCTTCACCAGCTTCTAATACCACTTCTTCGATGTCATCAGGGATAGCACCTTTTTGGAAACGGTCAATAAACGCCTGGTGAGCGGCTTGCGCTTGTGCTTCATCATGAAAACGAGCAATAATTTCTTTGGCTAGCAAAATTTTGATATCGCGTGGGTTAGTGCCATTTTCAACATCCACTTTGAACTGGGCAAGTTCGGTTAACGGACGGAATGACAACAATTCTAGATAGCGCCACATTAAATCATCTGAAATCGACATTATTTTGCCGAACATTTCATTTGCTGGCTCGCTCACACCAATATAATTATGAGCTGATTTGGACATTTTTTTAACGCCGTCCAGCCCTTCAAGCAAAGGCATCATGATCACTGTTTGCGGCTTTTGCCCTTCTGCTTTTTGCAACTCACGACCCATCAATAAATTGAATTTTTGGTCAGTACCACCGAGCTCGACATCGGCTTTAAGTGCGACAGAGTCATAACCTTGCAATAAAGGATACATAAATTCGTGTATCGCAATCGCTTGTCCTGATGCGTAACGTTTTTTAAAATCATCACGTTCCATCATACGCGCTACGGTTTGCTGAGATGCTAAGCGGATCATACCCGCAGCACCTAATGGCTCTAACCAGCTTGAATTAAATTCGATACGGGTTTTTGCGGGGTCTAAAATTTTATAAACCTGCTCTTTGTATGTTTCAGCATTAGCAAGCACTTGTTCACGAGTCAGCGGTGGACGAGTACTATTTTTACCGCTTGGGTCACCAACCATGCCAGTGAAGTCGCCAATTAAGAAAATCACTTCGTGACCTAACTCTTGAAAGGTACGCATTTTGTTTAAAATGACGGTGTGACCTAAGTGAATATCTGGAGCGGTAGGATCTGCACCAAGCTTGATGCGTAATGGCCGTCCTTCTTTCAGTTTCTCAAGCAAATCCGCCTCAAGTAATATCTCATCGGTACCACGCTTAATCTCTGCCAATACTTGATCTAAATTCGCCATCTCTACCGCAACTCCTAGGGCTCGCACAAAAAATAAAGAGGTCTATGTTACTTGTTAGCCACAGCAAATGAAAGAGTGTACACTTAGGAGATCATAACTAGAGAGAAAATTGGTATCTTCGTCAATGGCAAAGCTTCTTACTTTATTCACATTGTTGCCAAAAGCACATCAAATCACATTATCTTTATTAGTGATTTTAACGACTGTTATTCTGATGTTTCCATCGGAAGATGCTCAAGCCTCGAAACAAACTAGCTTAACGAGTTCGTCGGCTGACAAATCAGCCATAGAAACCCATAAGCGCTATGACATTCCGCTAGCCTTTCGCACACCAACAC
The DNA here is from genome assembly GCF_006385555.1 of Shewanella polaris. Classification (NCBI taxonomy): domain Bacteria; kingdom Pseudomonadati; phylum Pseudomonadota; class Gammaproteobacteria; order Alteromonadales; family Shewanellaceae; genus Shewanella; species Shewanella polaris. Next base: position 1,116,134 of record NZ_CP041036.1, on the reverse strand, counting down.
CACCGGGTAAACATAGTGTTGAGCAAGATGAACCTGATGTTCTCCTCTCGAGCGATGACAGTAGCAAGTTAATCAGCGGTGAAACACCAGACGATGAAGCTTTTGCACAACATCTTGCGATGTTACAAACCAGTACCTCTGATATTGACGGTATGATCAATGATATTGATGATCAAGTTGCCGCGCAAAAAGCCCTGCTTAAACAACAAACGGCTAATGATGACAACATAGTTGAATATTTTGAAGTGGCCAAAGGCGATACTTTAGGTGGCTTATTTAGCCGTGCAGGACTCAGCGCCAAAGATGTCTACGACATTACCCAACTACCACTCGCGAAAAAGAATTTACTCAAAATTATGCCCGGCGAAGAAATCGCCATCAGTAAAAATGAACAAGGCGAATTACAAGAATTAACTTATCGTATGGATAAAGTGTCGACGTTAGTCATCAGCCATCAAAATGACGAATACAAAGAAACCGTTAACGTCAAAAAAGTTGAAAGTCGTACTTCATTTATCGCCGCTAATATTAAAAGTAATTTTTGGAATGCGGCTGCCGATGCTGGTTTATCGGGTAACCACATTATGGAATTAGCCAATATTTTTGGTTGGGATGTCGACTTCGCCCTAGATATCCGCAAAGGCGATCACTTTGCATTATTGTTTGAGCAAGAATATGCCGATGGCCAATTTTTACGTAATGGCAATATTTTAGCTGCTGAATTTTATAACCATGGTGAACGATACACAGCTGTACGTTATACCGACGGTGAATATTATTCTGAAAATGGTAGTAGCATGCGCAAAGCTTTTTTACGCTCTCCAGTAGACTTTAAATACGTCAGTTCTAACTTTAACCCACGTCGTTTACATCCGGTAACCGGGCAAGTAAAAGCCCATAGAGGTGTTGATTATGTCGCCGCTATTGGTACCCCCATAAAAGCTGCTGGTAAAGGTAAGGTTATTGAGTCGAGTTATAACCAATATAATGGAAACTATGTATTCATTAAGCACAATGACACTTATACCACCAAATACTTACATTTAACCAAACGTAAAGTGAAACGTGGTGAGACGGTTAAGCAAGGTCAAATAATTGGTACTCTGGGTAAAACAGGTCGGGTAACTGGCGCGCACTTACATTATGAGTTTATTGTTAATGGCGTACACCGTAATCCAAGAACCATTAGCTTGCCTAAATCAACGCCTATTGATCGTAAAGAGAAAAACAAATTTACCGCCATCAGTAAACAATTAATGGCGCAATTAAAGTCAAATCAACAACAGCAATTAGCAAGTAACTAGCAAGTAATTAATAGCTTGTTTTAATTGCCACTAAAAGAGAATTTTCAATGCCTAAGCCAGAATATTTTATCGGCCTTATGTCAGGCACAAGTATGGATGGTATTGATGCCGTTTTGGTTGATTTTTCCGCTGCAAAGCCCATGTTAATCGCCAGCCACACTGAAACTATTCCAACTCATTTACTAAAAGGTTTACAACGTCTATGTCGTCCCGACACTGATGAGGTTAACCGCTTAGGCAGACTCGATCGTAGTATCGGCCAACTGTTTGCAAAAGCAGTTAATAATTTGCTAACAAAAACCACTGTCACTGCCGATGAGATTATCGCGATAGGTTCACATGGACAAACCGTTCGTCACATGCCCAATCTAGACATTGGTTTTACGTTGCAAATTGGTGATCCCAATACGATTGCTATTGAAACCAATATTGATGTAATCGCTGACTTTAGACGTAAAGATATCGCCCTTGGTGGTCAAGGCGCACCATTAGTCCCGGCATTTCATCAACAAGTATTTGCTAAACAGGGCCACAAAAGAGTGATTTTAAACATAGGTGGCATTGCCAATATCACCTATTTACCCGGTAATCATGACCAAGTATTGGGCTTTGATACGGGACCCGGCAATACGTTAATTGATGCCTATATTCAACAAGCACTTGGACAACCTTTTGATAGGGATGGCGCATGGGCTGATTCAGGTACTAGCCAGCCAGATTTACTCAAACAGTTATTGTCGCACTCTTATTTCTCACAGGCCTACCCTAAAAGCACAGGCAGAGAGATGTTTAATCAAGCTTGGCTTCAACAGCAACTGGCTGACTATAGCGATCTAGATCAACAAGATATTCAATCTACTTTGCTTGATCTTACTTGCCACAGCATTGCCAACGACATTAACAAATTGTCGCCTACTGGAGAGCTGTTTGTGTGCGGAGGTGGCGTGTTCAATAAAGCCTTAATGCAACGATTAGCCATCTTGGTTCCTGGCTATAAGGTGGATTCCACAAGCGCCTTAGGCGTTGATGCAAAATGGGTTGAAGGAATGGCATTTGCGTGGTTAGCAATGCGTTATCATCATGATTTGCCAGCTAATTTACCTGCTGTCACGGGTGCGTCACGCCCTGCTGTGTTAGGTGGCCATTTTAAAGCAAGATAAATACTCCTAGGGTCTGTTGATCTTTGCAGGTTAAATTTTGTTCGAGATAAAAACGTTTTAATCGAGGCGAGCGGATTGCTGCCTAACAATCTAAGCTAAATTCGCTCAACAAAGAGTAAAACCTTTTTAGCCGAACCCTTCGGGCAGCGTTTGTTGGTCATTTTTACTGCGTTATCGACTTTTTATGTAGAATAACTACACCACAAAGTCTCTGCCTTGTACAAATGACCAACAATTCGCTGCAAAAACAACCTTGAAAGATCAACAGGCCCTAATATGAGTGGTTTACTTTTGCAATTGTGGCCTCAATGTTATGATGCCCACAAATTTGCTTAACCATTTCAGGCTAAGCAAAGCCGTAACTTAAGATGAGAGTTAATATGAGCAACAAAATCAAAAGCGTATCTGAACTAATAAATCTTACGCCTGAAGGCCGTTACGATTATATGGTTGAACAAATTAAAACTGAAAATGTCATTTGGACACTTCAAGATCAAGATGGCTGTGTCATGCTGACCACTGAAGATGAAGATTGTATCCCTATGTGGCCGTCAGAAGAAACTGCAGCACTATGGGCTGTCGATGAGTGGAAAGAATGTGAACCATTAGCCATTCCACTGAACGAGTTCCAAGAACGCTGGGTTAGTGGCATGGAAGATGACGATTTATTTATCGCAGTTTTTCCAGTACAAGAAGACTTAGGTGTTGTTGTACCACCGTATGAAATGAATGAACGTATTTCACCAAAAACACAGCAAAAGCATTAATTTGTCATGACTGATACCAGCACAGAATCAAACCAAGCAACCGTAGCTAAAATTGCCATCAAGCCATATTTACCGAAACGGTTAATAGCCTTATTGGTTGTTTATACTTTATCAGCCATCAGCGGATTAATAGCAGCAAACTCATTAGCAGATTTAAGTGCCATGTTGTGCATTTTAACCTTAATGATGGTGTTAGCTATTTTGGGACGTCAGAAAGCTGGCTTATATTTACTGCGGGTTTATTGTGTGCTGCAACTGCTGCTATATAGCCTATTGCCGATAATTATGTATGATCCTGATAATTTAGTTGCGGGTCCAACAACGTTTGATTTTGGTTTTTTTCAAACGGTTGTGGCTGATTGGGTTATTTATTCGGTGCTTATTGCACTGGGGATAATTCAAGTGTGGATTAGCTTTAATGCTAAAGTGAAAGCGTGGTTTAAACCACGGATGAATCTGAATATTATGAGCAGTTAGTCGTAGGTTATCCTTTGATTGCTAAACCATGCTCTAAAAATCAAAAAAGCCGTCAATAGACGGCTTTTTATTGCATAAAAACATATTGAAGGACACAAAGTTAATATTCGTCCTAAGATCTGCTTATCGGTGTATCAAAATCGTTATACAGAGAAACTTGCCCCACAACCACAAGTGGTCGTTGCATTAGGATTTCTAACGAAAAAACGTGAACCTTCAAGACCTGATGTGTAATCCACTTCACCGCCCACAAGATACTGAAGACTCATTGGATCAACTACCAGTAGTACACCTTGCTTTTCAATAGTGAAATCACCTTCGTTGACTTTTTCATCGAATGTAAAGCCATACTGAAAACCTGAGCAACCACCACCTGTAACGTACACACGTAGTTTTAATTCAGGATTCTGTTCTTCTTCCAACAGTCCTTTTACTTTTATCGCCGCCGCATCGGTAAATTGGATCGGCATTGCTGCATCAACTTGTTCAGTCATTACTACCTCTTACTTCGGTTTCTACTGAGAATTATCCTTTACCTGACTATTTTGTTCAAGTATTACCCGCAGTTCTTTTTCACCCATCAACAACTCCGGTACATTAAAGGTTTGCTCAATCTCGCCACCTTTAACACCACGGCTGGCATTGACCTTCACTGTAACGGATATCCTTTGCAAATTAAAACCTACAGGTAAGACAAAATCAGTGTCCATAATTTGAAAATAATTAAACTCGAAATCCAGTTTTTTATTCACCAACTTACTGAGTGACAACTCGGTAGGATGGCCGTCTTGGGACCCCAGCAAGATTACACTAGCCCGAGCTTTCGCTTTGACTTTTATTTTGCGTTTTTGCAACTGGGTTAGAATTAAACGCAATTGATATTGCTCGGGAATTAACCCTCGGGACAACTCTACCCCATCAATTGCCACGCCTTCAATGTCTGCATCATTTACCATGACACTGCGATAAAATGATAATTCTTTTTCTAATTCTTTTTGCTCAGTTAATTGACGGCTAAACATCTCTTGCATTTCTTTATTGGCATTTTCTGCAATGCTTAACGCTAAATTTCGACTGGCAAGCGCTTGTGCTTGTGTGTCGAGTTCCAGCAATAATTTGCGTTTGCCACTAACGCTATTAGGTGTCGCCTCTGGAGCAAAAGAAAGCCATAAATTAAAACTTATCGCACCAATTAAAAAGCACACTAACATTAAACTTATTAAGTATATGCCCGATGTCCGGTTTTTTCGCTCTAAAACTTGCAGTCTGTCTAACCAACGGTGATAATTTAACATTAAGTAACAACCTTTTAATAACGCACCTCAACTCGGGTTAAGAGATGAGGTTAATAAAGCAATATCAGTAAATATGATTAATTCTATATCAAACTGCTCATTTGTTTTGCTAACAAAATGAATTAACACTTCAATAGATAAACTATTGAGAATCCATTTTACGCTGTTAGCAGGACCAAGAACGGTTCGATATCCGTTTATTATCCAGAACGGAGGTTAACTACTGTATGCTTGATAATGCCAATCAGCTTAGAGCGAAACAGTGCAGTTTAAGATAAATAAAGTTGCTATTATTCACGCCAAAAGAGCTGCGCGCAAATATCTGCGTAACGAATTTAGAGATAAATTATCTCAAGCCAAAATTAGTGTGCAACTTTGCGCACTGGCACTGCTGTTTGCGATTATCGCTTCAGTGGTTATTATTTTATTTCGTTTATGCCTTGTGTGGTCAGAGCAATATCTGCTTTCTGATACAGCTCATATCAGTTCAACCTTAACAGACTGGCGCATTTACCTCCCATTAATGGGTGCAATACTGATTTGGTTACTGTCACTTATTGGCTCAAAACGCTATCGGCGTATGGGCATAGCCTATGTATTACATCGATTTAAATTACACTATGGTAAGGTTCCACTTCAGTCTGCTGCAGGACAGTTTTCCCAAGCATTAATTGCATTGATGGCTAATTTCTCTGTCGGGAAAGAAGGTCCCGCAATTCACCTTGGTGCTGTTAGCGCTAGTGTTATGGCTGAAAAGTTTTCGTTGCCAGACAATAGCGTGCGCATTATGTGTGCCAGCGGAATAGCCGCTGGTATAGCAGCCATCTTCAACGCACCACTTGCAGCAGTATTATTTGTGTTTGAAGTTATTGTTCGAGAATACAAGATCCAATACTTCTTCCCCATTATGATCTCTGCTATTTGCGGTGCAGTTTCCAGTCAACTTGTGTTTGGTAATATTCACGAATATGAGTTAATCAATGTCATCCACATTCCATTGGACCATTATCCAATATTACTCATTGGCGGCGTAGCATTGGGGTGTGTCGCAGCACTGTTTAACTTTTCGCTCATGAAAGTAACCGCTACAGGGCAAAACTGGCCATTAATTTATCGACTGCTTATTGCTGGAGCCGTAACCACACTAATAGGTTTAGTGATGCCACAAGCGCTAGGTTCTGGTGATTTTGCGATTAGCGAGGCAATTAGCGACCACCCTAGTTTATTATTTTTAATTGCGTTGTTATTCGCAAAAATGTTGGCAACTATTGCGGCTATAGGATTAGGTGTACCAGGCGGACTTATAGGCCCTCTTTATGGTATTGGCGCATTGATCGGCGCAATTTTAGCCTTAATCAGTAGTTTACTATTTCCATCTATTGCGCCTTATGTGGGTTTATATACCGTAATTGGCATGACGGCAATGATGGGCGTTTGCCTTAGCGCACCTTTGGCGGCCTTAGTTGCACTTCTTGAATTAACCAATGATGCGTCGATTATTTTACCTGCCATGTTTGTTACCATTCCAGCATTTTTAACCGCATACCAAGGCCTTAACACTAACTCTCTGCTTTTGAAACAGCTCGATATTATGGGCCTAGGTTACAAAGTTGCTCCATTGAACCAAGGGCTGCAAATGAAAGGCGTCCGAGTATTAATGGATAAACGTTTTGTTATTGTCAACGATGATGACGAACTGTTGCTTGAAGTACTAAAACGCGCAGAAGGTCGTCCGGTATTGGTACGTAATGCCGAGGGACAGATTGAAATGTTACGACTCGAAATGCCATCTGTTGAAGATTCAACCACGCTCTCGCGCCATCTAATGCTAGGGTTATCAGATACCGCTACCTTGAACGAAGCCTATGAAGCTCTAGCACCTAAACGATCTGGTGAAGTATATATTTACCGATATAGCCCCAATAGCCCTAATAATCAAAAAGTGGTTGGGGTGATTAGTTGGTCCAATTTATTACAAGAAATTCGCGCGGGGCAAATATAAATAGCCATTGTTATATTCTGTGGGTGTTGGCTAAATTAATGAGAACGACCATAGAAATGGAATGAATAACCTCAGCTAAAAACCCAAGAATGTTCTTCTCAGCAGCAAGTGAATCTGTTATTTCTACACGGTTATTATATTTATCTGTTCGTTATTTTCTGCTACAATTTTGCCTCAGCCACATTATAAAAAAAATCGATAAATACCCTATAAAATAACGGTGAAATAACATGCTGTTCTGGTGCCTATTTTGCCCTACACTTTGGAAATCAGGCTGATGACGCAGTTCGAAGGTTCACACATCCTTTCAGTAAACCAGTTAGATCTGGATTCAATTAACACTATTTTTAACGTCGCAAGTAGAATGACCCCCTATGCTTTACGTGAGAAACGCACTAAAGTATTAGATGGTGCTATTTTAGGTAATCTGTTTTTTGAAGCGAGTACCCGTACTCGGGTCAGTTTTGGTTGTGCCTTCAACTTACTTGGCGGTCATGTACGCGAAACGACTGGAATGGCATCGTCGTCATTATCAAAAGGTGAGTCTTTATATGACACAGCAAGAGTGTTATCAACATACTCAGATGTAATTGCTATGCGTCATCCAGATGCCTATTCAGTCAAAGAATTTGCAGAAGGAAGCCGAGTACCTGTTATCAATGGTGGCGATGGTTCTAATGAACATCCAACTCAAGCTTTGCTGGATTTATTTACCATCAAAAAAGAGTTAGGCCATGCAGGTATGGGTATTGATGGTATGCATATAGCAATGGTTGGCGATTTAAAATATGGTCGTACTGTACATTCATTATCACGCTTACTTTGTATGCATAAAGACATTCAGTTCACATTGATATCACCAAGTGAACTAGCAATGCCTGACTATGTGATCGCCGACATTGAAAATGCTGGCCATAAGATCACAATAACAGAACAACTTGAAGGTAATTTGCATCATGCAGATATTCTATATCTGACACGCATTCAAGAAGAGCGCTTTCCTTCACAAGAAGAAGCCAACAAGTACCGAGGAAAGTTTCGCTTAAATCACAATATTTATACGCAGCATTGCAAATCAAATACGGTGATTATGCATCCACTACCTCGTGATTCACGCGCGCAAGCAAATGAACTCGATAATGATTTAAACAGCCATCCAAGTTTGGCTATTTTTAGACAAGCCGACAACGGCTTACTTATACGCATGGCACTTTTTGCATTAACACTTGGGGTTGAAAACCAACTCGAAAAGTATGAGTGCCCAGTAAACTGGTATTCACGTAAAGCCGATAGATAATTGGCGCATAATATTAAGGATTAGACATGACCCGTTCCGAAGTTTTATTTGAACAGGCTAAAAAAACCATTCCTGGTGGCGTTAATTCACCAGTACGAGCCTTTGATGGTGTAGGTGGTTCACCACTGTTCATTGAAAAAGCTGATGGCGCTTATATTTTTGATGCCGATGGCAAAAAATACATCGACTATGTGGGTTCATGGGGACCTATGATTTTAGGCCATAATCATCCTAAAATCCGTCAAGCGGTGTTAGACGCTGTCGAAAACGGCTTATCATTTGGTGCGCCGACTGAACTTGAAGTAAAAATGGCTGAAAAAGTCATTGCTATGGTGCCATCGATAGAACAAGTACGTATGGTCAGTTCAGGTACCGAAGCAACCATGAGTGCTATCCGTTTAGCCCGTGGTTTTACTAATCGTGACAATATTTTAAAATTTGAAGGTTGTTACCACGGTCATGCTGATTGCTTATTAGTTAAAGCAGGATCTGGCGCGTTAACTTTAGGGCAACCAAGTTCTCCAGGGATTCCTGAAGACTTTGCTAAGCACACATTAACTGCTACTTATAACGACCTTGATTCGGTACGTGCGATCTTTGAGCAACAACCTGATGGTATCGCTTGTATTATCGTTGAACCTGTCGCTGGCAATATGAATTGTATTCCACCAGTAGAAGGCTTTTTACAAGGCTTACGTGCCATTTGTGATGAATTCGGTGCGTTATTGATTATTGATGAAGTGATGACCGGTTTCCGTGTATCTATGAGCGGCGCACAAGGTCACTACGGCGTAACTCCAGACTTAACCACTCTTGGCAAAGTGATTGGTGGCGGTATGCCTGTAGGCGCATTTGGTGGCCGTAAAGATGTCATGCAGTTTATCGCACCAACGGGTCCGGTTTATCAAGCGGGTACTTTATCTGGTAATCCTATTGCCATGACAGCTGGATTAGCGCAAATGGATGCTTTGTGTGAACCTGGTTTGTATGAAGCACTTGCTGATAAAACTAAACGTGTTGCAGAAGGCTTTAAAGCCGCGGCAGATAAGCATGGAATTCCACTGAACATCAATTATGTGGGCGGCATGTTTGGTATATTCTTCACCGAAGATACCGCGCCAATGACGTCATTTTCTCAAGTGATCAAATGCAACATGGATCACTTCCGTCATTTCTACCATGGCATGCTAGATGAAGGTGTTTATTTAGCACCAAGTGCTTATGAAGCTGGTTTCATGTCAATGGCTCACGGCGACGCTGAAATTGAATTAACATTAGCGGCTGTAGATCGCGTATTTGCCACAATGAAATAATTAACTGCATTCCTTAACGCTAGTGGTGGTTAATCTACGTTAAGCGAATAGCTGGTAATCAAAAAGTTGGTCACAAAAATAGGATAAATAACGATGTTATTTGTCCTATTTTTATTTGAGATAATACATTTATACCTTCCTCGTCCCCTTGTTCAAATGTCTACGCACTTCTTTAGTCGATTGTCGCTGAATTAACTGTGATCTGTGTTGCGAAATGGCTCATTATGTGATGTGATCGCCACCGCAAAACGGAAAGCTTAATTTAACCTTAAAATGGGGTTGAATTAGGTTAGCAAAAATTCAGGGTAATGATTTTGGTTACCTACAACACAAAGTTGGAATTGCAGTCATGCTACATACCTTTCTTATCTCACTTGCAGTGCTTGCGCTGTTAAGTATTGTGCTCGAAGAAGTTACCCATATTAATAAAGCGAAAACCACCCTGTTTCTTGGCTGTATTGCTTGGATCACATTATTCATTGCCTCTGGTAGTCCTGAGAGCAGTAAGTTGGTTGGCAAAGAGCTTAATGAAAACTTATTAGAAATCGCCACATTATGGCTATTTTTAATGTCTACCATGACCTTTGTAGCTTACCTTAATGCTAAAGGTATGATCCAAGTACTGGTGCAAAAAATATTTCCACAACAAGTCTCAGTGCGAATGTTAATGATTCAGGTAGGCATATTTTCATTAGTATTATCGACTTTTTGTGACAACGTTACTGCCACACTGGTGTCATTAGGTTTACTGACAACCTTTAATTTAGATAAACAAATACGCCGTCGTATGGCAGTGTTAATTATCTTTGCTGTGAACTCTGGTGGAGTTGCATTAATCACTGGTGATGTGACAACGTTGATGATTTTTCTTGCGGGAAAGGTACATATTTCAGAATTATTAATACTGTTCATTCCTGCAGGCATTAGTGTCACTATTCTGGCAATACTGTTCTCACTCAAAGCAGAAGGACATGTAAGCACCACACCTACTGCGCAAAATTATAATACCGTCGATATTGTTATCGGGGTGATTTTCTTCACGACCATTATATTAACAATGGTGCTTAACGTCCTCTTTGGAATCCCCCCTGTATTGACCTTTTTATTCGGTTTATCAGTGATGTTCTTAGTGGGAAATACCAATAAAAGTAAATCTGAAGAAGTGCAAGTATTAGAATATATACGTCAAGTAGAATTCGACACTCTATTGTTCTTCTTAGGTATTTTATTACTTGTGGGTATGCTTAAAGAAATCGGCACCCTGAATTTATTAACCGAAGTCTATGGCATGTATAACCCAAGTATTTCTAACTTCTTCACTGGTGTCGGTTCTGCACTTTTAGACAACGTGCCATTAACGGCAGCACTGTTAAAAGCAGATCCTATTCTAACAACTGCACAATGGTTAGGATTAACCTACTCTGTTGGTGTGGGTGGTTCGTTATTAGTTATCGGTTCTGCATCAGGTATTATTGCAATGAGTAAAGTTGAGGAGCTGACATTTGTCAGCTACTTAAAATATGTTCCTGCATTACTATTATGCTACTGCATAGGTTATGGATTAACCTTATTTTTAGCCAATCAGATCCACGGTTAAGCATTAGTTAGAGCTTACCCCATAAAAAAGGCGCTTATAGCGCCTTTTTTGATCTGAAATTAATCAACATAAATGATAATGGTTGAGTTAAATGGCTGGTACCCTAAATTGTTCACCGTCAATTTCTAACACTATATCCCGAGGGCGAATTTCAACGATAGTGAGCTTATTCTGAATCATGTCACCCTGCTGTAATTCAACCCCATCGACATTTAGCCAACGGTTACTGGGTTCTGTCGAATAGACATGAGCATTAATAGTAAACTCGGGCACTTGTAACTGCACACTGGCAGGTAAATCACCATACTTTGGAATTTGATTATTACTTGGCGTTGGGATCGGATCAAGCTTTGGTTCGGTCACTTGTTGATTGACAGACTGCTCATATTCAACATCTTTGAGTGCCGTTTGAAAGGCCGCTAACAAATTATTACGTTCATCAATCGATGGTTGTTTTACCGAAGAAAAATCAACATCTTTTGCAGCAGCATTGACTTGTAAACGTAATGCTTCAAGTTCTGCCAACCCTCGGCGGTTAGCATTAGCACCTAAAATAATCTCTTGTTGCGCTTGCTCTTCTTGGCGATTAAGGGCTGCAGCTTGATCAATACGATCTTGCTCGTTTTGATCATCCTGTTGCTGGTCGTTAGATTGATTTGCTTGGCTTAACTGGTTTGATTGAGAATATGATCTATCAGCCTCTGCTGATGCTGTATAAGTTTGGGTGTTGGCGTTAACATTTGAACCTACGGATGCCGCTAAGCTAAAATTATTAAACGGTTTTGCAATAGGCAATGCCACTTTACCTGCCAAGCGGATCTCATCATTATTTTGCACCGCGAGCTCCACCTTTGTAGTAACCGAAGGTTGACCGGTTGACGTTACCAACGAATTTGCTGGCGCGGCAATGACTGTAGCTTGAGTGCCTACCGCGGTTATTGGTTCAACGGTCCCTAATTGCTTTGAAGGAGATTGTAATAACGCACTCATTCCCCAAGCAGCGCCAATACCAATTGCAATAGTAACGGCAAGCACACTGAACTTATTAAGCTTTCGAGAGCCCTTAGTGGGTGGTGAATATTGATGGGATGGTATCGACATTATATCGACAACATCAGTTTGCTGCTGCTTTTGACGATTGACTGCATCTAATAGAATCGACATTAATTGCGCTCCTCAGAGGCACTTAATCGTGGACCTTGCTGACTTAAATATAAGTTAAGTTGAACCAAGGTCTGATTTCCAGCAATACCATCGGGTTTTAAACCATGCTGACGTTGAAATTGCATTAACTGTTGTTCTAAATCGCTGTCAAATTGGGTAAGCAATCTAGCAGGACGTTTATTAACTAACGCTAAGCTATTTTCAAGCCACTGAACTTGCCCCAAACTGGAAGACAAACTAATTTCTCGAGGCAATACACTATCTGGTTGCCATAAAATTTCGAAGGTGCCACTAAAGTGACGATCAAACCAATCTTTATTCACCCAAAATTGCTGCTCACCTAACTGCAATAAAATTTGCTCGGCTTGGCGCTCTACAATCACACCATAAAATACGTTCGCTTGTGCATCTTGTAAATACACCACAGCAGGGTAATTCAAGCGCATAATACTGTACCAATTACCTTGTTGCTGGTAACAGGCTAAACCTTGCTGTTGCGCCGCCTGGCAGGCCGACAAGCCAATAATAGGTTGTTTATTCCACAAGCCAAATAAACCCGCAAAGGCATTATCAATATTGCTGCTTTGCAACATAGCTTGATTGAGTATTTGTTGCTGTGCATTAACTGCTGCCGTAGTTGTTTGGACTTGTTGAGTCTCAGTTGTGATAGGCAGGTTTGTTACACTAGATAAAACCGTTGTAGTATTAGTATTTTCAGGCTGTTGGGTTGTGTTATTAGCTGTTGCCGCATTAACATTAAAGTTGTTATCAATGGCCGAGCGGTTAAATAGATAAAATGACAAACCAAACACCAAAACTAACACTGTCGCAGCAACAAATGGCCAGCGCTTATCACTAGGCGTATCAATATTACCTAACACTTCAACCGCTGCTTGATTAACCATTTTATGATCAATCGGTACCTTAGCTTGACCATATCCAGCCATAAGCGCTCGTTCACATAGTAAATTGGTTAAGCGTGGAATGCCGCCAGAATGCTTATGCAACGCAGTTATCGCTTTACGGGTAAACAGGGGCTCGTGTCGACCAGCCACTTGTAAGCGGTGCAGTACATATAAGCCAATTTCATCTTTATTTAACGGTAATAAGTGATAACGAGCTGTGATCCGTTGTGCTAACTGACGTAAATCTTGACGCTTTAACAGTTGCTGTAGTTCTGGCTGACCAATCAAAATGACCTGCAACAGCTTTTTGGTATTGGTTTCTAGATTAGTCAATAAGCGCAGCTGTTCTAATACTTCAGAACGTAAATGTTGTGCTTCATCAATAATCAATACTGTATTACGACCATTTTTATGATTGTTGAGTAAATACTGACTAATCAAATCTGTAAGCTGCTTTAAGGTTGGATTATCGCCATATTGAATTCCCAACTCATCACAAAGCGTTGCTAAGAGTTCAAGCTCAGTCAACGAAGGATTAAGAATAAAGGCTGTGTCAGTATTGTCTGGTATTTGTTGTAATAAACACCGAGAAACAGTGGTTTTTCCTGTGCCAACTTCACCGGTTAATAATACAAACCCACCAGTTTCACCCAGACCATAGGTCAAATGAGCTAAGGCCTCACGATGACGATCACTTAAAAACATGTAATGAGGGTTAGGCGCGATAGAAAAAGGATTATCATTTAATCCATAAAAGGCTTTATACATACGACCAAAAATCCTTATTTGAAACTGACGGCTCACGTTAATGCTTGTATCACTGCTTGTCAAAAGTTAGCCGTAAAAATCTAACTCTGGTAAGATTTAAGCCACTTATTATTACACGTTGTGGTACGCCATGAAGATTTATTTAGTAGGCGGGGCCGTACGCGATACCCTTCTAAACCAAACTGTCGTCGATAAAGATTATGTGGTTGTTGGTAGCAGCGTTGAAGAAATGCTGGCATTGGGTTATCAACAAGTTGGTAAAGACTTTCCGGTTTTTCTACACCCGAAAACTCAGCAAGAATATGCACTTGCCAGAACAGAACGGAAAACCGGTTATGGCTACCAAGGTTTTAGCTGTGATGCCAATAAAGATGTCACCCTTGCCGATGACTTATTGCGCCGCGATCTGACGATAAATGCCATCGCACAAGATGAATACGGCAAACTTTATGACCCTTACGACGGAATAGCAGATATAAACGCGAAAATACTTCGCCATGTATCAGATGCGTTTGTCGAAGATCCATTAAGAGTATTGCGCGTGGCCCGTTTTGCGGCACGTTTTCATCACTTAGGCTTTACGATTGCCCCCGAAACCTTACAGTTAATGACCGACATAGCGAATGGTGGCGAATTGGATCACCTCACGCCTGAGCGAGTATGGCAAGAATGTGACAAGGCATTAAGCAGTCAAAGTCCGCACGTTTTTTTCGAAGTATTAAAACAATGCCAAGCATTAGTCGTGTTGTTTCCAGAAATTGATGCATTATTTGGTGTACCACAACCAGAAAAGTGGCACCCAGAAATAGACTCTGGGATCCATACTCTGATGGTCCTCGAACAAACCAGCCTATTAAGCCACAACAAAGCCGTGCGTTTTGCCGCATTGGTACATGATTTAGGCAAAGCCATTACACCGAAACAAGATTGGCCTAAACATCACGGTCATGGTCAAAAAGGCTTGCCGCTGATCAAAGGCTTATGCAAACGCTTACGAGTACCCAATGAATATCGAGATTTAGCATTATTAGTCAGCGATCAACACCAAAATATCCATAATGCATTTGAACTCAGAGCCGAAACCATTATAAAAATCTTTGATAAAGCTGATTTTTGGCGTAAACCTCAACGTCTCAACGAGCTATTATTATGTTGCCACGGTGACCTCAGAGGACGCACTGGATTTGAACAAGCCCCGTATCCACAAGCAGAATATTTACAGCATTGTTATCAACAGGCAAGTGAGGTCGATGTGCAATCAATAATAGCCTCGGGCTATCAAGGTGCAGAGATTAAAACTCAATTACAGCTAAAGCGTATTGAGCTCATTAATGACTATAAATTACAAATGGTTAAAAAGTAACAATCGTGTTACAACTGTATGTGGTCGTATTTATGATAAAGAGCGAAAAAACACATTTTTTAGCAGTGAATTAGCAATAAATCACTAAGATTTATATAAAATCGCTAAATAATGATGCTTTTCGTCCCATAGACTTGCAATTTTCATTTATTTCGCTATTTTAAGTAAATAATCTTATATTTGCCTATAGCAAATAAAAAAAACTGTGACATAATTACCACGTTGCAAAGGCAGACGCCGTTGCACTATTTAACAACCTATATTAAGGGATTTACCCATGAACAAGAAAGTACTGATGATTGCTGGTGTTGCGATGACTGCTTTATTAGGTGGTTGTGCTAACACTACAGCTTTAGAAGAAAGCGTAGCAAACCTAGGTAACAAAGTTGATCAACTATCAGCACAAGTTGGTTCTTTAAAGTCTGAGCAAAGCAAGCTATCTGCTGATGTTAAAGGCGCTAAAGCTGCTTCTATGGACGCACAAGCCGAAGCTAAACGTGCTAACGACCGTTTAGACAACATGGCTACTTCTTACAAAAAGTAAGAATTGCTATTAAAAAATTAGCTTATCTAATAGGTTGATTATTAGGGCTTGATTGTTGATATAACTACTTTGTAGTACTTCAACATCAAGCCTTAATTATTTCTGCTCTGTACAGAAAGCGGTATCAAGCGGTATCAAGCGGTATCAAGCGGTATCAAGCGGTATCAAGCGGTATCAAGCGGTATCAAGCGGTATCAAGCGGTATCAAGCGGTATCAAGCGGTATCAAGCGGTATCAAGCGGTATCAAGCGGTATCAAGCGGTATCAAGCGGTATCAAGCGGTATCAAGCGGTATCAAGCGGTATCAAGCGGTATCAAGCGAAAAATCTAAACATCTGCAGCCTCTCAACACCAGCTTTTTCATTATTTAATCTTTCTAAACAATCTCACAGAAATCTTAGCATCAGCTCTCATAGCATCTAGCCGCGAGACGTCCTAGCCCTTGGGCTTTAACGTTCTCACCGCATTGTCATAGTTTGTCATCAGCTTTCACGCTTGTTACTTTTTTCACATATTTACAAGCGTTTTTTAAGCGTTATAATTTGCCAATCAAACTCTAAATCTGAAATAGCTGTCGATTTAACGTGATGCTTTAGCTGATCATTTGCACGCCAACCAAATACCGACATATCCAGCAAGGTTAAGGCTTGCTCACCGGTTACCGACTGGGTAAATGCCAATTGTTGCTGTGTATCAATTTCAACATCGTTGGGTAAATTAAGCTGCAGTGGTTTCTCAACTAAATCGGGATAGATTTGCTGTTTAATTTGCCATAAATGCCGAATACCAGGTTGCAATAATACAATCCGACCGTCATCTTTTAAAATCCTAATACACTCTTTACCCTTTAGCGGTGAGTCTAGTACCGTCACGATATCAATTGATTGTGATTCAAAAGGTAATGTCTTTAATGCCAATAGTAATAAGTTAGCCGGTGTTTCAGATTTAGCCGCTGCAAAAATAGCATTTTCAGCATCGGTAATTCCCCAATGCTGGCACGATACATTGGCTTGAGCCAAAGCAGGAACAAGCTGGCGTAAATAATAGCCATCAGCACATTGGTAATCAATATGCTGCAATTCGGTGTCACCACGAGAGGCACACAAGTCCAACAGTACTGTTTGAAGTTGTTTAATTAACGGTGCAAATAAACCTGATTCTAATAAAAAATGACGTCCACGCATTTGCTGACGAGACTCAACTTGTGGCTTAGTTTTAGCCTTAGTATTACTCAGCAATGGCCAGTAGCCCTTAGGGTTTTTATCAAAATGATGTTTGTTGTCGCAATAAAATCCCGATGAAGCTTGATGTTGCTTTAGTGAAGCAGAACACACTGGACATAATAAAGTTAAAGTCATAATTACACTGATAGTTAATTAAAAGATGGAAAACAAAAGTCGCTTAAGTGTTTACCTTAGAGATAAAGCAATCCGAGCAATACCGCACCAAGCGCAAGGCGATACAATACAAACGGTGTCATGCCAATTTTGCTAATAAACTTTAAAAAGAAATGGATACATAAATACGCAGCAACAAAAGATACAACAATCCCTAAACCAAGCGCTTGGTAATCAATAGGGGCTGGGCTTTCAACTAAATCTTTTGTCACTAATAACGCTGCACCAAAGCTAACAGGTACAGACATTAAAAATGAAAAACGAGCTGCAGCGTCACGAGTCAGCCCTAACATCAATGCTGCTGTCATGGTAGCACCAGAACGTGACGTGCCAGGAATTAATGCCATAGCCTGCGCTAAACCGATAAGCAAAGCCTTTTTCCAGCCCATTTGAAATTCGGTTAACTGTGCCTTTGACATTCTATCTGCAAACCAAAGCAGTAAACCAAAGACAATAGTCGTGATAGCGATAACTAAGGTATTTCTGAAATGGGTTTCAATAAAATCTTTCGCCGTAAAGCCCACAATAACCGCAGGAATTGTCGCCAAAATAATCCACCAAGCGAGTTTACTTCCTTGAGTTTGTTGCTTACTTACTATGCTGGTAAACCATGCTTTGGCTAGGCCGATAATCTCATGGCGGAAGTAAATAATCACCGCAAATAAGGACCCAGTATTCACCGCAACATCGAATGATAATCCTTGGTCTGCCCAACCTAATATTTGCGATGGCAAAATTAAATGTGCCGAGCTAGAAATCGGTAAAAACTCTGTTAACCCTTGGATTAATGCCAGCAGAATAACTTGAAACGTTTCCATATTTGTCCTTGTGAGTTTAACTTATCAGATAGCCATGATCTGGTAACTAATACCTAATAGCGATTAATGTGGTACGGGTAATATTTCTGCTGGGAACTCAAATACAATAGGCCATAATTGCTGGCTTTGTTTATCATAATGTTGCCAATGAGTTTGATAGCTTTGCAATGTCACCGGATGGCATAAATTAGGCACTAATTCAGCCAAAGGCCATAATACAAATGCATTAAACAATATTTCACCACGGGGTAATTCAACGGGAATATCACAAATAACATCGTCATACAGCAACAAGTCAATATCAAGGCTTCTTGGACTAAATTTTTTCTCGCCTCTAATACGGCCGTTGTCTTGTTCAATTTGCTTAAATGTTGCCACAACTTGAGCAATTGATAAATCAGTATCAGCAGCCGCCACCATATTTAAAAAGTTAGTGCCTTTAAATCCTACTGATTCACTTTCAAAAACGCGAGATAACTGAAGTGGACCAAAATGTTGCTGTAAATCAACCAAACCAGCCTTAAGGTGGTGCTCAGGTGAAATGTTAGTGCCTAAGCTAATGTAAATACGTGCCATTGACAGACCTAATGCTAAACAATAAAAAGAAAATATGGCTTAAATAACCTGATCTCGAGGTAAGAGATGAAAATATAATAATAAAGATAAATTTTAGTTATTATATCTATCAAACTTGCCATTTGTTTTACTAACTAAACGAGTTTAGGTTAACAACTACCGCGTTCAATCTCTACACCGACTGAAGCCGCATGAGGAATGGCACCAGGTTTCATTACCACCACTTTTACCCACGGCACATTAAATTCATCTTGTAGGCAATGAGCAATCATTTCAGCGACAGTTTCAATTAACTCAATCGGCTTTTCAGTAATTAATGACGTTAATCGATTTGATACTGTTTCATAGCATAATGCCTGCTCGTAACTATCGTTGGCCGCAGCAAGGCGATTATCCCATGCCATATCCAAATCAATAAGCAAGGTTTGATGAAGCTTTTTTTCCCATTCATAGATACCGATAACGGTCTCTATCGCTAACTGACGTATGAGTACTTTATCCATATTAATCTCTACCTTAATCCACGTTAAGAAAGCCCAATATCATGATAATCAAACTTTATTTCCGATTATATGCTTAATAATCCATATTTAAGCTTTTTCCTAATGAATTAAAGCAGTAGGATAGGCATTATTATGTAATTAACATCAACCAAATAGTTAATGTTAACGCGAAGGCGGCTTCAGTGGATACTGAAAATTACTTGTCTCGCAAATGAATGCGCGATGATACCCTAAGAAGAGTAAGGAAACCAATTTGAGCGCCATTACTGTCACACTATTGATGATCATTACTGCCTACTTGGCTGGTTCGATCTCAAGTGCCATACTGGTTTGTAAAATAAGAGGTTTACCTGATCCAAGAACCAGCGGTTCTGGCAATCCTGGTGCCACTAATGTGCTACGTATTGGTGGCGTAAGCTCGGCTGTCATGGTGCTTTTTTTCGATATGCTCAAAGGTGCATTACCTTCATATCTGGGCTACAAAATTGGACTTGATGCCGCATCGTTAGGTTTTATTGCTGTCAGCGCTTGTTTAGGTCATATATACCCAATATTTTTTGGTTTCAAAGGGGGTAAAGGTGTTGCGACAGCTTTTGGCGCAATGGCACCCATTGGTGGTGATTTAGCTCTGTGTTTAATCTTAACGTGGATTGTATTTGTACTATTAACCCGTTATTCATCTGTGGCCGCAATGGCAACAGCCACCTTAGCGCCTTTTTATACATGGTGGTTAGACGAACGCTTTATTCTCCCAGTTGCCATGTTATCAACCCTAATTTTAATTCGTCACAAAGACAATATTGGTCGCTTGCGTATCGGTAAAGAAACTAAGATGACCCGAAAAAAATCCATAAAAAAACCCAAGACTTAATAGCTTTAGGTTTTTTTATTCGTTTAAATAGCTTAACAACTACATAAATGAATCAAATTAATCCACTGCTGGTAACGTGTCCAAAGGCCATCTAGGCTGACCTTTAACCGCAAGCCCTTCTATATGTCCCGCACGTAATCGCTGTAATCCTGCATACGCAATCATGGCACCATTGTCGGTACAAAACTCCCCACGCGGATAATAGACTTGACCACCTAAGTTGGTCATCATCTCAGCCAATGATTCACGTAAACGCGTATTAGCACTGACACCACCAGCAACCACCAAACGTGTATAGCCGGTCTGTTTTAACGCACGTTTGCATTTAATGGCCAAGGTATCGACAACAGCTTCTTCAAATGCTCGTGCTATATTTGCGCGGGTCTGTTCATCATCAGGTTCTTTAGCAATAGTGTTAGCCGTAAAGGTCTTTAATCCTGAAAAACTGAAATCTAATCCCGGTCTATCAGTCATTGGACGTGGAAACTTATAGCCTGCTGGTAAACCTTTTTGAGCCAATTTAGCTAAACGAGGCCCCCCAGGATAATCTAACCCCATTAACTTGGCCGTTTTATCAAACGCCTCACCAGCGGCATCATCAACAGACTCGCCCAGCACTTGATAACGACCAACGCCTTCCACTTGCACTAACATTGAATGACCGCCAGACACTAATAACGCCAAAAACGGAAACTCTGGCGCATCATCTTCCAACATGGGCGCCAATAAATGGCCTTCCATATGATGCACACCGATTGCAGGTTTGTTCCATGCATACGCTAACGAACGCCCAACACAAGCGCCAACCAGTAATGCCCCTATTAAGCCAGGTCCTTTGGTGTATGCCACACCATCAATATCATCTAAACTTGAATCAGCTTCTGATAAAGCCTGCCTAATTAAAGGCACAATTTTACGAACATGATCACGAGAGGCTAGCTCAGGCACCACACCACCGTAATCGGCGTGTAATTTAACTTGGCTGTATAACACATGTGACAATAAACCTAATTTATCGTCATATACTGCAACCCCAGTCTCGTCACAGGATGTCTCAATACCAATAACCCGCATAATCTCTCGTCTTCATTAAAAATAAGGCCGACAATTCTACCCGTCTATGCGTAAATACTCCAATATTTCAGCATTTATAGATGCAGAGATTTGATTAAATGAAACTGTTCCGCTTTAGTCAAAGAGAAAATCAATCAGGGGTTTACAAATGGTCGCCACTCGGTGTAAAATTCCGCACCATTTTAAATAGCCTTTGGTTTGAGTTGAATCACTAAAAATGTTTAGTCGATTTAATCATCCAGCATAACTACACCTAAGGGGTGATGGCGTATGCCAATAATTAAAGTACGTGAAAACGAACCATTCGACGTAGCTCTTCGTCGTTTCAAGCGCTCTTGTGAAAAAGCTGGTATTCTAGCTGACGTACGTGCTCGTGAATTTTACGAGAAGCCTACTACTGCCCGTAAGCGTGCAAAAGCAGCTGCAGTTAAGCGTCTAGCAAAGAAGCTTTCTCGCGAAAACGCACGTCGCGTACGTTTATATTAATCTCATTATGAACTTAACCGATCAGCTAAAAGACCAAATGAAAGAAGCCATGCGTGCTAAAGAAAAAGTGCGCTTAGGTACAATTCGTATGGCACTTTCTGCCATCAAACAGATTGAAGTGGATACCCGCGAAACTCTTACTGATGAACAGACAATAGCTGTATTAACCAAAATGGTTAAACAACGCCGTGATTCGATTGCTCAATATGAAGCAGCGAATCGTCCGGAGTTGGCAGCTATTGAAGCAGAAGAAGTTCGAGTTATCGAAAAATTTCTGCCGACACCGCTAACAGAAGATGAAATTGCAACGATTATCGATGCAACTATTACTGACGTTGGTGCTGCATCCATGGCGGATATGGGTAAAGTAATGGGAGCATTAAAATCTAAAGTTCAAGGACGTGCTGATATGAGTGCCATTGGTACAATGATCCGCGCTAAATTGAAGTAATCAAGTTTTAATGTTGAATAAGCCGTGCACTTGCACGGCTTGTTTGTTTAAATCAGTTGATAAAGTAAATTCGAGAACAACAGCAATCAATGGCGATACCTCGTGATTTTATCAATGAGCTAATAGCTCGAGTAGACATTGTCGATCTAATCGATCGAAAAGTGCCGTTAAAAAAAGCGGGTAAAAACCACTCGGCTTGTTGTCCTTTTCATAGCGAAAAATCACCCTCTTTTACCGTCAGCAGAGATAAACAGTTTTATCACTGTTTTGGTTGCGGTGCCCATGGCAATGCAATTGATTTTGTCATGGAATATGACCGCCTAGAATTTGTTGATGCCATTGAAGAACTTGCGGGTCAACTTGGTCTTGCCGTACCACATGAGCAAGGCACAGGGAAAAGACCTGAACAAGGATTAAGTCGAGATCTATACGAACTGATGGAAGAAGCCAACCTCTTCTATCAAAGCCAACTTAGGCAACATAACGACAAACAAAAAGTCATCGATTACCTTGATTTTCGCGGATTATCAAGTGAAGTTGTTGAGCAGTTCGGCATTGGGTTTGCACCCGATGGTTGGGATGGTTTACTGGGTCGTTACAGGCAAAATTTGCCCGCCCAAGATAAATTATTAACAGCAGGCATGTTAATTGCCAATGATAGCGGTAAACGCTATGACCGATTTCGTGACAGATTAATGTTCCCAATACGCGATCGTCGGGGTCGTGTTGTTGGATTTGGCGGAAGAGTTTTGGGTGACGGCACCCCAAAGTACTTGAATTCTCCAGAAACGCCCATATTTCATAAAGGTAATGAACTTTATGGTTTGTATGAGCTAAAGCAAAAACACCGTGACCCACAACATGTGTTAATTGTTGAAGGGTATATGGATGTCGTCGCACTAGCCCAATTTGGGGTTGATTATGCAGTGGCATCCCTGGGTACATCGACTACTGCTGAACAATTTCAGCTTTTAGTGCGTAGTGCAAAACAAGTTATCTGTTGTTATGACGGAGACCGCGCCGGCCGAGAAGCAGCTTGGCGAGCGCTTGAAACGGCATTACCACTTTTAAAACCAGGTGATCATGTTAAGTTTATGTTTTTACCGCAAGGTGAAGATCCAGACACTATGGTCAGGAAAATTGGTAAAGAGGCTTTTGAAGCCTTAATGCAAGAAGCCATGTTACTACCTGAGTTTTTATTTGACACATTAAGTGCTAACCACGGCACTGATAAAGGGGCATTAGCCAAGCAAGCCATTGCGCTAATTGAAAAGGTACAAGATACCGTCCTACAGAATTTATTGTTAGAAAACTTAGCTCATAAGTTAGGCATGAACAGTGGCGAAGATTTAAAGAAAAAATTAGGTTTTTCTGTAAAACAGCTAAAACCATTAAATGCAAAAGGCTTACAAGGTCGCGGCACGCCATTAAGACTGGCTATTGCCCTCCTAGTCCAAAACCCAAGTTTAGGCTTTGGTTTGGCAAAACAGCCTGCACTAGATCGATTACAAATGACCGGCATAGAATTGCTCAATCATTTGTTAGATATAACTCGAGAGCAAACGTTAAACAGCGCACAACTACTTGAAATGCATAGAGAGCATAACCAAAAAAGCACTCTAATAAAGCTAGCCCAATGGGAACATCAAGTGGCGGATGAAAACGTATTGCCAGAGTTTAAGCAAACCCTGATTTGGTTGAATAATCAATATATCGAACAACGATATCAGGAATTAAGCCTAAAACAGGCTTTAACAAAAGTTGAAAAAATGCAGTTAACAAAGCTGATTTCGATAATGAAAGGCATAGCGAAGTAATACGCAATATATTCGTTAAGAATCTGCGTACAAACACTGCCATGGACTAGCTAAGATTAGTCCACACAGCTATAATTGACGATTTGCGCGCCACTTAGCACAGCTAAGTTGGCCTATCGTTTTATCAGTTACCCAAAATTGGATGATATCTATGGATCACACTCCGCAGTCGCAACTCAAACTGTTGCTCGCTAAAGGTAAAGAGCAAGGTTACTTAACCTATGCAGAAGTGAACGACCACTTACCTGCAGACATGGTCGATTCCGATCAGATTGAAGATATTATCCAGATGATAAATGACATGGGTATCCGCGTTTTTGAAGAAGCGCCAGATGCCGATGACATGATGATGTCGGAAGACAACACAGACGAAGATGCTGCAGAAGAAGCAGCGGCAGCTCTCGCAACCGTAGAAAGTGAGCTAGGCCGAACCACAGATCCTGTCCGCATGTATATGCGTGAAATGGGCACGGTAGAGCTACTTACTCGCGAAGGCGAAATTGTTATTGCTAAACGTATTGAAGAAGGTATCAACACTGTACAGAGCTCTGTCAGTGAATACCCTCAAGCGATCGCAATGATCTTAGAGCAATTCGATAAGTATGAAGCCGAAGAATTGCGCTTGTCTGATATTATCTCTGGATTTATCAATCCTGACGACGATGACGTCGCACCAGCAGCCACCAATGTCGGTTCAGAATTAGCTGATAAAGACAAAAATGACGATGATGACGATGACGATGAAGAAGAGGAAGAAGGCAACAAAGGGCCTGATCCTGAAGAAGCTAAAGAGAAATTCACTCAACTCAGAGAAGCTTACGAAAAAAGTTTAGCCATTATTGCTAAAAAAGGTCGTGACCACCCTGAGGCGATAGGCTCATTATTTGTTATCGGTGAATTGTTCAAAGAATTCCGCTTAATCCCTAAACAATTCGACCGTTTAGTGAAAAGCATGCGCAGCATGATGGATCGCGTGCGAGTTCAAGAACGTTTAGTTATCAAGCTTTGTGTTGAACAAGCTAAAATGCCAAAGAAAAACTTTATTAAAGCATTCACTGGCAACGAAACTAATTTAGATTGGTTTAACAAAGAAAAAGCAAGTAGCAAGCCTTACGCAGAAGCTTTGCGTTTGATCACCGACGACGTAACACGTTGTGTGACCAAGTTAGGTGCTATTGAAGTAGAAACCGACTTAACCATCGCAGGCATTAAAGACATTAACCGTCGTATGTCTATCGGTGAAGCGAAAGCGCGTCGTGCTAAAAAAGAAATGGTTGAAGCTAACTTACGTTTGGTTATCTCTATTGCTAAAAAATACACCAACCGTGGTTTACAATTCTTGGACTTAATTCAAGAAGGTAACATTGGCTTGATGAAAGCGGTAGATAAGTTCGAATACCGTCGTGGTTATAAGTTTTCAACTTATGCAACGTGGTGGATCCGTCAGGCAATCACCCGTTCAATCGCTGACCAAGCACGTACAATTCGTATTCCAGTACACATGATCGAAACGATCAACAAGTTGAACCGTATTTCTCGTCAAATGCTTCAAGAAATGGGCCGTGAGCCTTCTCCTGAAGAATTAGCAGAACGTATGATGATACCTGAAGATAAAATTCGTAAGGTACTGAAAATTGCTAAAGAGCCAATCTCAATGGAAACCCCAATCGGTGACGATGAAGATTCGCATTTAGGTGATTTTATCGAGGATACTACCCTCGAGCTACCATTAGACTCAGCAACCAGCGAAAGTCTTAAGAACGCCACACACGAAGTCTTAGCAGGCCTAACAGCCCGTGAAGCCAAAGTACTGCGCATGCGTTTTGGTATCGATATGAATACCGACCACACATTAGAAGAAGTGGGTAAACAATTTGATGTAACACGTGAACGTATTCGTCAAATTGAAGCCAAAGCGTTACGTAAGTTACGCCATCCTTCTCGTTCAGAAATCTTAAAGTCATTCTTAGACGAGTAAGAATCCTGAAACCATATTGAAAAAACCTGCTTCGGCAGGTTTTTTTTATGTCTAAATGCCAAAAATTGCTTAACAGATAACCAATTGAAACAAGATAAGTAAATAGTAGCTAAAACACGGGTGACAACTGCCAACAAACTTCGTATACTTCCATCCGCTTTCGATAGTGACGACTAACGTAAGTCGGCCCCTTAGCTCAGCTGGTTAGAGCATACGACTCATAATCGTCAGGTCCACAGTTCAAGTCTGTGAGGGGCCACCAATTTAGATAAGCCGTAGTAGGTTAATACCTACTACGGCTTTTTCGTATCTAGTGAAATGGGTATTGTCGTGGGGCCTTGTAAGGTAATAGCAGTGAATGTTGATTGTTAGCCTTTAGATATTTTCTAAGCCTATATACCAAAATAAATAATGATGTGCTGCCTTCACGCTTTCTTAGAGGTGTGTTCAACTTAAATGATTCGCTTATAACCAGCCATTCAACTTAAGTTAAAACCAAGGTTATTGATTTAAACCTTGCTCTTGTATTTTTCTTAGCTTTCTCGCGAATTATTTAATCCACTACAATACAGTTTCTGCCTGAACCTTTGGCGGTATACAAGGCGCGATCCGCTCTTTGGAACCACTCTTTGAAAGATTCATCTGCGCCAAGAGTTGCCATCCCAGCACTAAAAGTTAATCGGTCGACAGGCGCAAAGTTCATCAGAGATATTTTATTACGCATTTGATCGATGTACTTAAACACTGAATCAGAAGTGGCTTCAGGTATCAAAATGACAAACTCTTCTCCTCCCCAGCGACAAATGAGATTTTCTTTACGCATATTTGCAGACAATTCGTGAGCAAAATGACACAAAATATCATCACCGACATTATGACCGAACATGTCATTAATTCTTTTAAAATGATCAATGTCTAATATTACAAGAGTTAACGATAAATCATGTCTTTTAGCCCGAGATATTTCTTTATCCACTAGGGTGCTAAAAGCACGACGATTATAAAGCCGAGTTAGCGGATCTTTAGATGCAAGCTCTTCAAGTTTGTCGTTCTGTTGACTGAGTAGTAAATTTTTAGCGGTAACTTCTTCTGTGCGGTGATTTACCATTTGTTCTAAATGAGTGGTGTGAGAATGTATTTTTTGAAGACTATCGTGAAAAGCTTGAGAAAGCTGACCGATTTCATCATTTGAATCAATGATTTTTAGATAACTGCTTTTGTTATTTACCGATTCTTTTACACCTTTAGTCAATTGAACAATTGGTTTTGTTATCCTATTTGCTAGATGAGTAATGAGTAATAAAAACACCAGCATTAAGACAATAGCAATAATCAATACATTGTACATAATTGCATAACTATTGTGAAAAATCTCAGACTCTTTGGTTGTCACAAACAAAGTCCAGCCAGGTAAATAATCAATTTTAGAGAATGTGACTATTTTTGACTCATTTAATTGGGCATCTCTATAACGACCATAACCATCATTTTGTAACTTAGTTTGCCTAACGATTTTATAAAAACCGGGATAGTTAACATTTTCCGTCATTGAAAGTTTATTCTTCATGATAAAACTTTTATTTGGATGTGAAACCATTAAGCCGTTTGAGTCAGTTAACCAAGCGTAACTCTCTTTTGCGAGTTTAATTGAAGACAATTTATTCGAAATAACAGTAAGCGGCACTGCAACTGCAAGAGTTCCAATCCATTTTTTTTGTTCATCTAAAATAGGTACAGCCACCATTATCACTGGTGTTTTTTCAAACCGACTGTAGATAGGTACTGTTATGTTATATTCTTTACCTTGCCATTGTTGACCACGTAAAAATGTAGGGTGAGTGACTTTATTGGTGTTACCTAGAGCATCAATCAGGTTCAAGTCTTTATCGATATAAACAGCATTAATGAAATTACCGTTACCGATTGTCATTAATCGTTGAAGTAAGCGAGCAATAGTCAGTTTATTACCTAATTCTATCTGAGGATTATTGCTCAGCATTTTTAACATGACAACATATTGAGCAAACTCTTGACTGAGAAGATTTGCATGCATCTTTGAAATTTCGGTAGATTTTTCTAGTTCTAAATCCAGTACACGATCACGCTCATTGATAAACATGGTAAGCAAAAGTATAGATGTAAAAGCAATCATCACTAAAGAATAGAGAGTAATCACTTTGGCCTTAATACTATTAAACATACCACCTCTCGAACATACCCAGTTGATAAATAACAATATCTAAAAACTATTAAACCAAATAAACCAAATAAACCAAATAAACCAATGTATCAAGCACCTACAAAAATCCAGTCGTCACTATTTACAAGGTTTTTTGGCTATTTACATTCAGACTAAAACCTACCAATATACAACGCCATTTTATTGATTTTTACTGTTATTAATTCGCGATGATGATTGCTCCATTGAGCACAATCAAAATACTATCCGTTTATTAAACCTTGCATGATATTAAGTAGATATACGAAAATATTGCATTGAAACATTGTCATAACTTAATCCCGACGTACATAAGAAGGATTATTTTCTAAATAGGCTTGTGCAGCCGTAATAGCCACTACTGCCTTAGAATTAAATTCACGCTGATACAGGGTGTACACGACAAATAAGCTGGAAAAAATAAGCATTCCCGGATGCATAAACCAACACAATGCAGCCATAGAGTAATAGTATGAGCGGAGGCCATAATTATAAGAATGTGCAGCTTGGTCTTGCACCACAGCGACTTGCCTTGCGTAGCCTAAAGCAGTTTCATCGGTTCCAGTTTTGTCTAACGGCACCGCACCAATCATAATATTCACAAAACCATATTGACGCATAGACCAAGTAAATTGGAAAAAAGCCAGCACAAAAATACTCGCCAAAAGAGCGAGTTTAACCTGTATCAAGGCATGATTAGGCGATGCAGTATAAGGAATAGAACCTATAACGGTTTCAAGTTTTTCAACTTGAGAGAAAAGTGTTAACACCCCGGCAAGTACCAGCAATGTACTTGAGGCAAAAAAAGCAATATTACGTTCTAAATTGCCCAATAAAGCCGCATCTCCAACACGGACTTCTTTAGTTATAACTTGAGACATCCAATGAATACGTTGTTGATGCATTACGCGGGCGATGCAATTGGTATTTTTGGCTTTACGACGTGCAAAACTGGTATATCCTATCCAACTGCCTAAAAATATGCTTAAAGCTAGAGCATCCAACCAAGAAATCAACATACGGATGAACCTATAAAAAATTAATAGAGGATTGATTATGCATCAGTTTTCATCATACTCAAATCAGTTTGTCACTTTAATAGTCAAATATTTAACAAGTTAAAACGGACTTGAACACACAAAATCAATTCGTTGTTCTGTTAAAGGATGAGTAAATGATAAAACAGTAGCATGTAGCATTAGTCTATCTGACATCTGCTGCGAATTTTCATTACGGTATAAATCACAACCTAATATTGGATGACCAATTTGCTGGCTATGTAACCGTAACTGGTGAGTTCTACCTGTAGTAGGGGTAAAACACACTCGAGTACATAGTCTTTGTGGGTGACGGCTAATCACTTGATATTGACTTAATGCAGGTTTGCCAGTGCTGTGGCAAATTTTCATTAGTGGAAAATGCTCACTATCTTTAGCTATCGGCAACTCAATATCACCGAGGTCGTTAATTAAGTCACCATGCAACACAGCAGTATATTTTTTGCTAACAGTGCGCTGCTGAAACTGTTTCGTTAATAGTCCATTAACCACTTTGTTTAACGCCACAAGCATGATGCCAGAGGTACCAAAATCCAATCGGTGTACTAACGTAGCTGTGGGAAAGTCTTGTACTAAACGATAGTGTACCGAGTCCTTGTTTAATGGATTTTTCCCCGAAAGGCTCAATAATCCTGTCGGCTTATTGATCAACAATAAATGTTCGTCTTGATATAACACTTCAATAACCCCATCACAGGGTGGCGCAATAAATTCAGTCATAATATTTTGTTATTCAATGTAAGCCACGATCATAATGGTAAAGATGGCACTTTAGCCACCTTTGAATGGTGTAAATACTATTTTTAGAAACTTAAGTACTAAAACGTCCAAGCTGTAAATGCTGCTGACGAACTAATTCAGCTAAGCGGTATTATAAATCGCAACGCTAAGGGAAAGCGAATAGTCGAGATAAGAATTAATGCTAAAAAAAAATCCCACTAACAGCGGGATTTTATTAACTCACATCAAAAATAGACTAACTATTTAAACACCGTTTGAAATGTAGCATCCATTATCGCAAGACCAGCATCAATTTGTTCATCTGGTGCCGTTAAAGGTACCAACACGCGAATGACGTTACCGTATGTGCCACAAGACAATAAAATGAGACCACGGTTACGAGCTTCGGCTAAAATTTTACCGCTGTATTGTGGAGCAGGTTCACCATCTTCCATCAATTCAATGGCAATCATCGCACCTAAGCCACGAACATCAGCAATTTGTGAATACTTAGCCTGCATATTGGTTAATGCCGACTTAAGCCGATTACCTACATCATTAGCTCTAGCCAATAATTGCTCTTCTTCAAACACTTCAATCACTGCTAATGCCGCAGCACAGGCAATAGGACTACCACCATAAGTGCCGCCTAAGCCTCCTGCGGTTACTGCATCCATAATTTCCGCTTTACCCGTAATACCTGACAGCGGAAAACCACCAGCAATAGACTTAGCAAAAGTGGTAATATCTGCCGAAACCCCCATTTGCTCCATGGCAAAAAAGGTTCCTGTGCGGCCTGCACCGCTTTGCACTTCATCGGCAATTAATACTATGCCGTGATTGTCACATAACTCACGTAAGCGCTTCATAAATGATGGTGTCACAGCGTAAAAACCACCCTCACCTTGCACTGGTTCTAAAATAATAGCGGCAATGTCAGCAGGCTCAGCATCATTTTTAAAGATACGTTCAATCGACGCCATGGCGTCATCTTCAGATACACCATGCATTTCACAGGGAAATTCAGCTCGAAAAACATTGGCAGACATTAAGCCCATGCCTTTACTGTAAGGCGCAACTTTACCCGTTAACGCTAGCGCAGCAATCGTTCTGCCATGATAGCCTGCAGTAAATGCAATAACGCCTGCACGTTTAGTGTAAGCACGGGCCACTTTTACCGCGTTTTCTACGGCTTCAGAGCCACTGGTAAATAAAGCCGTTTTTTTAGCAAAATCACCCGGTACCAAATAGTTAAGTTTTTCGCACACTTCGATGTAACTTTCATAACCCAATACCATAAAACAAGTATGTGAAAATGCATCTAACTGCGCAGCAACAGCCGCTTTGACTTTAGGGTGCAAATGACCCGTATTGAGAACCGCAATACCACCCGCAAAATCTATATATTCACGGCCTTCAACATCCCATACTGTGGCATTTTCAGCACGTTCAGTAAAAATAGGGTGAATTTGTCCTACACCTTGAGCCACTGCCGCTTGGCGACGCGCCATTAATCCATCATTTGTTTTAGTCATAGCCCGCCCTCTTAAACTGACATGCAGATATATTTCATTTCTAGGTATTCGTCGATACCAAACTTAGAACCTTCGCGGCCTAACCCAGACGATTTAATGCCACCAAAAGGAGCCACTTCAGTCGAGATTAATCCAGTGTTAACACCCACCATTCCGTACTCGAGCGCTTCAGCCACTTTATAGACCAGTGAAATATCACGACCATAAAAGTAAGCAGCTAAGCCAAATTCAGTATCGTTAGCTTGTTTGATAACGTCATCTACCGAGTCGAATTTAAACAATGGTGCTAATGGGCCAAATGTCTCTTCTCTTGCCACCAACATCGACTTATCAACGTCACGTAAAATAGTCGGTTCGAAGAAAAAGCCACCTAAGCTATGAATATTACCGCCAGTGACGATACTTGCACCTTTAGCAACAGCATCAGCTAAATGACGTTGTACTTTAGCCACTGCGTCGGCATTAATTAATGGCCCAGTAGTAACACCATCATCAACACCATTACCTACACTGAGTTTAGCAACCGCAGCTGCGAACTTTTGCGTGAACTGCTCATACACGCCAGATTGCACATAAATACGGTTGGCGCATACACAGGTTTGGCCGGCATTTCGATATTTAGCAATCATAGCGCCATCAACTGCGGCATCAATATCTGCATCATTAAAGACAATAAACGGCGCATTACCACCTAGCTCAAGTGACAGTTTTTTGAGTGTTGGAGCACATTGCTCCATCAACTTAATCCCTACCGCAGTTGATCCGGTAAATGATAACTTACGCACAATAGGGCTTGCGCATAGGGTATTACCAATCGCTATCGCGTCCCCGGTAATCACACTAAATACCCCAGCAGGAATGCCCGCACGATGTGCAAGCTCAGCGAGTGCTAATGCGGTAAACGGAGTTTGCGGCGCAGGTTTAACCACCATAGTACAGCCTGCGGCAAGTGCAGGACCTGCTTTACGGGTGATCATTGCTGCCGGGAAATTCCACGGTGTTATCGCCGCGGTTACGCCAACAGGTTGTTTAATCACTGTCAGTCTTTTATCGGCTTGATGTCCCGGAATCGTTTCACCATAAATACGTTTCGCTTCTTCAGCAAACCACTCGATAAACGAAGCGGCATAAGTGACTTCACCCCTTGATTCCGCTAACGGTTTACCTTGTTCTGTGGTCATCATCAACGCTAGGTCTTCAGCATTTTCATGCATTAACTCAAACCAACGGCGCAATTTCTGGCTACGTTCTTTTGCGGTAAGTGCTCGCCATGCTGGTAAAGCATTATTAGCGGCTGTGATGGCAGCGTCGGTTTCTGCTTCACCCATAACAGGCACATGCCCAATGAGTTCTAGGGTGGCAGGATTAGATATGGCAACGGTTTCACCGCTGTTTGCACTCAACCACAGGCCATCGATATAACATTGTTCATGCAATAAGCTTGGATCATGTAAAATCACAATAAGCTCCTAGTAATTCGAAAATAATTATCTTAATAATCAGTTAACAATAAATAGGTGATCACTCGGCAATCACTCAATATTAAATCCCGAACTTATCACGCAAGGTATAATACCAAGCACCAATGGCACTAAACGGTACACGCATTGCGTGACCACCAGGGAATGGATAATGTGGTAATGCAGCAAAGGCATCAAAACGTGTGGCTTGACCATTGAGCATTTCGGCAATTAATTTGCCTGCTAAATGAGTATAGGTAACTCCGTGCCCACTGCAGCCTTGCGAATAATAAATATTGTGTCCAATACGGCCCACTTGTGGCAGACGCGACAAGGTCATTAAAAAGTTACCTGTCCAAGCATAATCAACTTTAATCCCTTTTAACTGTGGGAATGTCTTTAATAACTTAGGCATAATCAAGGCTTCAACGTTGGCCGGATCACGCGCACCATAAACTACCCCGCCACCAAAAATAAGGCGTTTATCGCCAGATAGACGGTAGTAATCCAGCAGATAATTACAATCTTCAATGCAATAGTCTTGCGGCAATAAACTCGCAGCAATTTCATCTGACAGTGGTTCTGTTGTGATAACTTGCGTACCACAAGGCATTGATTTAGCTTGTAACTCAGGCAATAACTTACCCAAATAAGCATTACCAGCCACCACCACAAATTTACATTTAACTTGCCCTTGCGCTGTGTGAACTACTGGTGATGCACCATCATCCACTTTAATCACCGCTGAATCTTCAAATATCAGACCACCTAACGATTCCACTGCACGGGCTTCACCTAATGCAAGGTTTAGGGGATGAATATGGCCGCCGCTTTTATCAAGTAAACCGCCAACATATAGGTCGGTATTAACCACATTACGTATGCCATCTTGATCAAGCATTTCTAAGTGATTGTTATGACCATGGGCTTCCCATAACTTTTTCTGCGACGCTAGATGGCCCATTTGTTTGGCATTAAGTGCTGCAAAAACACCACCATCTTTTAAATCACAATCGATATTATATTTGGCAATACGATCACGAATTATCTGCCCACCTTCAAAGGCCATTTGCCCAAATAACTTGCCTTGCTCTTTGCCAACGACCTTTTCAATACTGTCGATATCACGACTGAATGAGTTAACAATTTGCCCGCCGTTACGACCCGATGCGCCCCAACCAATTCGGGCCGCTTCTAAGATAACCACTTTCATGCCGCTCTCTAATAAATGCAGCGCTGATGATAGCCCGGTATATCCCGCACCAATGATACAAACATCGGTTTCTATTGAAGATTCTAAGCGAGGGCGTTCGACTTTATCATTGGCCGACGCAGCATAATATGAACTAGCGTGAGGTGTGGCGGACATAGCGCTTCCTTTATAGTTTCAAAACAAAATACAACTGACTCATCGTACACTTAAGCAAATTTAAACACTAGCATTTAAAGTGCAATTTTTTACACTTTGTACAATATATTTAACACTAAAATCTCCGTTATTGAAAAAAAAGCCACACTTAACAGCATGGCTTTTGGCGGTCATAGTGCTGTTTGTTACTCCATTGCCTCTTTGGCTTTTCGTTCTGAACGACGCGCCAAATACCATGACAAGAACGCCAGCAAAGACACACTTAAGATAATAATAGTCGCCAGCGCATTAATTTTAGGTGATACCCCTAAACGAACCGACGAGAACACCACCATAGGCAAGGTTGTTGCGCCAGGTCCGGAAGCAAAGCTGGCAATAACTAAATCATCTAAAGACAAACTAAATGACAAAAACCAACCAGCAATTAACGCTGGAGAAATCATCGGTACAGTGATTAAGAAGAATGTTTTTAGTCGCGTTGCACCCAAGTCCATAGCCGCTTCTTCAATTGATAAGTCCAATTCACGTAACCTTGACGACACCACCACCGCTACATAAGCAGCACAGAAAGTTGAGTGTGCAATCCACACCGTTAACATGCCGCGTTCTGCTGGCCAGCCAAAGATCTCTGACATTTCGACAAATAACAATAACAATGACAAACCGGTGATAACCTCAGGCATAACCAAAGGTGCGGTGATCATGTTAGACAAGGTTAGCTTGGCCCAAGAGCGGCGAAAACGCGTCATCACAAACGCAGCCATTGTGCCGATAATCACTGCCATTGAAGCACTGTAGAATGCAATACGTAAACTGGTCCATACCGCACCTAATATTTGATCGTCTTGTAATAGTTCACCGTACCATTTTGGCGAAAACCCGCCCCAGACTGTGACTAATTTAGATTCGTTAAACGAATAGATGATCAAAATAAACATCGGCACATACAAAAACAGTAAACCAAACCACAACATCACTTTAGAGAAACTTAGCTTCTTCATACATCGTTCTCCATACCACGTGATTGATAACGGTGGAATAACGTAATAGGGATAATCAATAATGCCAACATAACAATCGCTAATGATGAAGCCACAGGCCAATCACGGTTATTAAAGAATTCTTGCCATAACACTTTACCGATCATTAATGTATCTGGTCCGCCCAATAATTCAGGAATAACAAACTCACCAACAGCAGGAATAAAGACCAACATTGAACCCGCAATCACGCCGCCCATTGATAAGGGTAAGGTGATTTTCCAAAACGTATTGAAACTGCTTGAACCTAAATCAGATGCAGCCTCAATCAGGCTTAAATCCAATTTAACTAAGGTGGCGTATAGCGGCAGGATCATAAAGGGCAAATAAGCGTAGATAATCCCAATATATACGGCAAAATTAGTATTGAGCATTTGAATGGGTTCAGACGTCAGCCCTAACCACATTAAGGTGTTATTAATTAGACCGTTATTACTTAAAATGCCCATCCACGCATAGATACGAATTAAAAATGACGTCCATGATGGCAGCATCACCAATAATAGGAATACCGTTTGTAAACGTGCTGGCGCTCTAGCAATAGCATATGCCATTGGAAAACCAAGAATTAAGCAACCGATTGTGGATATTAACGCCATTTTTAATGATGATAAATATGCCATGTAATACATTGAATCTTGCAGTAACAGTAAATAGTTACCCATATTCAGTGAAATGTTGAGCAATTCATCAATATAGCTAAATGTGGCTTCGTAAGGTGGAATAGCAATGGCCGCAGTAGAAAAGCTCAGCTTTAATACAATGGCAAACGGTAAGGCGAAGAACATCAACAACCACAGGTATGGCACCCCCATGGTGAGATATCGACCTTTAATTATTTTCAGTGGATTCTTCATGAGTGTAATACAACCCCGCTGCTGTCTTCCCAACTGATATACACCTCATCTTCCCATGTTGGATGGTCGGCGCGGCGTTCACGGTTAATCATTGAGCATTGTACAATTTGGTTGTTTTTTAACTTAATGTAATACACAGACAAGCCACCAAGATAAGCAATATCATGCACTACACCATGGGCCCAGTTGTAATCACCTTCTGGCTTCTGGCGAGTAATAATGGTTTTCTCTGGGCGTAAAGCCAAAAATACATTTTTGTTTTCTAGGCTGGTTGAAATACCGTGACCGATATAAAACGGTTGCGATAAGGTCGGAGACTTAATAATGGCGTGGTCAACTTCATCTTCAGTAATCTCGCCTTCGAACAAATTAACCGTACCAATAAATTCTGCCACCAAGCGGCTGGCTGGTGACTCGTAAATATCCATAGGGCTACCGGTTTGAGCAATCCAACCTTCGTGCATAATAGAAATGCGGCCGGCCATGGTCATGGCTTCTTCTTGGTCATGAGTTACCATCACACACGTTACACCTACGGCCTCTAAAATATCGACTACTTCTAACTGCATTTGGGTACGCAGCTTTTTATCTAATGCACCCATTGGCTCATCGAGTAATAACAGCTTAGGTCGTTTAGCTAACGAGCGAGCTAATGCGACACGCTGACGTTGTCCACCAGACAATTGTTGTGGTTTACGTTTGCCGTATTTTTCCATGTGCACTAGTTTAAGCATTTCTTTTACGCGTGCAGCAATATCAGCCTTAGGCATTTTGTCTTGCTTGAGTCCGAAAGCAATATTTTGCTCAACGGTCATGTGTGGGAATAAAGCATAGGATTGAAACATCATATTAATAGGACGTTCGTACGGTGGCATATCAGTAATGTCGACACCATCAAGAAAAATACGTCCTTCGGTTGGCTTTTCAAACCCCGCTAATATGCGTAGTAACGTTGATTTACCAGAACCCGAACCACCCAATAGCGCAAATATTTCTCCACTGTTGATGGTTAACGATACATCGTCTACCGCACGCACATCATCGAAAAGTTTGCTTACACGATCTATCTTAAGCAGTACTTTGTCTTGCGTCTTTGTGGTTGGTTTATTGGTGACGCCCGAGGTGTTTACCATAATACTGCTCCGCCTTTTTGGAGTATGCGTACCGCAACAGAACAGCCTGTTTTAAGGCACACGTAACAATCTGTTAAAGTGGCTAAATTAGCCAATAAATACATCAATACTGCTGAATAAACAGGGCGAGTTAACCCGCCCTGAGTCTGAGTGAGTAGGTTATTGGCCTGACTTCACTTTGGTCCAAGCACGTGTCGCAACACGTTGAATTTTTAATGGACGAATATCACCAATGTACAACTTATCAATTACCGACTGTGGTGGGTAAATGGCTGGATCGTTACGAATGGCTTCATCGACTAACGCTTGCGCAGGTATGTTAGGGTTCGCGTAAGCAACATAGTTACTGATAGGAGCAATCACTTCAGGGCGAAGTAAATAATTCATCAGTTTAAGGGCGTTATCAACGTTAGTGGCATCTTTTGGAATCGCTAACATATCAAACCATAAGTTGGCGCCCTCTTTTGGAATAGAATAGCCAATTTTATTGCCATTACCGGC
This sequence comes from Shewanella polaris, assembly GCF_006385555.1. NCBI lineage: Bacteria > Pseudomonadati > Pseudomonadota > Gammaproteobacteria > Alteromonadales > Shewanellaceae > Shewanella > Shewanella polaris. Next base: position 1,078,316 of record NZ_CP041036.1, on the reverse strand, counting down.
TTCATCAGCACGAGCGGCAGCCTGGAAAACGTCACCAGAGAAACCAAACGCGACACAGATGTCACCGTTTGCTAAGTCAGAAATATAACGTGATGAATGGAAGTAAGTAATATACGGACGTACTTTCTCCAATACTTCAGCGGCTTTTTCATAATCAGCAGCATTTTTACTGTTAGGGTCTAGGCCTAAATAAATCAGTGCTTGAGGTAACATATCATCTGCAGAATCAAGCATTGCGAAACCACATGTTCCAATCTTTTCAGCGTATTTAGGATTAAAAATAAGCTCTAAAGAATCAAAAGGTGCATCTTCGCCTAATACCGCTTTAACTTTGTCGATGTTGTATCCAATGCCGTTTGTGCCCCATAAATAAGGGATAGCATATTGATTATCAGGGTCAGCTTTTTGTAACTGCTTCATTAAATCTGGCTTTAAGTTGGCATAATTAGTCAACTTAGCGCGATCTAACTTTTGAAAAGCACCGGCTTTAATTTGCTTAGCTAAAAAATGATTTGACGGCACCACAATGTCATAGCCGCTGTGGCCAGAAAGTAATTTAGCTTCGAGCACTTCATTACTATCAAACACGTCATAAATAACATGAATACCGGTTTCTTTTTCAAAGTTGGCGAGAGTATCTTCGGCAATATAATCCGACCAATTGTACATTTTGACCACTTCCTCGGCCTGAATAGCAGCGCTTGACAACACACTCGCTGTAATGAGGGCCAATGTGGATAGTTTGTTTAGTAGCTTCATACTGTCTCCCTTTTTGGATAATGGTCAGAATGGTACTGACTTTCGTTTTTTCGCTAGCTATACCAGCGTGTAAATCTTCTTTCTATTGAAAGAAATTATCCAATGCTACAACTTTACTACGCATCGGTATGATTACAGCAACGGCATACGCTCCCATAATTTTGCAGTTTTTATCAACAACATTTTCGATAATAAGATCGCTTAAATACCATTGATAAAAAATAACTCTATTAAATAAGCATTCGGTAGCTAAATGCTTATTCCAATCCTTTTACGTATTGATAAGTATCATCTAATGCTTGTGTTGCTTTGGTGACTAACTCATCTATCTCACTGTGACTGATGATTAACGGCGGCGAAATAATCATAGTGTCGCCAACTGAACGCATCACTAAACCATGAGCAATACACGCATCACGACAATAGGTTCCCACACCAACTTTGGCGTCAAAGCGTTGATGAGAAGATTTATCTTTGACTAACTCAATGGCGGCCACTAAACCAATGCCACGCACTTCACCCACTAATGGATGTTGAGCCAACTCTTGTAAGCGCGACTGTAAATACGGTGAGGTATCATTAGCCACACGTTCAACTAAGTTTTCCTGCTCAATAATACGAATATTTTCTAACGCTGCAGCAGCGGCAACGGGATGACCTGAATAAGTAAAACCATGGGTAAACTCACCACCATCTTGTTTAATCACATCTGCCACTTTGTCTGACACAATTACCCCACCCATTGGCACGTAACCAGAGGTCATGCCTTTAGCGATAGTGATCAAATCAGGCTGTAAATCAAAATATTCTGCCGCAAACCATTTCCCGGTACGACCAAAGCCGCTGATCACTTCGTCAAGAATGAATAAAATATCGTACTTAGCTAAAATACGTTTAATTTCAGGCCAGTAAGTCGATGGAGGAATAATCACCCCACCCGCCCCTTGAAACGGCTCTGCAATAAACGCAGCGACATTATCTTCACCTAACTCAATAATTTTGGCTTCAAGTGCCTGCGCCGTTTTTAATCCAAATTCTTCTGGAGATAAACCGTTACCCTCGGCATACCAATAAGGTTGCGCAATATGCACCACCCCAGGTATAGGTAAATCACCTTGTTCATGCATGCCAGACATTCCGCCTAAACTCGCACCTGCAACGGTAGAACCATGATAAGCATTGTCGCGGCTAATGATGGTTTTCTTGCTTGGTTTGCCTTTTAAATCCCAGTAACGTCGCACCATACGTAAATTGGTGTCATTTGATTCAGAACCAGACCCAGTAAAAAACACATTGTTCATGTGTGCTGGTGCTAACGAAGCAATTTTTTGCGCCAATTCAATAGCGGGTGGATGTGAACATTGGAAGAAACTATTATAAAAAGGCAGTTTCTGCATTTGTTTACTGGCGGCATCAACAATTGACTGACGACCATAACCGACGTTTACACACCACAAACCCGCCATTGCATCTAGCAACTTATGGCCCATGATGTCCCACAAATACACGCCATCAGCACGCTCTATCACCCGAGTACCTTTTTCGGCTAATCCCTTTGAGTCGGTAAATGGGTGGATAAAATGCTGCTTGTCTGCGGCTTGCAGACGCTCAAGATGCTGTTGTTGATCCATTGCATCCGTCGGTAATGGGTTTGTCATACATATATCCTTTCAAGCAGATAGCAAACCCTGTGGTATTTGCTATCTGTTATCCACAAAATTAATCATGCGAGCTAAAACGCTCAATCATAATTACACTGTCAATAATAAGAACTCACGTTCCCACGAACTAACTACACGACGGAAGTTTTCAAGCTCAGCTTGTTTTACTGCCACAAAACCTGTGGTAAACGACTGGCCTAAATACTCAATACAAGCTTCACTTGTTTGCATTGCAGCTAACGCTTCTTCTAAGGTTAACGGTAAGCAGTTTTCATTATTAGAACGGCTTTCGTTCGACTTACCCGTTACGGGTGTTGAAGGTTTTAAGTCCTCAACCATTCCGATATAACCACACAATAAACTGGCCGCAATGGCGAGATAGCAGTTAGCGTCAGCACCTGGAATACGGTTTTCAATACGGCGATTTTGTGGTGATGACTCAGGGATACGCAAACCACAGGTACGGTTTTCAACACCCCATTCAAGGTTTACGGGTGCAGATGTACCAGGCAAGAAGCGGCGGAACGAGTTAGCACTGGGTGCCATTAACGGCAATAACTCAGGAATATAATGTTGTAAACCAGCAATATAGCTGAGGAATAATTTACTTTGAGTACCATCTTCTTTAGTGAAAATGTTTTTGCCAGTTTTAATATCAAGCACACTTTGGTGAATGTGCATTGCGCTACCAGGCTCGTCGGTAACTGGCTTAGCCATAAAGGTGGCACACACATCATGCTTTAATGCTGCTTCTCTTAAGGTACGCTTAAAAATAAATACCTGATCGGCTAATGACAATGCATTACCGTGACTGAAGTTAATCTCCATTTGCGCAGGACCATCTTCATGGATCAAAGTATCAATATCTAGCCCTTGGACTTCACACCATTCATACATATCTTCAAACAACGGATCGTATTCGTTAGCAGCGTCAATAGAGAAAGACTGACGTCCTGCTTCTGGGCGACCAGAGCGACCAATAGGTGGTTTAAGCGGTAAATCATGATCATCTGAACGTTTGGTTAAGTAAAACTCCATTTCTGGCGCAATAACCGGTTCCCAACCTTTATCTTCATAAAGTTTAAGTACTTTCTTCAACACGTTACGAGATGACAATTCAATTGGGTTACCCATACGATCATAACAATCGTGGATCACCTGAGCGGTAGCTTCAACAGTCCATGGCAACATGAAAACGGCATTTTCATCTGGCACACACACAAAATCGATATCGGCATCATCAAGAAGTTGATAATAAATCTCTTCATTGATGAAATCACCGGTAACGGTTTGCAATAACACGCTTTCTGGTAAACGCATGCCCTTTTCAGAAACAAACTTATCCACTGGAGCTATTTTGCCACGCGCAATCCCAGTCATATCACTTATGACACATTCAACTTCGGTAATTTTTTTGTCTTTTAAAAAAGCAATTAACTTATCCATTATTATCTCACTTGTGTTGCCGCATATTGTCTACAGGCTTGTCCGAATGCCTCGAAAATTGCAGTATAAAATGCATTTTCGGTTACTTTCCATTCTGGATGCCACTGAACACCTAATGCAAAACTTTTCGCATTTTTCACTGAAAATGCTTCGATTAATCCATCCGGAGCGAATGCTTCTGGCTGTAACCCTTCACCTAGGCGCTCCACGCCTTGAGTATGGACAGAGTTTACCTCTGCAGTGTCACAGCCCCATGCATCGTGAAGAAGACCGCCGGCCACAAGATTAACTTGATGCGATAGACCATATTGCACATCTACTGGTGCATGCTTATCTTCTCTATGTTCAATAAATGTGCCAACTTCATGCAGTTTTTGATACAAACTGCCACCATAGACCACGTTCATTTCTTGAAAACCGCGACAAATGCCTAGCACCGGAACACCGGCCTCAATCGCCGCTTTAATTAACGGTAACGTCATGGCATCGCGTTTAGGATCGTGGTGGGTACCAGCTTCACTTGGCACACCTTGGTAATGATGAGGCTCAACGTTAGATGGAGAGCCTGTAAATAAAATACCATCAAGGCGAGCAAGCAAATCTTTTGTAGGTAATTCAACATCTAAAGAAGGGATAACCAATGGAAATCCTTTGGCACCATTAACCACGCTAAGCAAATATTTTTCGCCCACTATATTAAATGGATGTAGGCCAATTTGCTGATTGCATGCTACGACCCCGATAAGGGGAATACTTGATTGGGACATATCTCACCTTTGGCAAAGATTGTGATGAACTTATTGTTTTACGTGTTCATTTTTTCACACACTACACGCATTTTTTTAGCTAGGCAAGAGGATAACGAATGATAAAATCAACTTTTAGGAAAATAAAAATAAAACATCATTAAAACAAGTTGATAACTATAAATTGACAGGATTGTTAAAAAAATTACCTAAGGGGTTAATTGACTAATACCGAGTGTAAAATGCGCTAAAATGGGGCGGGCAATGCACAAAAAAGGGGAATTTATTGCTTAATATTCTTTACACAAATGAATAATCATATGCTAGGAATGAAATCGACAATGGATAAAAACCAATACATTATCCGCTATTTAATCAGTGGGAATAGCCAAGTTTATTGATTACCTTACACTATTCCCCAGAACAAAAGCATTGGCTGTAAGCAGAACCAATTCAATGATACACCATCAAAAATCAGCTGGGGTGGTTGCACTCATCACCTTACAAGGTTCATCAAATGGGTTACGGAAACGATGAGGCTGTTCACTATTAAAATAATAACTGTCGCCTTCTTCTAAAATAAATTCCTCTTCGCCAACAGTTAGTTCAAGTTTACCCGCAACAATGATACCGCCTTCCTCGCCCTTATGTTGCAGCATTTCAGCACCAGTATCTGCATTAATAGGGTATATTTCACTCATTACCGACATTGCTCTATTTGGGTAGTCACGACCAATGAGTTTATACACTAACTCGCCAGTACCAATATCCAATAATTCATTGGCACGATAAACCACTTTCTGATCACCGATAGAGCCATCATCAATTGAGAAGAAATCCACTAAAGACATTGGGATCCCGGCCAATACTTTTTTGAGTGAGCTAACAGATGGGCTAACACTGTTTTTCTCAATCATTGAAATTGTACTGTTGGTAACCCCTGCTCGCTTGGCTAACTCGCGTTGAGATAAGCCTTTCAATTTGCGAATAGCTTTTAGGTTTGCACCAATATCCAAATTCGTTCTCCTACTAAATGTTGACCAATAGCTTGCTGTTAAAGTGTTGCAGATTATTAACACTCTAACAAAATCTGTATCAATAGAGCATGATAATTTACTTAAATCAAAGCAATTGTATTTTACACTAAATAAGTGTTAAATAAAATGCACACCCTAGATGAGTTAAATTACATCTAACCATTCATTTATAAGTTGTTATTTCATTTACAATCAACAACTTGGAGCGTTTATGTCACATAAATCCCCAATTCATAGCCTACACTATCCAGACTCCTTTTATGTGGCGACCGCAAAAGAGCTTTATCAACATCCAAAACTAAGCGAAAACCTGACAGTCGATGTGTGTATTGTTGGTGGTGGATTTAGTGGTATTAATACTGCCATTGAACTCAGACAACGAGGTTACAGTGTGGCATTGCTTGAAGCCAAACGCATTGGCTGGGGAGCCTCTGGCCGAAATGGTGGCGAGCTCATCCGCGGGATCGGCCATGACGCAACCCAGTTCCGTAATGAGATTGGTGAAGAAGGTGTAAAGTCAATTCAACAGATGGGTTTTGAAGCAGTAGATATTGTCACCGACCGAATTGCCCAACATAACATCGATTGCGACTTGCACATGGGCTATTGCGATTTAGCCGTCAAGCCAAGGCACATGGATGACTTAGCACAAGAATACCAAGACCTAAAATCCCAAGGCTATCAAAAACCGATAACCCTATTAGATAAATCGCAAATCAGCGAAGTCATTGGCTCAGATTTTTACCAAGGCGCATTAGTCGACATGGGCAGTGGCCATTTGCACCCTCTCAATTTAGCCTTAGGCGAAGCCAGAGTTGCACGTGAACTTGGTGCACAGTTATTTGAATACAGCGCGGCAGAAAAGATAATTAAAGGTGATAAACCTAAAGTGATTACCGCAGAAGGTGAAGTGACCTGTGATTATCTGGTAGTGGCAGGCAATGGTTACCTTGGTAATAAATTAAGCCCTTTCCTTGGTGGTAAAGTGCTACCCACTGGAACTTACTTGTTAGCCACAGAGCCGTTAACAGAACAACAATGCGCCAGTATCATCCCGCAAAATATGGCATTTGCCGATATGCGTGTGGCGTTAGATTACTTCCATTTATCCGCAGACCGTCGTTTATTGTTTGGTGGTTTATGTACTTATTCTGGTAAAGACCCTAAAGACATTGAAGCCGAGTTAAGGCCTAATCTTGAAAAAGTATTCCCGCAATTAAAAGGCATCAAAATTGATTATGAATGGGGCGGAATGATGGGCATCGGCGCCAACCGTATGCCACAAATCGGCCATTTACCTGACGCCGCTAACATCTATTTTGCCCAAGCATATGCGGGCCACGGAGTGAATGCCACTCACATGGCAGCAAGGTTGATTGCAGAAGCGATTAGTCAGCAGTCACAACGTATCGATGTGTTTAATGACATTAAGCACATGACCTTCCCAGGCGGACCAATGTTGCGATCGCCGTTGCTTGCAGCAGGGATGTTTTATCATAGATTGAAGGATTTGTTATAGGTTGATGGATTTGCTGTGGGTTGGCAAAAGGGTCAACCTTTGTTCTTTTTATGGCCTACGGCCACTAACGCTTAAAATCGCAAGGTTCCACCCTGCACGGGCTAATACATTATGGCCTGCGGCCACCAACGTCGTGGCGCTTCACCCACACCAGACCAAGAGGAAATCAACGGCTATTCCCTCTTCACTCTTTATAAAAGAATTGGCCCAGCCGCCCCGCAACATTTTACCGCTAACTTAAACAACAGCAGCGAAAGGTCGCCATGGGGATTAATCCAGCTTTGAACTTCATTTTAGTGTTCTTCGGCCACCTCTTTATGGTAAAGAGTGAAAATGCTAACGCTTCCGATCGGCGATCCATGGCCACCGAAAGCTAGCCTGACATCTGATAGACAGGATGTCTGAATGCCTTAAAGCACATGGTCAATGATGTTCCCGACATCATTATGACATTTCCAATATCCATATAGGTTAGATGTGCGAGAAAGGCCATGTCAGGCTCACACATCTTTTTATAAAGAGTCTTCAACGGCCTCAAGTCCAGAGTTGAATTTGAATGTTTTCAAGAAAAGAACAACTCGTTTTCAGAATGAGGTAATCTATATAAGTGATTGTTTAAATTAATTTTTATAAACTTTACTCTGACCCCACTAAATTCAGCTCAACTGCGTAGCAAGCTGGCGGGCTTTTTGTAATTTAAGTTACTAAGCCTATATTAAACTATCAAGCTTACGTTTTGACCAGGTTTTAGATGTTCTAGATGCATCATGTGCTGTAAACCATAGAGGCAAAATAGTTTCAGTTATACGGGGATCACGAAACTTTTGACCACCTCTATCTGCCATAATCACAAAATCAAATTTAACTCGTATCGATATTACTTCATCTACATTATTAAAATTTGGTTGGTATAATTTCCAATGAACAGGGCAACTCATTAATATTAGTTTCTTCAGTTTTTGGCTCTGTGTAGCTAACAATGCAACATTACAACCATGACTATGAGCAAATACATCAGAATTTTGCATATTATGCTGGTTAATCCATACTTCAAGTTCTTTAGCAGCTTGGGAACGAGCATAATCATTCCACCCACCAGACCATTGAAAGTAATCCTTTGCATCATAAATGTTCGGGCGCGAGCCATTTTTCAGGTAATTATGAAAATCACCAGAAGTTGGTTTCCACCATTTTTCATAAGATTTCCCTACAGATGAGAAAATTGTCCCATGAACAATAAAACTGCCACTATCTTTAACTTGAGGTGGTTTAGATGAATCTGTATTTTTCGATATATTACTAAATTGGCCTACTTCATTAAAGATTCTTGATAAAGCTGATATAGCCATTTCTCTGACGAGGACATATTCAGAATGAATGGCTTCAAACAAAACCTCTAATGCTAAGTAAGAATCATAGATAGCATCTAACCAAGATATTGCAGCTGAGACTCTAAGAAGTTCATTTGGATGGTGTATAAATAATGCTATTAAATTTAATGCATCTAGTTGATTATCAGAAGAATAATAAATTCTCTCAATAAGATTTCTTGATTCCCTATCTATCGAATCTTCATTCCCTGTAATACTGTCGGAATTTAAATTTTTTAATTGATTTTTACTGATGAGTTTTGACAATTTCTCTATTGTTGGAAGTGAAAAGTCCTCATGTTTTTCAAGTAAATAATCATTTTTATAATCATCGGAGGGGTTGAGCATAATACCAAGGGACAGTAAAAATGCAGCTCGTGAGTAATCACCAAGCTTTGAAGGCTCATAAAATGCTTCAGGACATGGTACTGGTTTTTCAATATTGATATTTTCCATTGCTATTTAATACCTTTGTTATAGCTTTACACTTTATTGATTAAGAGCCCATGATTGCGGTAGCCTAACGTTTTAGTATTTATGCGTTGCGTTGTTTGCAAGGCATAAATCGCTTGTTGGACTTGGCCGATGCCACATCCAAATTAATCGGTATGATTTATGCTATAGGAATTTGCTTTTTAACGGTAGTGGTATTTTGTACAACCTTTCGGCTAATCGTCTGTTCTGATTACACCTTTTAGGGTGGATTTTGTTGGCTTTCATCTTTTTCCATTGCTCGATTATTGCCTTATTTACTGATTTCTCGATACCAAATCGTGTGCCATCGTCCCACCTAATCTAAGATTAGCTGAGCCTGCTTTATTTGCTGACATCCCCCCACTTAATCTGACTAACCTGACAGCTTCAACTTTGCTTCACGCGCTAACATCGTTAGCAGTGGCACCAGTCCCATAAACATTAGCCGTCCATTGGCGCACTGCGGACAACACCAGTGGCCTAATGTATCAGTGATTGCTGATGGGATGTCTTTCGCTTTACTCCCCAGTTGCTCTCTAATTTTGGCGAGCCTTTTACGCCGACAGCTGTTGGCTAAAAAACCAAAATGCCTTATCCGCATCACCCCTTTAGGCAGTACATGTAATAAGTAACGCCTAATGAGTTCTTCAGGAGTCAGTTGCATGATTTTACGCTGGTTATCGACATAGTCGGTGTAGCTGATATCAATACGATCTTTGGTGACCGCCTTAAGCCGTGATTCATGTAGCATGCCTTTTCGGGTGTAACGCCCGAGATAAGCCACTACGGTTTCAGCTTTATAAAGACACGCTTTACTGTATACGCACCACGCCTTATTGATGAGGTTATTGGCCTCGGGAATGGTCAGTTCACGCTGGCGCAGAGCAGCCAACATCTTAGCTTTGAACACGGTTGAGACCGCCTTAACAGGAAATAAATAGTCTGATTTAACGCTGCGCCACAGACCTTGCTCAGTGACCACTCCGCCTGGGATTAAACAGTGTAAGTGGATATGCTGGGTTAGGGTTTGCCCCCATGTATGCAGCACGGCAGTGCACCCCAGCTGACCTTGTAAATGCTTACGGGTCATACCAAATTGGCTTAAGGTTTGCCACACAGCCTCAAACAATGCGCTATACACAAGCTTAGCTTGCTCATCGGTTTGGGTAAGCGAGTTGAGCTCATGGGGCAAGGTAAACACCAAATGAAAATAGCGACAATGCAGTACTTGTTGCTGCTGCTTCTCTATCCATGCTTGGGTTTGTTTACCTTGGCAGCGTGGACAATGTCTGTCTCGGCATGAGCAGAACACGCTTTGCTGATAGTGACATTGATTACATTGCCACTGCTGTTGACCAAGTGCGGCGGTGCGGCAAGCCAAAATACGCTGACACACCAAACGCTGTTGCTGACTCAGTCGATGATGTTGCTGGTAGTGACCATAGTGGGTTTGCAATATGTCACTCAAGTGATAATGCGCCATCTCATCACCCCAAGTCAGCGAGTAAATCGCCCCCTTTATGCCCAAGCTCTGGCGACCAGTGCAGATATCGCTCTGTGGTTTTAATGCTTTTGTGACCTAGTTGATGTTGGAGTTGATTCAGTAACATGCCAGCGGCCAATTGATGTGTCGCATAGGCATGGCGCAAGCTGTGCGGGCTGCAAGGTTTGGTGATCCCTGCGGCTAACGCCGCTTTCTTTAGGGTTTTACGCACGGTTGACACATCTAACGGGTAGGTGTTGCCATGGGAATGCACACCAAACAGCCACGTTTGCGGATGATACTTAAGCCAGTAATGGCGCAATAAATTAAGCAGTGAGGGAGAGATGATAACTAAACGGTCTTTAGCACCTTTGCCCTGACACACTTTGAGTAACTGCCGCTGACCATCAATATCACTGACTTTAATGTTCACCAACTCACTGACCCGTAATCCACAGCCATAGCACAGCGCTATCATGGCGTGATATTTCTGATTGGGGCAGTGCTGCAATAACTGACCAATATCTTGCTTACTGAGCACTTGTGGCAGTTTTTGGCTAGGGCGAGGCAAACACACGTCAATCCTAAATTGACGCTTTAAAATGTGTTCAAAGTAAAAGTGAATACCATTCAGCTGAAGCTGAATGGACGCTCTTGATAATTGCCTTTCAAGGTTTAAATGGCGGAAATAATCACTTAATTGCGGCTCGGTAATGGTATCAGCCGATTGGTTATAGTGCTCTGCCAGTTTCGTAATGGCATAGAGATAAGCTTTACGGGTTCGCTCAGAGTAGCGTCTAAGCGTAATTTCATCATGGAATAATTGAGTTTGTACTAACATGACTTACCTCCTTGATAGTGGGAAAATCCACTGAGGTAAGTGTGGTGCAAATGACGGGCTTTTGGGCTCCGCGCAGCGGCTTAGTTCAACGTTTTAGTATTTATGCGTTGCGTTGTTTGCAAAGCATAAATCGCTTGTTGGACTTGGCCGATGCCACATCCAAATTAATCGGTATGATTTATGCTATAGGAATTTGCTTTTTAACGGTAGTGGTATTTTGTACAACCTTTCGGCTAATCGTCTGTTCTGATTACACCTTTTAGGGTGGATTTTGTTGGCTTTCATCTTTTTCCATTGCTCGATTATTGCCTTATTTACTGATTTCTCGATACCAAATCGTGTGCCATCGACCCACCTAATCTAAGATTAGCTGAGCCTGCTTTATTTGCTGACATCCCCCCACTTAATCTGACTAACCTGACAGCTTCAACTTTGCTTCACGCGCTAACATCGTTAGCAGTGGCACCAGTCCCATAAACATTAGCCGTCCATTGGCGCACTGCGGACAACACCAGTGGCCTAATGTATCAGTGATTGCTGATGGGATGTCTTTCGCTTTACTCCCCAGTTGCTCTCTAATTTTGGCGAGCCTTTTACGCCGACAGCTGTTGGCTAAAAAACCAAAATGCCTTATCCGCATCACCCCTTTAGGCAGTACATGTAATAAGTAACGCCTAATGAGTTCTTCAGGAGTCAGTTGCATGATTTTACGCTGGTTATCGACATAGTCGGTGTAGCTGATATCAATACGATCTTTGGTGACCGCCTTAAGCCGTGATTCATGTAGCATGCCTTTTCGGGTGTAACGCCCGAGATAAGCCACTACGGTTTCAGCTTTATAAAGACACGCTTTACTGTATACGCACCACGCCTTATTGATGAGGTTATTGGCCTCGGGAATGGTCAGTTCACGCTGGCGCAGAGCAGCCAACATCTTAGCTTTGAACACGGTTGAGACCGCCTTAACAGGAAATAAATAGTCTGATTTAACGCTGCGCCACAGACCTTGCTCAGTGACCACTCCGCCTGGGATTAAACAGTGTAAGTGGATATGCTGGGTTAGGGTTTGCCCCCATGTATGCAGCACGGCAGTGCACCCCAGCTGACCTTGTAAATGCTTACGGGTCATACCAAATTGGCTTAAGGTTTGCCACACAGCCTCAAACAATGCGCTATACACAAGCTTAGCTTGCTCATCGGTTTGGGTAAGCGAGTTGAGCTCATGGGGCAAGGTAAACACCAAATGAAAATAGCGACAATGCAGTACTTGTTGCTGCTGCTTCTCTATCCATGCTTGGGTTTGTTTACCTTGGCAGCGTGGACAATGTCTGTCTCGGCATGAGCAGAACACGCTTTGCTGATAGTGACATTGATTACATTGCCACTGCTGTTGACCAAGTGCGGCGGTGCGGCAAGCCAAAATACGCTGACACACCAAACGCTGTTGCTGACTCAGTCGATGATGTTGCTGGTAGTGACCATAGTGGGTTTGCAATATGTCACTCAAGTGATAATGCGCCATCTCATCACCCCAAGTCAGCGAGTAAATCGCCCCCTTTATGCCCAAGCTCTGGCGACCAGTGCAGATATCGCTCTGTGGTTTTAATGCTTTTGTGACCTAGTTGATGTTGGAGTTGATTCAGTAACATGCCAGCGGCCAATTGATGTGTCGCATAGGCATGGCGCAAGCTGTGCGGGCTGCAAGGTTTGGTGATCCCTGCGGCTAACGCCGCTTTCTTTAGGGTTTTACGCACGGTTGACACATCTAACGGGTAGGTGTTGCCATGGGAATGCACACCAAACAGCCACGTTTGCGGATGATACTTAAGCCAGTAATGGCGCAATAAATTAAGCAGTGAGGGAGAGATGATAACTAAACGGTCTTTAGCACCTTTGCCCTGACACACTTTGAGTAACTGCCGCTGACCATCAATATCACTGACTTTAATGTTCACCAACTCACTGACCCGTAATCCACAGCCATAGCACAGCGCTATCATGGCGTGATATTTCTGATTGGGGCAGTGCTGCAATAACTGACCAATATCTTGCTTACTGAGCACTTGTGGCAGTTTTTGGCTAGGGCGAGGCAAACACACGTCAATCCTAAATTGACGCTTTAAAATGTGTTCAAAGTAAAAGTGAATACCATTCAGCTGAAGCTGAATGGACGCTCTTGATAATTGCCTTTCAAGGTTTAAATGGCGGAAATAATCACTTAATTGCGGCTCGGTAATGGTATCAGCCGATTGGTTATAGTGCTCTGCCAGTTTCGTAATGGCATAGAGATAAGCTTTACGGGTTCGCTCAGAGTAGCGTCTAAGCGTAATTTCATCATGGAATAATTGAGTTTGTACTAACATGACTTACCTCCTTGATAGTGGGAAAATCCACTGAGGTAAGTGTGGTGCAAATGACGGGCTTTTGGGCTCCGCGCAGCGGCTTAGTTCAACAGCTTATTGAACGGCTCGCCCAATAAAGCCGACCGTTTAAGTTATTGATTTATATCATCCTACATTTACTATCTTATTGATGTAAAGCAGTTTTATTTAACTCCACTGACAAATAAAAGCGAGCTTGCGCGTTAAAAGTGGACTCAATATTCGACAGAAAATAAAAATACTTTTATTTCAATGCATTACAAAATTAACAAATTATTTATCGTACTACTTTAGTTTACTTATTATTCGATTTAACTTAAAAAACACGCCAAAACCATTACAACTGTTTTTATACAAGGGCTATCCACTTAGCACAACCAACCACTATATGTTGTGGTTATCGATTTTTAATTGATTGGTACGTTATCGGCTTAGAACGCACTGCTTGTTCAAGCAACCTGTAGAATAATAATCCCCGAGAATCTGACTTTCTTCTATTGAAGCGAAATGTAAACTCATCTAAATAATAATCAAGTTGCTTAGCCTTTACCGCGCCTTGATATGTACCTAAAAGCCATCTTTTACATAATGATGAGACTCGATGTACCCCAGCCATTGTTTCATGTGCAGGTACAGATGAACCTAAATGCACTATTCGGTTATGCTTATATCCTTTCTTGTCTATTTGTTTGTATGCTTGAGAGCCATCACTACAAATTGTACTACCAGGTTCAATTACATCTTGAATGAATTGATGGATATGTTCTTTGGTTGCACTTTCCACTTGCCTTAAACGTATCCGGCCAAATCCAGAGGGTGATAGCAGCTCAACAGCGACCAAAACTACAGCCTTACGCTTACCCTGTTGATTTTTAATAGATGATTGGGGAACGACGCCACCTATTAGTGTTTCGTCAACCTCTACGATGCCGGACAGTTTATCCCTTTCAGGATCAACCATGGCATGTCTTAACTTGTGCATTAATGACCAAGCGGTTTGATAACTCCCAAGACCTAATAACCTTTGAACTCCAAGAGCGCTGACCCCATTTTTTTGATTTGTAATAAACCAGACGGCAGCAAACCAACTTTTCATGGGGGTTCTTGTTTTGTCAAAAAGTGTACTTGATGTTACTGAACACTGAGAACGGCAAGCATGACATTTTAACTTGCCATTACTTAACTGATAAGGTGATTGATGGCTTGAACAGCTTGGGCATATGAATCCGTTTGGCCAACGAAGTTTGTAAAGGTAGCTAATGCAGGATTGTTCATCATGAAACCAATCAACAAATTCGCCCCAACTTGTAGGGTAATCTACACCCGCTTTTAATAAATACGATGAAGTTTTCATCACTACATATTGACACTGGTGGCGCTAAATGGATAGCCCTTTTTTATACACAGTACACACTACATAAAGGTGGGAGACATAGCTGATAGTGAATATTTATCCGACATTAGTAAGCCTGTTACCGATGAAGTGTAAAGCTGAGCGAAACACCATGACGTTAGTGGCCTCTGGCCATATTTGAAACAAGTTTTGGGGCAAACGAGTTAGTTTACTTGATTTGAAAATGGTCAAATTTAACTCTGAACTTGAGGCCGTTGAAGACTCTTTATAAAAGAATGCGTGAGCAGATTCATAGCTTCAGGTTCAATTAAAATCGAGGCAGCTGAAGAAAATAGCGTGAGCCTGACAGGACGTCAGGCTAGCTTTCGGTGGCCATGGATGGCCGATCGGAAGCGGTAGCATTTTCGAATAAGACCGAGGCTATCTACAAGAGAGGTCAAAAGCTGGATTAATCCCCATGGCGACCTTTTCGCTTTTTGAAAATGTTGCGGGGCGGCTGGGAGATCCAAGAGGGAACAGCCGTTGGTTTCCTCTTGGTCTGGTGTGGGCGAAGCGCCACGACGTTAGTGGCCACAGGCCATAATCTAATAGCCCGTGCAGGGTGGAACCTTGCTATCTTAAGCGTTAGTGGCCGTAGGCCATAAAACAAAAAATACCCACCAATTATTCAATTGGCCCTACTCTATAGGAAGCGCAGCATCTCCTCCCCAAACCGCCCAAGAACCATCATAAAGAATGGTTTCATGATGCCCTGCAACATACGACGCTAAAATCAAAATACAGGCCGTGATCCCAGAACCGCAGCTAAATACCCGTTGAGCATTATTACTGGTATTTAAAGCCGAAAAAATGCTTTGTAACTCACGTGGTGATTTCATTTTAAAACCACTTAATACCTGAGCAAACGGTAGATTCAACGAGCCGGGAATATGACCACCGCGCATCCCAACACGAGGTTCCGGTGTAGTACCATTAAAACGCCCTACTGCGCGAGCATCAATAATATCCACTTTTGCATGACCAAGATGGGTTAACACAAACTCAGTGTCACACACCTTGTATTGTTGTAAACGACCTTTAATATCACCAGACTCAGTTGTTGTCGCAAATTGACGCACCGTATCTCGCCCTTCTGCTTGCCATTGCGGTAAACCACCGTCGAGAACAAATACCTTATCAAATCCCATCGCTTTAAAGGTCCACCAAGCTCTTGGCGCCGAATAAATACCTTGGTTATCGTAAATAACCACTGTGCTGTTATGGTTCACGCCCAATGATTGAGCTGCTGCAGTAAATTGATTTTCCGTGGGCATAGCGTGAGTTTGTGGAGAAAGATGATCGAAAAAAAGCTTATCCATTTGGCACGATAATGCACCAGGAATAACGTAAAGCTCATCATAAATAAGTGGTTCTTTGCCCAGTACAATGTCCATGCTGGCATCAAGTAATACAAGGTCTGGATCATCAAGATGCAATGCCAGCCAATCGGTCGTCACTAAAGGAAAATTCATACTCAATCTCTCCAAACTGTTAGGGCAAATAATAATGCTAACTTAACAATGATTATCCAAATATCGCTGAGTTAACCCACTAAAATAACTGAATAAAATAATACCGACTGCATCGGCGGCTAAGTCGAAGATATCTAATGTTCTGGATGGGATGAACCCCTGACTGATTTCTTCACCCAAGACGAATATCGACACTAACACAGTCCCGTAATAAAGCGGAACACCACCGAGTCGAAAATGACGACTCAACAAGGCTAAATTAGCCACATAGGTTAACAAACCAAATAGCAGCATATGGCCAAGCTTGTCGCCATAAGGGATCTGTTTTATGACATCGAAAAATACACTATGACCGCCGATATTGGCTAAATAAATAACCCATAGAACAAAGCTAAACAACGCAACAGTCACAATAATAGCCAAACGAGAAAAAGTTTTATGAATCATTCTGTCCTCCGTAAATGACATGATGGAACCAAGTCATTTGACTAAACGTGTTGATAAAAATGCTGTTCAAATGACCAGATGGTTAATACGAATGATATTAGTCTACTGCTAACTTGGCGTTTTTGAGCGTTAATTAAACTTAACCTCATAAGCCGACTGGGCTGGAGTGACTTGGCGGTTATTGAATAAAAAAAGCCCTTTATTGCTAAAGGGCTTGTTGTGAAAAATCAATGCAATGAATGGCCGTTATAGGGCAATCCAAGTGGCTTTGAGTTCGGTGTACTTGTCAAAGGCATGTAATGATTTATCTCGGCCATTACCCGACTGCTTGTAACCGCCAAATGGCGCGGTCATATCACCACCATCATAATGGTTTATCCACACCATGCCACAGCGCAGCGCTTTAGCCGTTTTATGTGCTTTGCTTAAGTTTGATGTCCACACACCAGCAGCAAGACCATAAATTGTGTCGTTAGCAATCTCAATCGCTTGTTCCATACCATCAAACTCGATAACGGCTAACACAGGGCCAAAAATCTCTTCGCACGCAATCGTCATGTCATTTTTAACATTACTAAATATGGTCGGTTGCACAAATGCTCCGCCGGTGTCAGCCATCACTTGCAATCCGCCTTCAACTAAAGTGGCACCTTGTTCATGTCCTGCTTTAATATAGTTCAACACATTATTAAGTTGCTGCTGATCAACCATAGCCCCGCAAGTCGTTTTAGGGTCAAGTGGATGCCCTGGTTGCCAGCTTTGCATTTCTTCGGCGATCAGTTTGATCAACTCATCTTTTACACCAGCTTCAACCAATAAACGTGAACCTGCGGTGCACACTTCACCTTGGTTAAAAGCAATCGCAACAGCGGCAGCTTCAGCCGCGGCTTTTAAGTCTGGTGCATCGTTAAATACAATATTAGGGCTTTTACCGCCCGCTTCTAGCCACACGCGCTTCATGTTCGACTCGCCTGCATAAATCATTAACTGCTTGGCAATTTTGGTTGAACCAGTAAACACCAAAGTATCAACGTCCATGTGCAACGCCAGAGCTTTACCTACGGTATGACCAAACCCTGGTAATACGTTTAATACTCCAGCAGGGATACCCGCTTCAATGGCTAACTGCGCCATACGAATTGCAGTTAATGGTGATTTTTCTGATGGCTTTAAAATGACACTGTTACCCGTAGCAAGTGATGGTCCAAGCTTCCAACACGCCATAATCATCGGAAAATTCCACGGTACAATGGCTGCTACAACACCAACGGCTTCACGGGTGATCATGCCAATTTCGTTATGGGCAGTAGGAGCAATTTCATCATAAATTTTATCAATGGCTTCACCAGACCAACGGATAGCTCTAGCCGCGCCAACCACATCAACGCCTTTAGAAAATTGAATAGGCTTACCCATATCGAGGGTTTCAAGTAACGCCAGTTCGTCCGCATTTGCTTCAAGCAAATCGGCAAACTTTATCATGACTTCTTTACGTTTAACTGGCGGTAAGTGAGCCCAAGTACCGGCTTCAAATACTTCGCGCGCATTAGCGACTGCCACATTGGCATCGGCTAAGTCACAGCTAGCCACTTTGGCGAGTACTTGGCCATCGATAGGACTAATACAGTCAAATGTATCGCCCGACAGCGATCCTTGATATTGGCCATTAATAAATGCATTACCATTGATTTGCAGATTTGCTGCCAGTGCTTCCCAATCGCTACGACTTGTTGGAGTACTCATTGTGACCTCGAAATAATAAATGGATTGATAAGCACCAACATTAATAAATAAAGTAGGTGCTAAGACAAATTTGTGCCGTCTAAAATGGATTATCGACACAATAACGTTAATGAATATTGTCACCTGATTATGCTCAACGGCAAGATATTTTCAATATATTTTACAAAATAGCTCCATTTAGTTTAAATAAATGCACAAAACCCTTTTATGTTCATTATTTTTGACATAGCATAGCGAATATTCGTCACTCGTTATTTAACCAGTTTTAGATGAATCCCTAATAATTGTAGCTATCAAAGTAGAGTCAATTTATGAGCGAAAATCAAAAAATCACCGCTGGCGATTCATCGCAAACATGGCCAAATATGGATCATTATTGGATGCCGTTTACTGCCAATAAGCAGTTTAAAACCAATCCTCGGCTGTTAGTGTCGGCACAAGGAATGTATTACACCGACAATAATGGCAATAAAGTGCTCGATGCCACTGCAGGGTTATGGTGTTGTAATGCTGGCCACGGCAGACAAGAAATATCTGAAGCTGTCAGTAAACAAATTAACCAAATGGACTTTGCCCCATCGTTTCAAATGGGTCATCCATTAGCCTTTGAGTTGGCCCATAAACTCAGTCAAATTAGCCCTGATGGATTAGACCATGTGTTTTTTACCAACTCTGGGTCTGAATCTGTTGAAACCGCGCTAAAAATGGCGCTTTGTTATCATCGCGCTAATGGTCAAGCGACTCGCACTCGATTTATCGGCCGCGAGCTTGGTTATCATGGTGTCGGCTTTGGTGGTATTTCGGTCGGCGGCATTAGCAATAATCGCAGAACCTTTAGCCAACAATTACTCCAAGGCGTAGATCACTTACCTCACACGCTAGACATTGCCAATAATGCCTTTAGTCATGGCTTGCCGCCACACGGATTAGAGAAAGCCGAAATGCTTGAGCAACTCATTACCTTACACGGCGCCGAAAATATTGCCGCTGTAATTGTTGAGCCAATGTCAGGTTCAGCCGGGGTCATTTTACCGCCAGATGGATATCTAAAACGTTTACGCGAGATCACTCAAAAGCACGGCATTTTGTTGATATTCGACGAAGTCATTACCGGCTTTGGCCGCCTAGGTGCTGCATTTGCCAGTGAACGCTGGCAGGTCACACCCGACATGATCACCACCGCCAAAGCGATTAATAATGGTGCTATTCCGATGGGGGCTGTGTTTGTCAGTAACACCATTCACGACACCTGCATGGACGGTCCTGAGCAACTGATTGAGTTTTTTCACGGTTATACCTATTCAGGCCATCCCGTTGCAGCTGCCTCGGCATTGGCGACGTTATCGATTTATGAAAACGAAAAGTTATTTGAACGCGCTAAAGGCCTAGAGTCTTATTTTGAACAAGCGGTTCACAGTCTTAAAGGGCTACCCAACGTCATTGATATTCGTAATACCGGTTTAGTCGCAGGTATTCAATTTTCGCCAAGTGACAAAGGTGTCGGAAAACGCGGTTATGACATATTTGATCATTGCTTCAGAAACGGTGCTTTGGTGCGGGCAACGGCCGACATTATTGCCCTGTCACCACCACTGATTGTCGAAAAATCGCAAATTGATGACATGGTGAATCAGCTCGCCGATGCCATTAATGCCGTGGGTTAACCCATTTTTAGTTTATAAGGATAGAATTCATGCTTAACATCAACCATTTTGTTAATGGGCAACACACACCAGCAAGCCAGCGCAGCCAAACAATTTATGATCCCGCGACAGGCGAAGCCCGTGGCCAAGTGTCATTAGCAAGTAAAGATGAAGTGGCTAGCGCCATTGCCACCGCTAAAACAGCGTTCGAAAGCTGGTCGCAAGTGACCCCGCTTAACCGCGCTAGGGTGCTATTTAAATTTAAAGCGTTAGCCGAACAGAATATCGACAAACTAGCAGAGCTCATCACCCTTGAGCACGGTAAAGTGTTAGATGATGCCAAAGGCGAAATTACCCGAGGCTTAGAAGTTGTCGAATTTGCTTGTGGTATTCCGCATTTACTAAAAGGTGAGCACACCCAACAAGTGGGCGGCGGTGTCGATGCATGGTCAGTAAACCAAGCACTAGGCGTTGTGGCCGGTATTGCGCCATTTAACTTCCCGGTAATGGTCCCAATGTGGATGTTCCCGATTGCGATTGCCTGCGGTAACACCTTTATCATGAAACCGTCGGAAAAAGATCCTAGCTCAGTGATGTTTATTGCCGAATTACTCAAACAAGCAGGACTTCCAGACGGAGTGTTTAACGTCATCAATGGTGATAAAGAAGCCGTTGATGCCCTGCTCACCCACGACGATATCAAAGCCGTTAGCTTTGTCGGCTCTACTCCAATTGCAGAATACATTTATACCACTGCCTCGGCCCACGGCAAGCGTGTACAAGCATTGGGCGGTGCAAAAAACCATATGCTATTAATGCCAGATGCTGATTTAGATCAAGCCGTGAATGCATTAATGGGTGCAGCATATGGTAGTGCAGGTGAACGTTGTATGGCGATTTCAGTGGTATTAGCCGTAGGCGATGTGGGCGACAAATTAGTTGATGCATTATTACCGCAAATAAGTGCCTTAAAAGTGGGTAGTGGCATTACACCAGAAATGGACATGGGGCCGTTAATTTCAGCGCAGCATTTAGCCAAAGTGCGCGACTACGTTGAAGCTGGCGTAAACGAAGGCGCAAGCTTAGTAGTCGATGGTCGTGATATCAGTATTAGTGACCACCAACAAGGCTACTTTTTAGGGGCCTGTTTATTTGACCATGTCACACCACAGATGAGCATTTACCAACAAGAAATTTTTGGCCCAGTGTTAGCCATTGTGCGTGTCGATAACTATGGGGAAGCGTTGGAATTGATTAACCAACATGAATTTGGTAATGGCACAGCTATTTTCACCCAAAGTGGCCAAGTCGCACGTCACTTTTGTCACCATGTTGAAGTGGGTATGGTCGGCATTAATGTACCTATTCCTGTGCCAATGGCATTTCATAGCTTTGGTGGTTGGAAACGTTCGCTGTTTGGGCCGCTGCATATGCATGGACCCGATGGAGTACGCTTTTATACCAAACGAAAAGCCATTACCGCCCGTTGGCCGCAAGCCAAAACGGACAGTAACGAACCTTCGGCATTTATTATGCCGACCATGAAATAAGTGAACTCAATGAGCAAACATATTAACGATATTATGCTTTTTAGTGGTCAATCAACTGAGCTTGAGTCTTATCACTTAGCTGATGAAAAGATCATTAGTGGTAATCCTCTGCAATCGGTGCAGAATCATTTTGAAAGCCCATGTAAGCAGTTCAATGTTGGCGTTTGGCAAAGTGAAACAGGTTGCTGGCAAGTTAATTATAGCGAATATGAGTATTGCGATATTGTCGAAGGCAGTAGCGTTATCACCGACAGCCAAGGACACAGTTTAACGGTCAATGTGGGTGATAAGTTTGTTATCCCTGCTGGTTTTACTGGGACATGGGAAGTGATCAATCACTGTAAAAAAATCTACGTTATGTTTGAACAACAATAACGTTTAACCGCCATGCGGTACAGACAAAGCCATTGCGGTTTTGATTCTGATAAGTGGCATACGCAGAAGCTAGAGCTTGAGTTAGCAGCGACTGCATTTTATGTAAATGGAGATAATATCGTGTCAAACACATTAAAAAGAACGCGAATTGCACTGTTAAGCGGATTAACATTATCGGCTACCCTACTGGCTCCGTTAGCTATGGCAGAAGTGTCTGGTGCTGTCACGGTAACCAACGATTATCGTTTCCGTGGTGTATCACAAACAGCCGCAGATCCAGCGCTACAAGCCAATATTGATTGGAGCCATGAAAGTGGCTTTTTTGTCGGAGCTTGGGGCAGTAATGTCGATTTTGATGAGCCTGGCTATAACGGTCCAGACGTAGAAATTGATCTATATGCTGGCTATTATGGCGAGATTAACGACGATACCAGTTATGACTTAACGCTATATCGTTACAACTACCCAGGTGATAGCGAATTAGACTATTTAGAAGTGAGTGCAGGAATTGACTTTAATGGTTTTAGAGCCGCTTACTGGTTTACCAATGACTATGGTGGAAGTGATCAAGATCTACATTACACCGAAATAAACTATGGCTGGGAGTTTGTCGAAAACTGGAGCCTAGATTTGCATTATGGCTACAACTTTGGCGACGCCATTGATGATGGAGAAGGCTTTGACAGCTACTCCGATTACTCTATTGGCGTATCAACTGAAGTTGCTGGTTTTGGAATGTCTATTGCTTACTTAGATACCGACATTGATGGTGCTAACGAAGTAAGTTCTGATCTGTATAAAAATACCGGCACGTTATTGGCGAGCGTTAGTTACTCGTTCTAGTGATAACAGTGAATGAGTACTAGTTTGTACTCATAAAAATAGACTCTGGTGAATACAAAAAAACCGCTTAAGTGCGGTTTTTTATTACCCAAAAATTTAGATAAAAACGGCTCAACACCGTTATAGTGATTACATTAACAGTCTGTTCGATTCAAATAATGAATACCTTTGTTAATAACGATATATCCACTGAGATCAATCGCCATACAAGACTTAAAGGCAAGGTATGGCGATCATTTAGCCAGTTGTTTTTGTAAGACTTAGACATCGCGCATAAATTTCAAAAAAATTGCATTGCATACCGCGCTTACGGGAGTATCTTACAATAATATAACACCTTAAATATGCGCTACAAAGGAGCGAACTATGGCTGATACCATCATTAAAATTCTGGTGATTGCAGGATTATGCTTTCTGGCCTATAAACTAATTTTCAGTAGTAGCCGTGGATTAACCCTTTTTGAAATGCATTTTAAAGACGGTAAGCTCAACAAGCACAAAGGCAAAATACCAGAGAAATTTGAACGTGATTGCCGTGCAATCGCCAAATCGAATAAGCTAACCTGCACTGTTAGAGCAGAAAAATCTGGTGATGTACGTTTGCATGTAACGGCCAATATAGGCGATAACCTAGTCCAGCGAATCCGTAACCAGTTTCCGTTTGAATATTACGACAAAAAACAAACTGACGCATCTAAGCTTAAAGGCTAAAACCGCCTGTTTATCAACATAAAAATGGACTCTAATCAGTCCATTTTTTGTCAAATTCGATTTGAAACATTACTGTAATTTCCAACTCAACGCCTTGGAATTCTTAGCAGTCCCATTACGTAAGCTACTGCTTAGTTAGGCTGCTTAGAAATGACCAAAGTCACTTGGGCAACCGTTACACCAAATTTTATAATATCGCTTTTATTAATAATGGTTTGCTCATCAACTAAAAACATCCAATCGTCAAAATGAACCTCATACTCGTTACCATCTACCGGCAATATCATGTCGTAACGCCAACGTAATGCACTACCGCGCGACTCACCTTGGGCAATGCCTAGAATGTCATTAGCCGTTCCCTGGTATAGCCCATTACCTTTGTCAGTAATGTTCCACACTCGAGTTTGCTTTTCGCCATCATCATAAATAAACCATTCATTTATCACCCCCTGCTTACCTTCAGGTGAATCAACCCAGTGCGCTTCCATGGTGACTGTAAATTTGCGAGTTACCTTGCCTGAAAAATCTTGTACGACTCCAGCTGCGGTTAATTTACCGTCAAAAAATGTGGCTAAATCTAACGTTGGAGTTGTTTGTTGATAATCTTCAATCGATGCAGACGAACATGACATTACGCCTAATAGTATTGCGCCGTATAAAAAGGGTTTAGCGAGTTTGCCAGTGCATCTTTTTGTGTATTGGACAATGCGATTTTGCGTTAACACTCGTGTAAAAAAATGCTTTGGCTGACGTATGGATAATAGAACTGAATTCATTAGTTAACTCCAATCAGTTGTTTACGTAACTCAGGTTGGCTGGTTTTTTCTGATAACCAAATATCAAGAAAAGCTGCAGGGAATTGAGCATTACTGACTTGGTAATAAGGTGCGTCGTTGAGTAAGAATGCAGCATCCTCAGGGGTGTTAACCCTAAAAGTCAGTCTGTCGCCCTCTTTCACATCAGGCCATGCATTAACTAATTGTTGGCGATAGAGTTCAATATTTTCTTCGGCTAACCCTAAATGTTGCCATTGCTCAATAGTGGCAGTAACCAAATCAATGGCATCAATATCACGGTGATATTTGATATCAAGTATCAGTGGAAATCGATTGGCTCGATACTTGCCATCAATAGAAAATAATTTTGCACTATAAATATCAAACCATAACAGGCTCATATCGGCAGTACCGACTTCAACAAGTGAGTCATTTGTGGTGTTGGTGATAAAAAGAGGTGTTGCCGCACCAATATCGGACTCACTGGCTGAGGCATCATTAATACTAAACATAACGGTTAGCGCTAATACTAATGCGCCCACCATACCAAACAATAATTCTACCAACCAATGTGTCGATAGGGACGGCCTAAAATGTAGATTTTCTTTGGCAACATTATGTAAGGTTTTCATGTGCGATCCTCCATAGCAATATGCCGTCGAGTAATACGATGGCTAATATGGAGTAATACGGGAAATAAGCCACTCCAGATCAAAGCCAATATAAATACACTCCAGACATTACCCAAGGGCAACACCACTGCATCAAATTTTGCTCCGGCCATGTAACTTAAACAACCGAATAGACCGCCCAATAATGATTGTAACCATATGGGAAACGTTCTAAATATCGCTAAGCTGTAATGTAAACTCAGTGCAAAGTAGAGCCACAACAACCCAAGCCAATAAGGAATAATATTGAACTCAAATACACCAAACCCTGTTAATAAACTATCAACAACGATGCCAATCCCACCACACACACACATGACTCTAGCGTCATGGTTAACGGATGTTGATAATAAAAAATGACTAATAATCAGTAAAATAGACAACAAGATAAGTTGATTATGGCCTAATACACCAGCCCACCATACCAATTGAAAACACACAGCGTTAATCACAATAAATAACGTTGGTGGAAGACTAAGAGTAGACATAACACCTCACTCAAACAGGATGAGACGTCCCGGCAAAATATTACCGGGGATGTGAATGACTATGTAGCATTAGAAAAGACAACCGTATCTAATCGATTAAAGACGGTATTGAGGGCGAACAGCGACTAAATGTACGGTACTGGTGGTGCGTTCTAAAAAACCGCCTTCACAGTAGCTTAGGTAAAACTTCCACATTCGAATAAAATCGTCGCCGTAATTTAACGCTTTAATCTTGTCGTAAGCGGCATCAAAATTCTCATGCCAGTGGCGTAATGTCCGCGCATAATCTTTACCCATATCACTTACAGACCAAGTCACCATGTCGGTTTTTTTGGCAATGTGTTTGGTCATTTCACTCACTGAAGGCAGGCAGCCTCCAGGGAAAATATAGCGTTGAATAAAGTCTACACTGTTGCGATAGCTGTCATAACGTTGATCGGCAATGGTAATCGCTTGAATTAACATTCGCCCATTTGGTTTAAGTAATTGCTGTAATTTTTCAAAAAAGCCGCCAAGATATTGATGACCTACAGCTTCAATCATTTCTATCGACACTACACGGTCATATTCACCGGTCAATAATCGGTAGTCTTGCTTAAGCAAGGTAATATTATCTTCCAGCCCTTCTTGCTTCACTCGCGCCTGTGCATAGTCAAATTGAGCATCCGAAATGGTGGTGGTAGTAACATGCACACCAAAGTGTTTAGCAGCATAAATAGCTAACGCGCCCCAACCGGTTCCTACTTCAAGCAAGGTTTGACCTGGAGTTAACTCCAATCGTTCACAAATGGTATGCAACTTGTGTAATTGCGCTTCATCTAAACTGCTATCGTCAGTCGGATATAGCGCGCTGGAATACATCATTTCTGGGTCTAAAAACTGCTGATACATGTCATTACCTAAATCGTAATGCGCCAAAATATTGCGTTTAGAACCTGCTTCAGAATTGCGATTTAGCACATGTTTGATTCGACTAATGCCATTACTTAACCATGAAAAATAACGTTCGATGTTGTCGAGTAAGGCTAAGTTACGGGCAAAGACTTGCACCACTTTGGTTAAGTCTGGGCTAGACCAATGACCTTGAATATAGGCTTCACCTGCACCAATTGATCCACCAAATACGACTTGGCGATAAAACTTAGCATGTTGAACTTGCATGGTAGCGTGAAGATCACTTTTGGCATCACCAAACTCAGAGGTTTGATTGCCATCAACAATGGTTAAATGACCTTCAGCAAGATGCGCTAGTGCGCGAAGCAGAATTTTTCTTGCTAGGCTGTCAGATAAACTTGCTTGAGCCATGCTACTTTGTGTGGCCGTGTTTTCCATGTATTGTCTCCAGTTCATCAACTGCTATTGATTGGGTCACTATTAGCTAAGTAACTCTTAGATAGGTAACTATTAGCTAACTATTGCTGATATAACCCTATTAGCAGTCAATACGTTGCGTCAGTCCATTTGGTTTACATTTGTTTTACTGTCGGTGAATAAAAGGGTGTTGATTACGCAGGTTTTGTCGTTTGCTTGCCAACAAAAGGGATGCGTTTAACAAATAACGTTAACGCTTGCCAATAAATACCCAACATAATTTTTCCGGTCATCAGCGGAAAATGCAGCATAAAATTACGCATGCTTTTAGCGGTAATAGGTTGGCGTTTTAGTACTAAACCGGCATCAAATAATTTGCGGTTATCGTCATTACGATTCTCGATGGTCACTTTTAAGTGTTTTCCCGGAGGCGTAATCCGCCATAAATAATGCATGTCTAAATTCATAAACGGAGACACATGAAAGACTTTGTCGGTGTGAGTGCTATTAGCAATATCAACCAGATAACAATGGCGCTCATTCCATGGTGTATTGCTCACTTCAGCCAACATATAAACCATTTCGTCTTGATGGTAACAAAAGTAAAAATTCACCGGACTGAAATAAAAACCAAAGTGACGAATTTGCCCAGAAAAAATTACTTTGTCACACGTTTGACTTGCGCCTAAATGCT
This sequence comes from Shewanella polaris, assembly GCF_006385555.1. NCBI lineage: Bacteria > Pseudomonadati > Pseudomonadota > Gammaproteobacteria > Alteromonadales > Shewanellaceae > Shewanella > Shewanella polaris. The sequence continues at coordinate 1,050,482 of NZ_CP041036.1, read as the reverse complement.
TAATCGTTGCTAGCAACCGTTGTTTTAATGCAAAAGCATCATCGCCACTGCACGCGTCAGACAGCACAAGCTTGTCGGCAAACTGCTTATCCAGCGCGTTAAGGTAATCGCTTGGTTTAAATTTTAGCGGCGTAAACCTATCGGTTGAAAACAACTTAGTGGTTGCCGTAATGGCTTCAACCTCATCTAAATCAATCGCCATCATCGCAATACGATAACCAAAACTGTGCAATTTAGGCTCGTGGCGACGGTGGTTCACCATGCCGGTGTAAATGCCACTGTTTAAACGATCGGTTTGTGATGAAGTTAAGGTCATAGACTGATTCCAAAAAGCTGACATACATCAACAGCACTGCGCACCCCGTCTTCGTGGAACCCATTGTGCCAGTATGCACCTGCATAGTAAGTATTACGTTTACCATTAATCAGTGACCGCTTGGCTTGAGACTTCATACTGGCATCATTAAACACTGGATGAGCATAATTAAACTTACGCAAAATTTTACTGTCGTCAATGATGTCAGTTTGATTCAAGGTCACGCAAAAAGTCGGTGCATCTTTAGGTAAACGCTGCAAAATGTTCATGTTGTAAGTGACACTGGCAGGGCGCTGAGTGATATCCTGCTGATTTTCGCCATCAAGGCGATAGTTCCAACTGGCCCATGCCGCTTTACGTTTGGGTAATACGTTAATGTCAGTGTGCAACACAACTTCGTTATTTTGATATTCCATTGGCGCCAATATATCAGTTTCATCTTTGCTTGGATCGGTTAGCATCGCCAAAGCTTGGTCACTGTGACACGTTAGCACCACATCATCAAACTGTTGCCATTCCCCGTTAGCCACTTGAATATGTACACCAGCATCACTGCGCTTAATGCCCGTTACTGGCGAATTAAGATTAATACGCTCTTTAAATGGCGCGGTGAGCGCAGGAATATAACTGCGCGAGCCACCTTCGAGTACAGACCACTGCGGGCGATCGTTAACATTTAATAAGCCATGATGCTGAAAGAAACGAATAAAAAATCGCAGTGAGAAACCTCGCATATCATCAATACTGGCAGACCAAATAGCCGCGCCCATTGGCAAAATATAGTGTTCACAAAAAAAACCTGAAAAGCCCTGCTGATCTAAATACTCGCCTAAAGAAGCACTAGGATAATCATCGGCTTCGTAAATGGCTTTACAGCCATTGTTAAAACGAACAATTTCAGCTAAAAATTTATAAAAACTTGGACGAAATAAATTACGACGCTGAGCAAACAAGCTCCATAAGTTATGGCCATTATATTCAAGCCCCGTAATGGCATTGTTCACGCTAAAACTCATCTCAGTAGGCAGTGATTTAACCTTAAGTTGCGCCATTAAGGTTTCAAAAAGTGGATAAGTTCGGTCATTAAAAACAATAAAACCGCTATCGATAGCATAGGGTTTGCCCTCGACTTCAACATCAACCGTTGCAGTGTGACCACCAATATAATCATTGGCCTCAAACACGGTGACCTTGTGCTCGCGACTGAGTAAATGCGCGCAGGTTAACCCCGAAATTCCAGTACCGATAACGGCGATATTTTTCATTTAATAATCCTTCGTCTAGCATTTAGAAGTGAGTTGCTAACCATTTTTAATATTAATTATATTTAGCTATTTTTTTGTCAATAACGATACTAATAATGATTCTGGTAACAAGGATGCTAATTTTAGTAACCAGGTAAATTTACCCGGAAAGTGAATTTCATTACGTTGACGCTGCATGCCATTATAAATAGCGACTGCGGCTTGCTGTGCGGTTATTTGCATCGGCATCGCAAAATCATTTTTATCTGTGAGTGGTGTTTTAACAAACCCAGGGCAAATTACGCTAACCCCAATACCATGCTCAGCAAGGTCAACCCGTAAGCTGCGGCCTAAATAACTAATTGCGGCTTTTGATGTACCATAAGCTTCGGCACGAGGAAACGGTAAATAAGTAGCACTTGAGCTCATTAATCCGAGTCGTGCACCGCGATTGAGTAAAGGCAAAAAATGTTCGAGGCAATACCCCATAGCAACCACATTGGTGTTGATTACTCGCGCAAATAACGCTGAATCAAAATGTAGTGCATCGTCAATATATTCGCAGCTGCCAGCATTAAGTATCACCTGCTGTAGCTGCCAGTGGTTATTGTGTAATAGTTGCTTAAGTTTAATTGCCGCGGCTTCAACCTGAGTGCTATCAGTAATATCAAACTCAAGTACTGTTGCACCTGAAATGGCTTTTAAAGCTTGAGCATTGCGGCCACAGGCAATAACCTCAACACCTTGTCTGAGGTAATGTTCGGCCAACGCAAAACCAATGCCAGAACTGGCTCCGGTAATGAGTACAGCGGGCGTATCAAGGGTTACTGTAGCCATTATTTTGCCGCTCGGTTTTTTAATATACCAATTAAGCCGCCTAGAAAAGGAATTTGCTCGTATAGCATTTGGCCTAAATCGAAATAGTCACGGTGGGAATAGATTTTGTCATCAAACTTAAGCTGCGACATGCCCTCAACATTAATCAACTGACCTTTACTCAATTTTGGATGTGAATAGCTCATAGTCCAATACAAGGCAGCTTGATCATTATCCTTGCTCACAACCACTTCTTTAATATCAAATTCGATGTGAGTGACATTTTGATACATGTTGTCAAAGTAGCGAGTTAACGCTTCAATACCGTTGACTTGATGGATAGGATCACGAAACTGAATGTCATCTCGATACACTTGACGTAATAGAAATAAATTATCTTTATTAAGCTTTTGATACATATCAATAAAGGCATTAATGATAGCTGGATTATCATTAACAGAAGTTAGGTTGCCCGTATCCAATGATGGTGATGAACTATCAACTATCGATTGTGCAGCTTGCATTTACATACTCCTAATACGCGACTGATGACATTCACGATGACTAGCGATAACAATGCCTTATATGACAATAACATAAATTTGTTTTATGTCTGTGAGGCAAATATTAACCTGATTAGAAGTTTATACGAGAGATTCATGAAAGTAGATCACGAAGATAAGCCATATTAATAACCACACAAACAAAAACGCCTAAGCAATGCTTAGGCGTTAATGACTTGAGTTGATACTTTTTAGAGACTAGTAACCGGTTCTGGCTACTGGTTGCCAGTATTTATCAACTTCTTCTTTAATAAAAGCTTCCTTAGCCTTTATGGCGTCAGCTTCAACAAATCCTATGGCTGCATGGGCTTTTTCTTTGGTACTGTAATCTGGATATTCAACCTTAGTTACTGATAATTGACCCAATATGCGTGCTAATGCTTGACGTGCATAGGTTACTTGTTCAGTAGATTTATCCAGTAATTCAATCCCTTCTTTAGGATTATGAGCGTACATGCCATGTGATGCAGTGGCAAAGTCCCAACGCCATTGTGCATGACGAATACCCATAATCGCATCATTCATTTGCGGCCATGTGGCTCCCGCATCCCACGCTGCTTTTGCTTCGTAATGTGCTTTAATCAGCAATGACTCTACATTACGTGATTTAGCATCAATAATAGCTTTGGTTTTATCAAGCTTTTTGGTTATGGCCGCTTTACTGCTATGGCAACTTGCACAGGTGCGATCAAAATTATCTAACGCGCCTGCAACTTTATGATCGGTATATGTAGCGCCTTTTTCATCAGTCGCAGGTGGCATATGGCACGTTATACACGTCACGCCTTGTTTTGCATGAGCCGAACGACTCCAATGTTCAAATTCTGGATGACGCGCTTTTAATATTGGTGTTTTAGAAATTGGGTGGATCCATTCGTAAAAGCGACGCGTGTCGTAATACTTTTCAATTTCGTCAGCCGTGCTGCCGAAAATCCATGGAATGTTAACCTTATTATTATTTTCTGGCTGGAAATAATAACTCACATGACATTGACCACAAACCTGTGCCCCTTGCATTGCGTGATCTTGCTTATCAAAAGGCAGTTTAATTTTGGCCATGGCATTTTGTGCATGGGGACGTGGTAATGCGAGTTCTGCACTGCCATCAACATGACAATCACTGCAATAGACAACAGATTTGATTTCTCGGCCTAAATCGACAAAATTGGCACCAGAAAAACCTTGAATCCCCATTTCATTCATCAATCTTGGCGCATCAGGCGATTTACACGTCCAGCAACTGGCTGATAAACCTTTATCACCTTCGGCTACAGCAACACCTGTACGCAAAGTATGTGTTATGTCTGCAACGGCAAACTGATGTCCACGAGGGCTATGATATTCTTTCGCAAACGACGAACCAGCCCATAGAATGATATTCGCTGGATATTGCGCCAGTATGTCGTCGCGTTCTACTTGTTCTTCTGTTGCTTGCCAAGATTCAAATTGCTGAGGAAACTTAAGTTGATTTGGGTCAACCTCTGCACTTTGTAAGCCCCAAGATGTTAGCAGCAGTACTGCAAGTCCGCCGATAATAATACTCAAGCCTGTCTTACTGCGTAAAGATCGAGTGACAGGCATCATCACTTCTATTAATGGATTAATCATGTTGCTTACCTTAAAACTGTATTGATAAATACCAGGTTAATTGCAGTGCATTAACCTGGGCGACCATCGAGTCTTGGACGGACTAAAATGGGGGCATAAAACCACACAAACATTCCAAAACCAATAAACCAAAATGCCCCAGCAGACCATAACCATGTTTGGGTATATTCTGGCAAAAGTAATGGCATAATTGCGCGAAACACTGCAGCTAATGCAATGCTCAAAAAGGCAATTGTCATATTAGGACCTTGATAAATATTGCGACTGGTGTGACCAAGAGACACGCGGGAAATCATTGATAAACATAATGCTGCAATGCCGCCGATAGCAAATAAATGTAACAGCGTGCGGTAGGCATATTCATTGTCGATATTAATCGCCATCAAAAGTAACGTGATGGGTAACGATATATATGCCAAATGCAAAGACCATAGCATTGGCTCTTTTAGGGTTTTATGCCCTTGCCAACGCGCAAAACGGATAAGGTGCAAACCACCAGCAACAGCCAATAAAACTTGTTCTACCCCTTTGGGGAACCAATGGCTTACTGCTTGTACAAACAATAATCCCATTACGAATAATAATGTATTTTCCAATATACTAATGGGATCTGGCTTGGGTTGTTTAATACGCATAGCGGTAAAAAATGGAATAACTCGGCCACCAACGATAGTAATGATCATTGCGACCCACCAAATCATCCCTTGCCATAGTTGGGTAGACAATGAAAAGTCGCGCTGATATAACGCATAATAACTGGTTAAGTTAACCACCAGTGCCACAACCAATAGTAACGGAAACCCAATATTACGCCATTGCTTAACCGGATAAATACAGCGCCACAACGCCAACGCACTTAACCCTAAAAATAAGCTATCGAATATGGCTGGTAATACCAAAGGAATGTCCATTGGAAGTAACAACATCAACCGAGCAATAAGCCAACAACCAAAGGTGACCATCAATGAACGTCCGGTTATGGTGGGCTGATTAGTCCACGCTTGCACTGCTGTAAGCAGAAAACCACACACAATCGCCATCGCAAAGCCAAATAACATCTCATGTGGATGCCACCATAATGGCACTACGTTAGCCCAAAACTCACTGTTAAATAGGCTATATTGCGGTGTAAACCAACCCATTAACCATAATGGGATGTATAAAGCAGCAACACTTGCCCCACCGAGAAAGAATGGTCTAAAGCCCAAACGCCAGATTGCAGGGGTGTTATCAGTTATCGCTGGGTCATCAATATTCAGCATAAGCAGTTCACTCACTTAGTGGGTTAACATCAACAGGATTTAAACATGCATGATATATAAATCTTTAGTATCGTCATTCTATGCTGTTACTCGATGTGCTTCAATCATTACTCATCAATCCACTAACAGCCCGTCTCATAGTGTGATCTAACGCAAAAAAAAAGACTGCTATTAACATTAAAGATAATAGCAGTCTGTCGTATATTTACTGATTTAGCGAATCTTTGAATTGGTATTAAACCAACAAGGTCATCTTTATTGAACCAATAATGAATTTTACATCAAAAAGCTTAACCCCGCTTAAGTGCACTTAAAACTTCAATGGCTCTTAAGCGCGCCATTTTATGTTCAACGATAGGCTGTGGATATCCCTCATCCAGCCGTTGGCCAAATAAGTCATTTACATTAACCGTTTTAGGTAAGTGAATGTCAGCCAAAGACCATCCAGACACCTCAGTTACATAACGTTTTATAAAGCTAGCATCGGGGTCAAATTTGCTGCTTTGAGTCATAGGATTAAACACTCGAAAATAAGGTTGCGCATCGCAACCTGTCCCTGCAGACCATTGCCAGCCACCATTATTAGCCGCTAAGTCGCCATCAATGAGTTTTTGTCTAAAGTAACGTTCTCCCCAGCGCCAATCAATTAACAAATGTTTGGTTAAAAAACTCGCGACCACCATACGTAATCGATTATGCATCCAACCCGTTTGATTTAATTGACGCATAGCGGCATCCACAAGTGGATAGCCCGTTTGCCCATCACACCAAGCGTTAAATTCATCGGCATTATTGCGCCAAGCGATACCATCGCCCAACTCATTAAAGTTACACCCCATAGATAAACGCGGAAATGCCACCAATAAATGACGATAAAACTCACGCCAAATCAATTCGTTTAACCAGGTCTTAGCTGGGCAAGCATCGTCGACTAAAGCTTCGGGGTAACGGGCAAGAATAGCGGCAACACATTGGCGTGAACTAATGACACCAATAGCCAAATAAGGCGATAAACGACTGGTTCCTTCTAAGGCTGGAATGTCTCGATCTACATGATAATCGGCCACTTGACTTGCTAGAAATTGATCTAATATTCTTTTAGCAACACCTTCACCTGCAGGCCATAGATCGCTGCTGACTTTGTCACAATGAAAGACGATGTCATCTGGAGATGGTAAAGCCGTGGCCATTGGCGCAGGCACGCGCTTGGTAATAATCGCTCGCTGATTGGCGATACTCTTCCATTTTTTAGCAAAAGGGGTGAAGACTTTGTACATGCCTCCCGCTAAATTCTTCACCGTCTCTGGGGCTAATACACAATCTTGATCTATTAAGGTTAATGGCAAGCCACTATCGATTAATGCACTATCACGACGACGTTCATTTATTTCGGGCTCATTACCGGCAAACACAGCGCCAATTTGATGCTTTTCAATATAAGTGGTTAATACCTCTTGTACCTCAGCAAAATCTTGTACATGCACAACATCAAGTTGAATACCTAAGGCGGCCAGCGCTTGGGCCAATAAATTTACGTGCCGTTGCATAAAATCGATTTGTATCGGCGCAACATCATGCTGCGCCCACTGAGAAGGTGTGACAAAATATACGGCTCGAAGATGGCTATTATTACCAATGGCAAAATCGCACGCAGCAACTAAGGCCGGATTATCTGCCACCCGTAAATCTTGCCTAAACCACATCAAACTATTCATAGAAGTCATTAATACTCGACCTAATAGGCATAACGAAGCTTAAGCGCTTCTGGATGTGGATTTAAATACACCTGCTCTTCAATGTATGGCGTTGGGAACTCACGCACATAATGATTAATCAGGGTAATTGGCACAAGTAAAGGCAATAAACCTTGGCGATATTTTAAAATGGACTCACTCAGTTCTTCTTTCTGTTCAGCCGTAAGTTGCTTCTTAAAATAACCTTGAATATGTTGCAAAGTACTGGTGTGGTTTTTGCGAGTGGCAATGATTTTGAGTGCCGTCATAAAGCCTTTAAAATATTGCTGAGCCGATTGTTCGATATCTTGAATATCCGCCAGAATAGGACCCAGCTCGCGATACCACTTAGGGCTGTGTGCCATAATTAAGTATTTGTAACGTGAATGAAACTGCATCAATTTGTGCTTAGTTAATCCAGATTGCTTCATTTTTTGCCAATCGTTATAAGCAAATATACGAGTAAAAAAGTTTTCTCGCAGCGGCAAATCGTGCAAACGCCCTTCTTCTTCTACTGGCAACAACGGATAACGCTCCATCAGGGCCTTAGCAAAAACACCGACACCCGTTTTAGAACCATTATTGGTACCAATTTTATATTCGGTTACTCGCTCCATTCCGCAGGTTGGCGATTTGGCACATAAAATGTAGCCGCCTAAGTAGTCCAGCTCTTCAACTTTAGCTTTAGAATATTCATTAAGCTTGTCGGTAACATCTAAACTGCCATCTGCACTGCGAATATGAACAATATCACCATCACGAATTTGACGGATACTTTTGCGTGGAGCGCCCATGCCAATAGCCATTTCAGGGCAAACATTGGTGTATTCAAAAAACGGTTCTATTTCTTGTTTACAGTAATATGAGTTTTTATGACCACCGTCAAAACGAACTTGATTACCAAGAAGGCAACTGCTAATCCCAATTTGGATTTTTTCTGGCACAAATGTATCGATATTTGGCATATTATGCACTCCTGTGGCAACCGTAATATTCCCAGCGTGGGATAAAAAAAGATGTCATGCTAACAACACATGTGATTAAACAAATATACGAGTAAAACCCCCATTAAGTTCATTATTTATAGAGTTATTTATCATTTTTGCAAAATGAGTCTTCATATTAGTCAAATAATACACACAAAAAAGCAGAACCGAAGTTCTGCTTAATATTTATCTAAAAATGTTTATCCGAAAAATGTCAGATATTTGTTATCCATGGGCTTTTTTACCTACGCGCTCGACTCCCCACACTAAGCCAATGCCCACCAGCACGCACACAATGGCGATAATGATTTGCGAAGATTCACCAGTGACTTGCTCAAACTGAAATGGAGATAAGTTTTGTTCTACTAGTGGTACTAATTCCCCTTTAGAGTTTTCGCGCCAGCTGATCACTTGTTTCCATGGCCAAATCTTACCGAGTGTGCCCAACATCAATCCGGTTAAAAAAAGTAACGTTGCATCCTGAAATTTACGTAACAATGCGGATAACACGTGGCTAAAACTTAATAAGCCGACCACTGCGCCCACAGCAAAGCAGGCTAAATAAACAATATCGAATCCTTTAGCGGCGGCTAACACCGCTGGATACATGCCTAATAGCAGCAGAATAAAGCTACCTGAAATACCCGGTAATATCATGGCGCAAATGGCGATAGCACCACAAAAGAAGAAGTTAAGATAAGTATCCTGCATTTCAATGGGGTGCAACACGGTAATTGACCATGCAAATGCAACCCCAATAAAAAACATCACAATCCGCAGAACGTTAAATGTTTCAACCTGCTTCAGCATGTGCACCACAGAATAAATAATCAAACCAAAGAAAAAGGACCAAACGGGAATAGGATGAGTAGCCAATAACCATGAAATCAACTTAGCTAAGGTAAAAATACTGGTTAAGATACCGCCAAAAACACAAACTAAAAAAGGCCCGTTGATATGTAAAAAAGCCGCTTTAATACCTTGCTGCTTTATAATGCCAAACAAAGACAAATTTATTTTGCGAATACCGTCTAAAAGCGGAGTTAATATCCCAGTAATAAATGCGATGGTGCCGCCAGAAACTCCCGGAACAACGTCTGCGGCCCCCATGGCCATACCTTTGATATAATTTAATAACAAGTTAGATTTCAAAATTTACCCTTAAAGAATCGACACCAGCAAAATTATACCTGTCAGTAGCACAATGAGCGATGGAAAATATTGATCAGTACTTCACCGCGGGTTACAACAATGTTAACCTCATCGGACCAGACAACTTACTTACACAATAACCAGAGTCTTTCCAATGACCCAAACTAAACCCAATAAAGTGATGGCGCTATATAAAAAAGTGACATCTTACCCTTTCGGCAAACGTATTTTCTCTAAAATGGTGTCACGCATGGCGCCTTATTTTGGCACTGTGCATCCTTATATAAATGATTTACGTGTTAACCGTTGTGAATGTTTAATTAAAAAACGTAAAAAAGTCCAAAACCATATTGGTACCGTACATGTTATTGCTATTTGTAATGGCTTAGAAATGGCAATGGGCACTATGGCAGAAGCCTCTATTCCCGCGCATTTACGTTGGATCCCTAAAGGAATGTCAGTAGACTATACCGCAAAAGCTGGCAGCGATATTTTGTGTGTTGCAGAGGTAACACCAGAACAGTGGCAAGTTGGTGATATGTTAGTCGACGTTAAAGCTTATGACATTAACGGTGTTGTGGTTGTTCAAGGACATATTAAACTTTGGATTTCAGAGAAACCTCAAAAATAATTGCATTTATAACAATTATTTATAATGCTAACCGTTCTAAACGCTATCACAACGAATAAACCAAACATATTCTAATTTCACTTTTGCTAGGGAAGCATAATGTTAAAAAATGATCTGGCGCAAGCCAACATAAATCATCTAGGAAAAATCATTCCTATCGCTGTGTTGCTGATAATACTTATCAGCTTATATAGCAGCTGGTACACAGTCGATCAGGGCGAACGTGGGGTGTTATTACGTAACGGTAAAATTATTGATACTGCAGAACCAGGGCTTGGATTTAAAATTCCTCTAATGGACACTGTCGTTAAAATTTCAACCCAAACACATACCGCAAACTATCAAGGCCTACAGGCGTATAGTCGTGATCAACAACCCGCAACGTTACGTGCATCGGTTACATTCAGTATTCCTCCTGATCGCGTTGAAGAAGTCTATGCTAATTTTAAAAGCGTCGACTTAATGGTATCGCGTTTACTTGACCGCCAAGTACCGACTCAAATTGAGAATATCTTTGGCAAATACACCGCCATTTCTGCCGTTCAGGAACGTATAAAATTTGGTATTGATGTTACTGCCGCCATTACTCAATCGATTAAAGGCCCTGTTACCATTAATTCGGTACAGATTGAAAATATTGATTTTAGTAATGCATACGAGAAATCAGTAGAAGACAGAATGCGCGCCGAAGTTGAAGTACAAACCCAATTACAAAACCTTGAAAAAGAACGGGTAAGTGCCAAAATTGCTGTCACTCAAGCACAAGCGGAAGCCGACTCACAACTGGCTCGCGCCATTGCTGAAGCGGAAAGTATTCGAATTAAAGGTAATGCAGAAGCATCAGCCATTAAAATCCGTGCCGAAGCACTAGCTCAAAATCAAAACTTAGTTGAATTGACTAAGGCTGAACGCTGGGACGGCAAGCTGCCAACCACTATGTTACCTACTGGCACAATCCCATTCCTTGAAGTGCCAACAACAAAATAGCCTCATTAATAAGCCCATTAAAAAAACCATTAAAAAAACCAAGCATTTAGCTTGGTTTTTTATTATCTTAGCAATACATTGAGTGAATAATTCATTCATAAACTATGTCACTTCAACACTTATTATCAATATGAGTCATTAACCTTCATTTAGATGGTTACATTCACAAAATCATCCCTATAGGACACTAATAATTCAAATACCAAAACATCTCACACATGATACTGTTTTACATCAATTTAACTCATACAAGCTTATATCTAGTTATTGAAATGGGAAAATAATCTGAGAAATATTGTAATATATTTTCCTAGAATTTCTTAATAGACTTTATCATATAATAATATAGTTCTTAATCACATCAAGTATTTACTGACACAAACGTCTGTCAGAATAATTACTGAATATCAAATACTACGGTTAAGCATGAAAATGTATTTTAAATTTTATGACTTATTTATATCAAAACTAAAAAACATTGTTCTATGAGCGCTTATGATTATGAGTATCTTTAATTGCTATCGCTCGTAAGTTTGATATTATTAATACAATGAGTGTCAATGGTAAAAAGGTTTCGAAAATGAACAAACATCCACACGATTTTAATAACTACCATGATGTTAATGAAGATATAACTGAAACACTCAGGCCGTCGCAAGTAAAGAGTGATGATAATCCATCTCAGGTAGAGACCACAAAAAATCCAAGCCTAAACATTGAAGATAACCATGAAAATGATAGCGATAACGAAACTTTACAAAGAAGAGATTTAATTGTATACAACCTATATTATAAGCGAAACTTAAAAAGCAATGAATTTATTAATCACTTAATATCGGTCATACCTACGTCAACCGATACAATTATGAAAGATATTGCATCTTTAAAATCCCCTGAAACATTTAAGAAGCATAAGAATCGTGTAAAACAATCTTTAATTAATAGAGGAGAAAGAAAGGCAGAATTGATGTTACAAGGTACTAAGGCTATAAACGAAGCCATGGAAAAATCGATTAAATTTGACAGTGATATGTTAGTAGACTTATCAATTCGATATGAGTGTAATCCACGACAAATAGTTGATGAAATTATTAGATACAAAAAAATATCAACTCAAGTAGCTATCAAAAAAAATAAAAAACAAAAATTACCTGTAATGAGAGCTTTAGTAAAATGTGCTAAATTGAATATAAAGTATTGATCTATGGCAATAGTCATAAAATATAAATAAAACATTCTGATATAGCTATATATCCAAAACCTATCAATCTGTCACAACTTTGAAAACTTAATTTATAAACAATGTAAATAAACCCAATATATACCAGTTGCTCATTAGATTACATAAACCTAAATATGGAAAGAGCATAGACTTATTATTTCGTTAACAAAATAAGTGGTATTTCAGGAAAGAACAAAAAAATAACTCACCAATAAAAATGAAATAAATGCGCCCAATACAACTGGATAAATTAGGTATGTATCTTCCGCTCGCCTCGCGCGAATACGACAAAGATGGGCTAAAAACAAATTATAAAAAAATAACATAATAGCTATTACAGAACCATAAAAGAAATTCAAAGACTCCATTTTTAGAGCCGTAATAATAAGTAAAAACCAATCGGTTAGAATTAAGTATAAAAAGAATTTTTGCAAACGATCTAGGCCCCGTCGATGATATGTAACAACCATGGATATGCCCCTTATCGATTAGCTTTTAGCCTAATATGATTAATAAAAGCAATTTGCTTTTTTTCGTCATGCTTATCGAGCCAACGAGCACCATAAAAACTCAATCGACCATGGACTTTTTGATTACGGCAAACTTCACACCTAAGTGTTATCCCTTGAAACCTAACGTAAATTTCACTACCTAGTTGCAACATTTCACTCGTTAAAAAGCCGATACCACTTAAACTGACATCTTTGACATTAACAGTACAGATAGATTGCAGCATCATCCAACCCATTGATAACAGGTCAATGGTCACACCATCGCAAGCGAAGTTTAATGGGATTTGTCGATTAGTACGTAAACTTACTCTTTGATGACCTCTACGATTATCGAACTCATTTAGATTGTAGTCACGAGGGCTGCTAAGTAACCGTTCTGCTGAGCCATCATGATGCCAAAATTCTTCATAATTAATCATAGTGTCATCCTTATTCACTATTGAAACCTTGCTCTAGTTTGATCTAATTGAGTTTGTAATTTTGCATCCTGCAAATGTATCTCACCTTCCAGATTCTCAGCAGGTATACCTACCATGCTTCTAATCACCTCTTCTGTTGTCGAGTTTAAAATCAAAACTTCAATACGACGGTTTGCAGCAGCAGCGGTATCTTCTGGAATATAAGCAACTTGATCTGCCATTCCGGTCACTTGAATTACTTGGTTGCGTTTTACTCCACCAAGTTCAAGCATACGTCTGGCCAATAAAGCACGTTGACTAGACAACTCCCAGTTAGTAAATAAAGACCCTGCATAGGGTGTTGAATCTGTATGACCAGTAATCATCATTGCGTTCGTTACTTGACCTAGTACAGGTCCTAAGGCGAGTAGAAGATCTTCAAAGTATGACTGCATCTGTGCACTACCACGAGTAAACATAAAGCGGTCAATATTGTCATGAATGAGTATTCGTACTCCTTGGGGGACTAAGGTAACTGCAATATTATCAGCCATCTTGGATTCCTGCACCACTCGGTTAATATGTTTCGCAAGTAATACTTGTTGGGCTTGGGTATCATACTGGCCAGGCACAATAGCACCAAGCTCAGAGTCAGGACCAGTAGCATTACCTGTAATAATAGCCTCTTGGATTGCTGGACTGCCTTCAAAATCAATCATAGACGATGACTGACTAGAATCAAAAGGATTCATGTCCCCTGTAGCATACATTTCACCACGTAGATATTGGACAATTTGAGTCCGTTCATCTTGGTCAGCGATTTGCATGATCCATAACACCATAAATAGTGCCATCATAGCTAAAGTAAAATCGGCAAATGCTACCTTCCATGCCCCACCATGACTGGCAGAACGCTTACTTCTTCTACCACGTTTAATAATGATAGGTTCATTTTTCTGAAGCATTAGCTTTTTTGCTCCATCATCCAACGTTCAAGTTCAATAAACGATGGACGATTTTCGCTTTGAATTTGTTTACGCCCAGCATCAACAGCCATCATCGGTGGTTTACCCTTGGCAAAAGCACCTAAAATCGCAGAAACACAACGCAATTGTGCTGATTTACGATCAACTAAATGCTCTAACGCTTTAGATAAAGGATCAAAAAAACAATAACAGGCAAAAATACCAATAAACGTTCCCACCAAGGCAGCAGCAACTTTTACACCTATCATGGTAATGGGGCCATCAATATTGGACATAGTGATGATAATACCCATTACAGCAGCTAAAATACCAAAACCGGGCATAGCTTCACCAACTTTATTTAACGCCTCTGATGGCCTTAATCGGTCTTCTTCAATACGGTGAATTTCTTCTTCAAACAAGTATTCTAGATCATGAGGAGACATTTTACCGATAGACTGGATACGTAGATTATCAATCAGAAACTGTAATAGCGCGGTATGCTTTAACACATTAGGGTACATTAAGAAGATTGAACTTTCTTTAGGATTCTCTATGTGTTCATCAAGTACTTTTAATCCTTGAGATTGAATTTGACTCATCAGTAAATTCATCAGGGAGAACAGCTGCGGATATAACTCAGGATCTTCTTTTTCTTGAGTCAGTAATTCTTTTATCTGAACGAGCATTTCCTCTAAAACTGAACGTGGATTTGCAATAATAAGCGCCCCCAAAGCGGCACCAGAAATAATTAATATCTCAGCAGGCTGCCATAGTGAAGTTAATGTTCCACCAGCCCACATATAACCGCCAAATACAGACGCTAAAATGATAATTAAGCCAATCAATTTACTCATATATATATATCCAATTGCCTCGCGCTACGATTACTGTAATAAGCTCTCTAATCTAGCAACTGCAAGTTTATGTAACTGGCAAATACGTGTCTCAGTGAGTCCAAGCGTTAGGGCGATTTCTTTTAAATTAAGTTCATGATTATAGTAAAGCGACAGAATTAGCTGTTCTCTTTCATTTAATTTTGTCATTGCTTTAATTAATGTTTTTTTGAGCAAAAAACGCTCAACTTCATTGTTTTTATCTGCAGGTTGTTCACCTATGCTTAACATATCATCTAAACTTTTCATCGATTCAGCTTGAGTGGCATACAAACTTTGTCGATAATCTTCTTGAGACAAATCTAACCCTTGCGCCACTTCACTATCTGTAGGTTCACGACCAAACGCACGAGTAAGTTCTCGTACCTTATCATTAAGTTTATGAGCTTGTTGCCTCACAGGTCTTGGACGCCAATCTTGGCGTCTTAATTCATCTAAAATAGCACCACGGATTCTCTGTCCAGCAAAAGAGATAAAGCCGTTATCAAACTCACCAGGGTAACGTCGAGATGATTCGATTAGTGCCATCATACCTATTTGTTCCATGTCCTCTAGGGATAACATAGCCCCACAATGACTCCGCAGCTGCAGTACTGCTCGCTTAACCAAAGGAAGGTATTGCACAATAAGCTGCTCTTCGGACAAACGCTGTAGTACTGGCTCATCGCTAACAGCTTGATAGGCTAATTGACCATCACAACTCATACCTAATCCTTATTGTATGACCATCCGAGTAAAAAGTACTTCATCAATATCAGAGGGGAATTTATGTTCTATCAATACACTAACTATATTGACTAGAGCTTCGCTCTGTAAACTTTCCAGTTGATCATTATTATTAAGATCTTGGAACTTTTTACGCGAGAACATTTTCATTAATGAATTACGGATCAAAGGGTCTGCTTCATTTAACACGGGTTGTAACTCTGGATTATTACTTTTTAATGCTATTTCCAACAATAAGTAATGAGGAGATTTATCCCCTGGAATTGAAATAATAAACTTATTTAAAGGGTAGAACTTGGTAACTTCTACAGGCTTTTCTTCTGCCAATAAAGCCTCAAGCCAATGAGGGCTCTGCCAACCAACCCAGAGGATACCGCCGGTCCAAGCGCTTAAAATCAAAAGAAATAATAAAACTTTAACACCTGTAGTCTTGATGACTGCCATCCACTTGCTCCTAGCCTAAGCCAATAAATTTAATTGAGATTGTTGCGAACTATTTAAGCTGTTATTTAGCGCTGTAGTCCCTTCTACTTGATTCATCGCAATCGCGGTAGAACGACTTTGATCACGTTGCTTTGGCTGTTCTGAATCGCCCGAGCTAACATCTACGTCTAAAGTACCTCCATATTCCTGTGCAAGATCAGCTCTTAACCTTTCTAATCCGCTGAGTAAGGCATCACGTGTTGCAGGGTTAGCAGCATGCATTTGTACGTGCAATTTGTCGCCATCGAGACGAATATTAAGCTCAAGCTTGCCAAGTTCAGGAGGGTCTAAGCGAATTTCAGCATGCTTAATATGCTGATCTATTTGGAATCTCAGTTGTTCTCTAAGTGGCGTTAACATATCTTGAGCTTGCTGAGTTAAACTGCCCAAAGTATTCACAGGAACTGGTCCCCATTGACTAACACTTGGGTTTGCCCCCCTAACAAGTTGTTGGCTATAAAGCTGAGAATTAACATCTGCCATATCAGCAGTTTTCACATCCAGCCCCATTTGTCCTATAGCACCAGCTGCTAGTATATTATTAAAAGGTTGCCATGCATTCTCTGCGCGTTTAATGCTAACAGTATCATTCGTTAATATAGCCGTAGTATTCATGGCCTCAAAGTTAACAACTGGTGATGATACAGAAGTTAACATATCTGAACTTGAAGCAACTGTACCCGACATCACAGCAGCTAAATTCCCAGATCGTGAATTTACAGCTTGGCTTATAGCATTTAAACTAACAGTGGTTAAGTTTAATCCACCAATAACCGTTGCCGCCAATGGGCTTGCCATTGCGCTACTCTGATCTGAATTAGTAGTCAGTCCTAATACAGGTGTAATATGCGAAATATCTTGGTTAATAGAAGACACAGTTCCTTGTTGTATTAATGCTTCTGGCAATAATTCCCCATAGGTCAAGGTCTCGAATCTAGCCGGTTCAAATGTAGCATCATTGGTCTTGCTTACAATACTATTTATACTGTTAGGACCTTGTATAGTTCCATTAGAATACTGCATAGCAATATAATTTTGAGGACCACTTTGTATCTTGCTTTGAAGGCTATTAAGTCCAATAATTAACTCGTTGCCCTCAATGTTTTCCTGAGTTTTGTTACCTTTATTGCTTTGAAGATCACCTTGTGTACTATCAGCATCTTTTACAGAAGTTGATACAGGCTTTTTATCTCCAGTAACCGTCGCAGTACTATCAAATGATGACTCATCACTTGAATCAGTCTTATCTTCTGACTTAGCACTTATCATTTTTTGTCTATCTTCTAATGCTCTGTCATTGGTAAACTCGGCATAAGATGCTTTGCCAGTGTCATCAAGTCCTTGTTGCCCGATGGACTTATTATTTGATTCAGCCCCTGTAGGACGACTTGCAATTACATCAGAGATCATCGGATTCCCCACTGATACAGGTAAATTGGTAGGCGCTAAGCCCTGCTTGTGATGATTTAAAACGTTCAAGTTCTACGGCCATTGCATCACGGTCTGACTTCAGCTTATTGACAACTTCTTCATGAACCTTGGCCACATTTTTCCGTGCAAGTGCTTGAGCAGCCGTCTCAATAAACTCATCCTTTGCCACTTGAGAGAGTGCATTAATAAGCAATTTATTGAGTTTAACTAAACTGTCCCAGTCCTTAGCGGCTAAATGATGGCGCAAACCCAAAGCAAACTGTTGCCATTGCTCTACTGTGATGTGATAATTTTTGGGAAGTTGAGTATCAACTCTTTGGGTTTTAACATTCAATGTATAGGCGCTCTGTGTTGTTATCGACATAGGAGTACTCCACGCATACAGCCGCGTATAACATCATCCCAAGCAAGGATAACAGCCACTGCCAAGAAAATATAACATCAGTGACCATTCGCTTAACTAATATCAATTGAGATTTGACCAACCTTCGCGTATATCCATTATGACTGTAATCACTGGAACCAATGTTTCGGGATCATTTTCAACACTAGCAGCCACTAATTGACGACTGCAATAATCGTATAAGCGGTGCAAATTAGTCGCGACTTCCCCCCCGTTTTCGAGATCTAACATTGAGTCCAAGCCATATAGTATGTTCAAGCATTTGTTGACGCTAATCCCCTTAGCTTCATACTGTTTACGCTCCATATGCCCTGACACTCTACCCAGCTCCTCCAGCAAACCTTCCAATAGCATACGAACCATATCGTGAGAATTGGCTGACGCTAATCTTGAATTTAATGAGGTCTGTTGATACGCATTAAAAGGATCGTACTCATTTAACATTCTTGTTTATCCTGTTTTCTTCATTTTCTATTCATTTGTGGAAAATAAGCTACTGGCAGCACTTAATTGATTAATGGTGGCTTCCATTGCAGTAAATTGAGCCAAATACACACCATACTTCAAATCCATTTGGTAATCATATTGTTCCATACTGTCTTGAATACGATTTATTTGATCATCAAGAGTTTGCTTTTTCATCGATAATAAACCATCAAACGCAGTGTAGGGTTTTAGTACTGCATCAATCTTGTCGATATAACTGTTTGTATCGCTGAACATAGCCTGAACCTTAGCACTATCAGCCTTCAATGCAGTTTCAAACTTTGTATCATCCATTTTTAATAGGCCGTCTCTGCCCATTTCTATACCAATATCACTAAGACGCATACCATTAGGGGCTATTGCAAACACTACATCTTGTAGACGAGATTGTAATAATCTTACCGATGAGTCTCCGTTAAGAACACCTAACTGGCTATTAGACACAGTAACGGAGTCTTCATCATCACTATCAGTAGAATCTACTAGCGTACTGCCCATAGAGCGACTTAATTGATTAATTTGAGTAAGTAATGTATTAAAATCATTAACGAAATCATTAACCGCACTAGTAGTAGCCTCGCTGTCATCTTCAACTTTTATTTGGCTAGACTCTCCAACACTATGGACTTTAACCAGCTCCAAACTCACACCATCAATGACGTTATCAAGATAGTTGCTACTATTTGTAATACTAATACCGTTCAAGGTTAATTCAGCATCTTGAGCGGCACGTCGTTGAGTCATCCCCAAATCGGTACCATCTAAAGTCACAGCTAGATTATTGCTAGTCCCGGTATTATTAGACGACAACATTAACTCTACTTTACCGCCGGTGCGAATTAAAGATGCTTGCATTCCTGGATTAGAGACATCCTTATTAATTAAATCTCTTAATTGGCTAACAGTGATGTCTGCACCGCCATTAATTGTAGCTAAGTCAATAGTGAGTTTGTCTGCTGGATCACTTCCAAGTTGGATACTAAAAAGCCCTACAGCAGGTATTAACGTGTTTTCACTGTCATAGGTTTTAGTTAATTGATGAGATTGAGCCATCTGAGTAACAATCAAGTCATAGTTCCCACTAGGAGCAGCAGCTGTTACTGTCACATTAGCAAAATCATTATTAATTTCAGCCTTTTTATTACTAAAAGCATCAGAGTCAATATTACTCATCTTAGTTGAGAGCTGCTTCATAGCCGTTTCTAATAACCCATAAGCATCAAGTTGGGTATTCTGAGTAGAAAGCTTATTTTGATAATAATAATCTTTACCTGCACGATCGGCAGAAATTAATTGTTGGGCAAATTGCGCCGAACTCATACCTGATATCATAGAAACTCCTTTACATTGACTTAACTACTTCACAACTCTAAGTCGCATATATTATGCTAGAGCAAGTGTCATACCAACATTTATCTAATTGTTTATTAAAGGCTTAATTTGTTTTCTTAACGTTTAAAGCTATTGTCATTTCCGTTTCAGCAAACAAAAAGGAAGATTTACTTCCTCTTTCATCAACATGAGTAGACCCATTATTTAATATAAGACGACCCTTAAGCGCCATAACTGAAATAAATCCTATTTTATTAAACTCAATCAGATTATCTTCATATTATGAGTTCTATAACAGTTGTAAGACTTGTAATTGCAAGACAATAAAAAAGGACCCTGAGGTCCTTTTTGTTCAATATCGGAAAGTTAGGCTGGTGTTAAATTAACCTAATAGACCCATCACTAAACCAGTATTTTGGTTAGCTGATGATAATATTGAAGTACCCGCTTGAACTAACAATTGGTTACGAGTCATGTTAGCAGATTCAACTGCGAAATCAGTATCCATGATACGGCCTGCAGCAGTTTGAGTATTTTCAATTACACTAGCAAGGTTAGATGATGTATGACCTAAACGGTTAATGCTAGCACCTAGAACTGAACGAGCTGTACCAACTTCGCCAATATTTGTATCAACAGCAGCCATTGCTGTAAGAGCATTAGCAGAACTTAGTAAATCACCAGCAACTGCTGTTGGTGCAGTTATAGTTGTTGTCAACTGCTCTGTAGTACCAGCACCAATTTGGAAGGTGGTACCAGCTGTTAATGACGTAAATAAGTTATTACCAGCATAAGTGGTTTTATCAGTAATACGTGCAGATTCTAGAATTAGTGCTTGATATTCGGCATCCAATGCAATCAAATCGTCTGTAGAGTTCACGCCGTTGGCAGCTTGTGTTGCTAATTCTTTTTGACGGTTAGCGATTGTAGTTAATTCTTCTAACGCACCATCAGCAGTCTGTAACATTGATGTTGCATCAGAAATATTACGGGTTGCAGCTTGCATACCTGTGATGTTGGCATTCATGCGGTTAGCAATTTGTAGACCAGCAGCATCATCTGCAGCACTGTTGATACGAAGACCTGTAGATAAACGTTCCATAGCTGAAGTTAATAGGTCGTTACTTTTATTAACTGCACCTTGTGAAACAAGTGAAGCATAGTTTGTGTGTACTGAAAGCATAATTGTTACTCCAAGAAAATAAGTTTTTTTGTTATCCAAAGTATTAAAACGACACTCACAGACGAAACTGAAATAAAAAAATTTATTAGTTAGACAAAAAACCACCTCATAACGAGGTCAAAACAATAACGCTCAATAAATTAAAACCAACTAAAACAACACACTACATAACAATAGCATCTTAAAGGACAAAAAAATTAGTTTGTACTAAACGAGTTCCATTTTACTCTTTCATAGGAAAAACGGAGCTAAGATTGATAAAAATATGGTTCGCCTTTATTAGGGTTTATTTACTCTATAGCAAATAACACAGTAACAACCGCTTGATTTGTTCTGGTAAGTCTTTTGATTATTACCAAATGAAGTGAATGATGATAGCTTCAATAATTTTATATAAAGTGATATTCGGTCCATATTCTAAACGAACTGAATCTATTTCATTTCTAAACAATGTGATTACACGTCCACACAATATCCAATTATTTTACAACTCAGATATTACATCTCGATAAGTTTCAACTTAAAAAGTCATTTCTAACAGTGTTGAGATTATAGCAATACCAAAGTATGATTTGTATTCGCTTTTTGTTGTCGACATAAGATTTTATTCTCTTAGGTATCTGCACCATATGATCATCCCACTCAATCCGAGTAATGAAACTAACGCCGCCTTTCATTGCTATGGTAAAGTTAATGAGGGAGCAAAATGCCCTTTCATTTCTATCACTGCATCACCCATCAACAATTACCACAAACACAAATTAAATCAATACCTTAAGAAGTTAAATCTAAAGCTGTTATTGTAGATGTGTTATATTAATTCCAATAATTATCTGGCCATTCAGCGGGATTTCTGTCCTGCTAGGAAAATCATACCAATCTCATTAAATATCTGGTCAGATCAGAGTCTCTCAGTTTTTACAATTCAAAGCGCATTGGTGTAAATATGATTGCTCCCTTTTTAAGTCGATGCAACACAAAAGTGGAATACTTGAGAAACTCCATTCTGGCGGGTTTCAAAGTCCTTTATGCTTCGTTAGATGTTTTCAAAATACGACAGCATGGATGCTGAAGGTAGAGAAATGAAGAAGATGTTGCTCTGCATCTGACCCCCATGGATGCTAGGAATGTCTTATTTTTTATGGCACAAATTAGACTTTGCAGTTGTATGTAAAAATCATATTAAGCAGCATTGAAGGTCCAGAAACCTGTCAATATTCGTCTATGGTTTATAGAGTATATAACAAGTTCTAATTATTTATTGTACTTATGGATGAGCAGTTGACAGCAAAAAAGTCTTTAAAAAAGAACCTAAGTTCTTTTTTACTGAATGAAATAACATCTCTATATGGGGGTTACTCCACGACTAGCGTATTTTAATTCCAGACTCCAACAGGGTTGAGCGATAATCATCGTCTAACCCTGCCATTTTCTTTTTCCTCGCGATGCTAGCTGATTTTGTATCATCTCGTTTAAGTAAAGCCATGGCAATTTTCCGCATCACATTAAATACCAGTGGCCTTGTTGTTTCCGTATTCTCGATTCATCTTCTCTGAAAGTCATATCTAACATCCAATGCATACTTTCAACCTGCCAATGACTTCGTACTGCATTGAGCGCTTGCGCTGCATTTAGGCCTAATGAACTGATATACCAACGTGTTTCTATCGTATTTGCACCCGTTGATTTATCATGAACTTGCGATGTAACCTTAATAACACTCTGCAAGCCTGACCATCTGAAAGGTTTAGCGAGCCAGTCTTTGTTTATCAATAACTGTTGGCAAGCTCTTGTTTCAATACGTCCATGTCCAGCGGTTATTTCAATGTGCTCATCCATGTTATTTTCATCAAAACCTTCTCGTTGACTTTTATGCCACCAAGCTTCTAATTCATCCTGCATGCCTGAGTGATTACCTTTGAGTGCGAAAATATAATCAGCTTTTTGTTTGACGATTTGTTTTGCAATGCTTTGCTGGCATCCCATTGCATCAAGCGTAATGATGCTGTTTTCAATATCTAACATCGCGAGTAACTCAGGTATTGCCGTTATTTCATTGGTTTTATTATCAACAGCGGTTTGCCCTAGCACTAATTGGTGCTGGCAACTCCATGCACTCACGGTATGTAATGCCGTTTTTCGGTCTTGTGTGGTAAATGAGCGTCGTGCAGTCTTTCCATCAATGGCAATAATATCAGCGCCTGTCGTTTCTATCAGAGATGAAATCCAAGACTGAAAGGCTTTTTCTATTTCATTTGATTTTAATCGACAAATAACACGGGCGATGGTGTCATGCTTTGGTATACCTGCTGGGAAAGTACCGTATTTTTTTAGCCAATCAAGCTTAAGGTGACCAAAGTCCTCAATATCCTCCCACCCCTCGGCCCCAGAGAGTACTGCACAGATAGCGAGTAGAAGAATATCGATGAGTTGATGTTTTTTACAACGTTCAATACGAGGATCTGTAATTGAATTAAAATGTGTCAGAAAAGTAGTGCTCATTGTCATTTACCAAGGAAACTATTATTCCTTGATCTGATCAGGAGTTATTCAAAAAGTTTAATTTATAATGATCTTGCCGTGATTATCTTCATATTATGAGTTCTATAACAGTTGTAAGACTTATAATTGCAAGACAATAAAAAAGGACCCTGAGGTCCTTTTTGTTCAATATCGGAAAGTTAGGCTGGTGTTAAATTAACCTAATAGACCCATCACTAAACCAGTATTTTGGTTAGCTGATGATAATATTGAAGTACCCGCTTGAACTAACAATTGGTTACGAGTCATGTTAGCAGATTCAACTGCGAAATCAGTATCCATGATACGGCCTGCAGCAGTTTGAGTATTTTCAATTACACTAGCAAGGTTAGATGATGTATGACCTAAACGGTTAATGCTAGCACCTAGAACTGAACGAGCTGTACCAACTTCGCCAATATTTGTATCAACATCAGCCATTGCTGTAAGAGCTGCAGCAGAAGTTAATAAATTACCACCAACTGCTGCAGGTGCGACTAGAAGTGTTGACAACTGCTCTGTAGTACCAGCACCAATTTGGAAGGTGACACCAGTTCCTGTTGTTAATGACGTAAATAAATTATTACCAGCATAAGTGGTTTTATCAGTAATACGCGCAGATTCTAGAATTAGTGCTTGATATTCGGCATCCAATGCAATCAAATCGTCTGTAGAGTTCACGCCGTTGGCAGCTTGTGTTGCTAATTCTTTTTGACGGTTAGCGATTGTAGTTAATTCTTCTAACGCACCATCAGCAGTCTGTAACATTGATGTTGCATCAGAAATATTACGGGTTGCAGCTTGCATACCTGTGATGTTGGCATTCATGCGGTTAGCAATTTGTAGACCAGCAGCATCATCTGCAGCACTGTTGATACGAAGACCTGTAGATAAACGTTCCATAGCTGAAGTTAATAGGTCGTTACTTTTATTAACTGCACCTTGTGAAACAAGTGAAGCATAGTTTGTGTGTACTGAAAGCATAATTGTTACTCCAAGAAAATAAGTTTTTTTGTTATCCAAAGTATTAAAACGACACTCACAGACGAAACTGAAATAAAAAAATTTATTAGTTAGACAAAAAACCACCTCATAACGAGGTCAAAACAATAACGCTCAATAAATTAAAACCATCTAAACAACACACTACATAACAATAGCATCTTAAAGGACAAAAAAATTAGTTTGTACTAAACGAGTTCCATTTTACTCTTTCATAGGAAAAACGGAGCTAAGATTGATAAAAATATGGTTCGCCTTTATTAGGGTTTATTTACTCTATAGCAAATAACACAGTAACAACCGCTTGATTTGTTCTGGTAAGTCTTTTGATTATTACCAAATGAAGTGAATGATGATAGCTTCAATAATTTTATATAAAGTGATATTCGGTCCATATTCTAAACGAACTGAATCTATTTCATTTCTAAACAATGTGATTACACGTCCACACAATATCCAATTATTTTACAACTCAGATATTACATCTCGATAAGTTTCAACTTAAAAAGTCATTTCTAACAGTGTTGAGATTATAGCAATACCAAAGTATGATTTGTATTCGCTTTTTGTTGTCGACATAAGATTTTATTCTCTTAGGTATCTGCACCATATGATCATCCCACTCAATCCGAGTAATGAAACTAACGCCGCCTTTCATTGCTATGGTAAAGTTAATGAGGGAGCAAAATGCCCTTTCATTTCTATCACTGCATCACCCATCAACAATTACCACAAACACAAATTAAATCAATACCTTAAGAAGTTAAATCTAAAGCTGTTATTGTAGATGTGTTATATTAATTCCAATAATTATCTGGCCATTCAGCGGGATTTCTGTCCTGCTAGGAAAATCATACCAATCTCATTAAATATCTGGTCAGATCAGAGTCTCTCAGTTTTTACAATTCAAAGCGCATTGGTGTAAATATGATTGCTCCCTTTTTAAGTCGATGCAACACAAAAGTGGAATACTTGAGAAACTCCATTCTGGCGGGTTTCAAAGTCCTTTATGCTTCGTTAGATGTTTTCAAAATACGACAGCATGGATGCTGAAGGTAGAGAAATGAAGAAGATGTTGCTCTGCATCTGACCCCCATGGATGCTAGGAATGTCTTATTTTTTATGGCACAAATTAGACTTTGCAGTTGTATGTAAAAATCATATTAAGCAGCATTGAAGGTCCAGAAACCTGTCAATATTCGTCTATGGTTTATAGAGTATATAACAAGTTCTAATTATTTATTGTACTTATGGATGAGCAGTTGACAGCAAAAAAGTCTTTAAAAAAGAACCTAAGTTCTTTTTTATTGAATGAAATAACATCTCTATATGGGGGTTACCCCAGCAGGGCACCAACTTGATCTCTGTTTGTATTACCTTGGGCCATTAGGGAAGCAATTTGATAGCTAAAAGGATGAGGTTTCATGTATTTATATAATGAATTCAGCGCCGATTTGGCTTCATTACCTAACTCATTGGAATTTACAACTTTAGCGCCTTTTACTCTATCAAGTAATAATTGATGCACAGCCTCAATTTCAGCTGTTTGTTGGCTAATTTTTTGTTGCGTTTTAGCAATTTTGGCTTGGCTGGCTTTTAGTTGTCCTTGTTCAACGAGATCCCATTCCCTTGGGTCTTGCCAGTGATACCTTGGTTCTATGCGGATTTGCCTCAACTCTCCAGCAGGTAAACGTTGCCCTTCTCCCATCATAAGCACACCAGCTTGTACTGCCAACCAAGCTTGAGTGCTGGCTTTATAGATCAGCTCCTGACCAGTCCACTCTAAGTTAATATCAAGGCTTTTAAAGATTGGGGTAATCAGTTGTAACAAAGATTCTCGACTATATCCTGCAGGTAAATACACTATGCGGCTTTGGCGCCCAAGTTGTAAGTGAATTTTTTCAGCGTGCTCTTTGGTCGCAATTAAGTCCACTGATTTAAATACAAAAGCATGACTTGCTGAGTTAGACGTCGATGACAGCAGATTAAAGTGATGGTCGAGTAATTGAATACCTTGATATCTTGGTTCTAAGGCTATTATCTGTTGTCTTAACGCTTCTGCATTATCTAACAAGGAATGACGGGGGTCTTCCCGGCCTCCGTTGTCTTGTCGTTGCACATGCTGCAACACTCGACCTAATTGTTGTAAAAGTTGCTTAGCTTGATTCAACGATTGTAAAGCAACTTGCGAAGCACTGATGCTGTGCTGCTCTGCGGTTGTTTTAGCCCAACGTTGGTAACTGTCTAATCTGTGTTTAGGAATAGACCTTTGTTTTTCTAGAATCTGAGGCTGACTGGCAATACCAGCCGCACTACTCGGCGCTAAGCTTTGGCTTTGGCGCATAACGTTGAGTGACTCACCAACCCCTTTTATCATCTTATATTACCTTTAGGCGATTTCTTAACGAGCATTGTTAGATTACATATGGTCAAACAAACTTAAACGACTCACTTGAACAAAAGTTTCTTGAGTGACTTTAAGCGCCGTTAATTTCACATTAAACTCAGCGGTAGCGGCAGCATAATCTAGCTCTTGTGTTTCACCAATCACTAACTTATTAAATAAAGACATTTCTTCATGAGAAGTCTTCATTAAAGCCAAGCTGTTTTGTTTTCCACCAATATTGGTAATCACAGCATTAATGCTACCTAATGTATCATCTAAAGATGCTTGATATGCCGCGGACGCTGTATCAAAGGCTGGTACACCTGGAGTAAGCGTTGGATCATTTAATGTATTTATATAATCAACAGTTGCATTAAGTATATCTTGGCTAACATTATCGAAAAGTAAACTTTGTGCAGTTGAGTTCGAATCAACCCATGAAGAAGGAGATGTTTGCACTTGACGTTTATTATTGTCTCCTTGATAAACATATTTACCCGTTGCGTCGAGTATTACAGTATCAACATCCACTAGATTACCAGCAAATATTGAATTACCACCATCGTCTTTAGCATTTATACTACTAACAAGGGATTTAAGTAGTTCATCTAATTCTGAAGCATATGCACTTCGATCCGACGGAGATAAAGACCCAGTGTTTGCTAACACCCCTATTTCACGCATTCTAAGTTGAACGTCTACCATGCTGTTTAAATGAGTTTCGGAACGGCCTAAGCTAGTACTTACAGCATCAATATTATTAACGTATTGCTCTACAGCGGCTAAGTCACGCTCGCTGGCCATCACTCGTACGGCACCAACAGGGTCATCCGATGGCGCTAGAAGGGATAACCCCTGAGACATCATCTGATTTAAACGCGCCACATCAGTTGTAGTCTTTTGTAGACTAGTTAAATTATTGGTGTAAAGATTTTGCATAGTTACGCGCATGACTAGCTCCTTAAAAACTATTTAATACCGTTTGAAAAAGACTATCTGCCGTACTTATCACTTTAGCATTTGCTTGATATGCCTGTTGATAAACGATTAGATTAACCCCTTCCTCATCGAAATTTACACCACTAGTACTCGCCCATTGAGATTTAGCTTCTGTTTGAAGATCAAGGTTTGTTGCAGAGTTCGCTTGAGCTTGTCTTGAGGCGGAACCTAAAATACCTACAATACTAGAAAAGGATTCAGCCATATTGACCACACCACCTAAGCTAGTAAAAGTAAGGGACTTACTAGAGAGGTTAGTAAGGTTTTGAAGGTTACTGTTATCACCTAAGGTGCCATTGAGACCAAGAGCTAAATCTTCTGGGTTAAACCCATCCGTAACACTTAAGCTACCTGCAGGGTTAACTGAATTAAAGCTTAGAAAATTTTTGGTAGGGGCTGAGCCCGTTAAATCAGTTCCTCCAGCTAAAGTCGTATTAAATTCATCGGCTACGTGCTGTGCAATTTCATCAATATAAACTTGTGAATTAGCTAATTGCCCATCCCGATAACTTAATAAGGCTCCCATAGAACCGCCCACTGAACTTTCAAATACAAAGTTACTCTTACCAAAGTCAATATTAACAGTGCTATTTATTGGCATTAAAGGATCTGGGCTAGTACTCAATATAGCTTTAGTGTTGCCAGATAATAATGGTTCCCCTTTTGCCAATGAAATATTAACTAATCCCTGGGCATCTTCGACAACACGTATATCGATCAAAGAAGCAAGCTCACTCACAGCAGCATCACGCCCATCAAGTAAGGCCGATGGGACAGTTCCAGCAGCACTAGCAGAACGAATATCTTGATTAAATTTATCGATAATATCTAATTGAGAATTGGCCAGTTTAACCGATGAACCTAACTGTTCATTAATCTGCTCACGTTGTGAACTTAAGCTTTCATTGATTGAATTTATACGTTGCACTAAGGCTGTGGTTTCATTAATAATACTTTGACGATGAGCAATCAAATTAGGTTGCTCCATGGCCGAGCTCATAGCGGCAAAAACTAAACTCAGGCCTTGAGAAATATCATTACCATCAGAACCAAATACCTGTTCAGCTTGACCTAAATAGCTGGTTTGAACTTTAGAAAAACCAACATTGCTATTTGTTTCCCACAACTGAGCGACTTCATATTGGTCTGAAATACGGCGAACGCCATCAATATAGACCCCCGCACCACCACCATAGGCACCACCGCCAACTGAGCTTGTCATCACTTCTTGTCGTGAATAACCTGCAACCATAGCATTGGCCACATTATTCGAGGTGGCATTTAGAGCAGCAGCACTGGCAAACAGTCCCGATTTACCAATATTGAGCATATTCATTTAGTATCCTTGGCGAGCTTAGGCATAATTAACGCAGGTTGCATCGCTGTAGTATTCATGACTTGTATATCATTATCCTGTTTATTATTACTTTCCAAGGCGACTGATTGCGGTGCGGACTTAAGGGCACTAGACAATTGTTTTGTCATTACGTCAGACAACCCCATGTTTTGCAATTTACTCAAGTGCATTGCCAATTCAGCATCATGAAGATCTCGATACAAACCATCATTTTTTGAGGAAAAAGGGCTGTCTTCATCAGCCATTACATCGGAAGCTGAACGCATTTGTTTAAGTACAGTTTGTAAAAATTGCGCCTCAAATTGCTGACTCACCACTTTAAGTGCGCCATGTTCACCATTTGTCTTAATTAGTTCCCCAGCGCTTTGCTGAGATAAATACCCGCCACCATTCTCAAGTTTCATTAAATCACCACCAATTCAGCTTCTAAAGCACCGGCCTCATTAAGGGCCTGAAGTATTGCCATTAAGTCCATCGGCGCAGCACCTAAGCTATTAACGGCCTTAACGATCTCTTCAATATTAACGCCTTCTTCCCAAACAAACATTCGTTTATTATCTTGTTCGATTGTTACTTGACTGTCATTAGTCACGACAGTCTCCCCAGCGGCATTACCAAGATAAGCACCATTAGGTTGACTGACGTTTTCACGCTCAACAATCGTAACTGTTAAGTTACCATGACTAACAGCGGCTTTACGCACAACAACATTGCCACCCATTACAACCGTTCCTGTTCGACTATTAAATACAATCCTCGGAACTTTACGACCCTGAATAATTTCTAACTCTTCTAACATAGAGACAAAGGTGACACGCTCGCTGGAGCTCTTAGGTGCACGCACTAGCACCTTTGCATGACTGTCTGCTCGAGCCACCCCAGGACCAAATAAATCATTAATTGCTCGCTCAATATTTCGAGCGGTTTTAAAACTGGGGTCGCGTAGATTCAAAATAACATCTGGATTATCATTAAAATTGCTCTTGATCGATGCTTCGAGTAAGGCACCATTTGGAATTTTACCCACTGTAGGCACATTGACGGTAACAGAAGATCCATTGCGACCTGACGCTGAGATCCCACCAACCACTAAATTGCCTTGAGCTATTGCGTAAACTTCTCCATCTATCGCACGTAGCGGTGTCATTAATAACGTTCCGCCTTGTAAGCTCTTTGCATCACCGATGGAAGATACTGTTACATCAATGCTTTGCCCTGGGCTAGCCAACGAAGGGACTATCGCATGCACAGCTACGGCTGCTACGTTCTTAAGTTTAGGATCTGTATTGTCATCTACTTGTACCCCAAACTGTTTCAACATGTTCACCACTGACTGGCTGGTAAACCGCACCTGAGAACGATCTCCAGAACCGCTTAACCCCACCACTAAACCGTAGCCTACGAGTTGGTTTTCTCGTAACCCTTGAATATCGACAATATCCATCAACACGCGACTTTGTTCTGCAGCATTAAGCTGAGACATAAACAAAAACGGTAAAAGAAACAACAGTCGCAACATAGTCAAATCCTTTATTAAAGCGGGAACCAAGGGCTATTAAAATAACGAGATGCCCAGCCCATAGCATTACTATCGGCTATAGCACCTTGACCGCCATATATAATACGAGCGTCGGCAATTCTTTGTGACGAAATAGTGTTCGTGTTATCGATATCATCGGCACGAATAAGTCCAAGTAAACGCAAATATTCGTCACCTTGATTAAGTCGAAGCCATTTTTCTCCGCGAATTAACAAGGTACCATTAGGGAGTACCCTAGACACAGTAACAGTAATGGATCCCGATAACTGATTTTGCTGAGTGCTTGACCCCGTACCAGTAAAACCACGACTTAAAGAGGCATTCCCATCCGTTGAGACATCTTCACTGCCAGCTGAGCCTGTAAGACCTAAAGACAGACCTTGTTCTTTATTGGTTTTAGTATCGGCTTTCTTACTAGAATATGTTTTCTCATCCAAGGCGACAGTTAAAATATCCCCTTCACGATAAGCACGCTTATCTTTAAATAATGTCAGCATGTAACCTGGGCGATACAAACTGCCATCTTTAGCATCAGGTAAGCTGTAGTCCACGTCTGGTGGCGCCCAATCTTTAGTGCCTGGTTTAGTTTCTGAATCGGGAAAATGAGACATACAACCAGATAATAAAAAAGTAAACAGCAGAAACCAACGCATCGACTTGCTCCCTATACTGATTGATTAATAAACTTAAGCATGTCATCCGATGCAGACACAACTTTAGCGTTCATTTCATAGGCTCGCTGGGTTGAAATCATCTCAACCATTTCCTCAACCACATTAACGTTAGCGCCTTCTAAGGTACCTTGACGTAAACCGCCTAATGCTTGATCTCCAGCGACACCTTCAACAGCAACGCCGGAAGCTGCAGTTTCACGATATAAATTATTACCTCGCGCCTCAAGACCTGCTGGGTTTGTAAAATTGATTAAGGTAATTTGACCTAATTCTTGCGGATCTGTAGATCCTGCAATTTGCGCCATAACAAGTCCATCTTCGGCGATAGTCACATTAGTAGAATCTTCAGGAATCACTATGTTGGGCACTAAAGGTAAACCTTGTGAGGTCACCATCATACCTTCACTACTGCGATAAAACTGACCATCACGAGTATAAGCCAAGTCACCATTTGACTCTTCTACTTGAAAAAAACCATTTCCTTCTATGGCCAAATCTAATTGTTGACCAGTGGTTTTTAAATCACCTGTTGTAAATACCTTTTGTGTTCCAACAACACGAGTACCAGTACCTAGTTGTAAGCCAGAAGGCAGCTGATTAAGTTCATCAACTTGTCCGCCTGGTTGGCGTTGGACTTGATAGAATAAATCATTAAAGGCCACTCGGTCACGTTTAAATCCAGTGGTGTTCACGTTAGCCAAATTGTTGGCTATTGTGGTCATTTTAGTGTCTTGCGCGGCGAGGCCGGTTTTACTTACCCATAAAGCTGACTGCATGAATATATTCCTTAAACATTACCGAGTAGACGATTACCAGTTTCTGCTAGTTCCTCGGCACTTTTCATTAGTTTGACTTGAATTTCGAATTGACGACTTAAATCCATAGACGCGATAAGTTCAGATACAGCTTGCACGTTACTTGCTTCTAAAAAGCCACTATCCACTTGCACGCCTTCATCTGCTACTAATACACCACCTATGTCAGGGTAAAATAGACCATCGCCACCTTTGGTTAAATCGGCTAAATCTGGATTCACCATTTTTAGGCGGCCAATATCTTCAATCACCCCGCCTTCTGCCGGCAATATACTAATAGTGCCATCTTCACCAACAAATAAATCTTTGTATTCAGGTAAAACGATGGGCCCATCGATCCCAACAACAGGGCGACCATCAACTGTCAGTTGACCTTCCGCATCAGCCATCATCGCCCCGGCCCGGGTGTAAGCTTCACCAGCATCAACCATCACACTGAATAAACCTTTATCACGAATAGCTAAATCTAAAGTGCGTCCAGTATGGTTCATTTCACCACTTTGTTGGCTAAAACCATTGCTTTGTGTCTGTACTAGCACACGTGTATTGAACGATGCCTCAACACCTGGCAAGGTAATAGACTGAACCCGCTCTAGATCAGCCTTAAAACCAGTCGTGTCGGCATTCGCCAAGTTATTAGCCCTAATACTCTGAGCTTCCATAATTCGCGAAGCACCGCTAGCTGCCGTATAAAGCATCTTATCCATGAGTTAATCCCTTAGATTGAGTTTAATAAAGCCTGCTGCATTGTAGAGTTCACATCTAATACTTTGGCGTTAGATTGGTAATTACGTTGAGCTGACATCAGGTTCACCATTTCAGCGGTAGTATCTACGTTAGAGCCTTCCAAGTAACCACCAGTAACGGTACCCATAGTACCAGTCGATGGTGCGCCCATAATCGCTTGCCCAGCTTCAGTAGTCGCAATCCAAGCATTATTACTAACAGCTTTAAGACCATTAGGGTTACTGAAATTGGCTAATGCGACTTGTCCTTGGAGTAATTCTTGTCCATTAGTATAAGTACCGTAAATCAAGCCATTATCGTCTAAACGTACACCCTTAAGTTCACCGGAAGTGAAACCATCTTGACTCAAGCTAGAATTGTTATAATCAGCAGCGTATTGGGTCGTTTTATCATAACCAATATCGACACTAAGCGCAGATGCACCATTGAGCAAGGTAGGATCGGTAATGCTAAGATTCAATGTTTTACCTGTTTGCAATACACCATTACTGTCGAAAGTCATATTATGGCCGGTAGCGGGAGTCACATCCGTGCCGTCCATCATAAAATGTACATCCCAATCATTTGACCCTGTTTTTACGTAATATTGTGTTAAGGCGTGTTCTGTGCCTAACGAGTCATACACGCTAATAGTATTAGATGAGTGAAAAGTATCAGATTGAGTTGCATCAAATGGTGTCAAAATAGGATTAATATCGGCAACGCGCGCATCCAAGTTAGACACTAACGCCACATCTGTTGTCGCGTTAGCAGCTAGTGAGGCTGTTTGTATTTGTAAATCGATGGCATTACCCGTTTGAATCCGGCCAGTCGCACTTGCACCATAACCTTGTAAACGGTTACCGACAGAGTCAATCACAAAACCTTCAGAATCTTGATGAAACATACCCGCGCGAGCATACATATTTGCGCCATCAGTACCTTTTAACACAAAGAAACCATCGCCTTGAATAGCCATATCGAGCTGACGACCGGTATAAGCCAAACTACCACCTAGGCTAAAGTTTTGTGTGGTCGACATGACACTCACACCACCCGCTTGACCACCATTATAAATAGCAGAAAATTCACTTCGACCACCACGAAACCCGACAGTACTAGAGTTAGCAATATTATTACTGATAGTGTTTAAATCTTGAGTGGTTGACTGCAAGCCGCTTAACGCAATATTGAATGACATTTTTTTATCCTATTAAAATTATTAAGAAACTTCAGAAATATCTAATACGGGCACAATACCAAGACCGTGCCCCATCTCAGCCATCATCATTCCAGATGCACTAGAGAAATGAATTTTCTCAATTTTTGCTGTGATATAAGTAGGAGCAATTAACGCTGATTCACCCAAGGTGGCTTTCGCCTTTAAGTCATATTCCCCTGCTGGTAAACCCGCATCAGAAGGGTTAAATGAGAACTTAATATCTCCTGTCGCCTGAGCCCCCATTGTCATACTGTGTACAACTTGTCCTTGTTGATTAACAACTTCAATAGTTAAATCGTCAACAGCATTTTCTAGGTACACCTTGCCTTCAACCTCTTCAGTATCTAAGTGTAATGTAGACGCTGGTACTGTGGCACTCTTACCAATTAAAGAAGCCGATTGCACTATGCCAATATTTTCCATCATCACCATTTGTGATGTCTGATTATCACGCATGTACTCTAAGCTTTCGACTTGTGAAAACTGTGCTAGTTGAGATACATACTCGGCACTTTCAACCGGATTAGTAGGATCTTGATTCTGAATCTGTGCAATCATCAAAGTCATAAATTCATTTTTTAACGATGCAGCATCGTTACTTTGCGACGCCAAGATATTAGAAGCATCCGTTGTTTGGCTAGCACTTGTCACTTGCATAATTAATTACCTCCTAACTGTAATAAACCTTGCTGCATCGAACGTGCACGATTCATAATTTCAACGCTCGTTTCAAATGAACGGCTGGCGGCCATCATATCGGCCATTTCATCTATGGTGTTCACATTTGAATAGGCTACATAACCTTGTTCATCTGCATAAGGATGATTTGGTTCGTAACGTAAATCTAATGGGGCGCTGGTTTGCACAATTCCCATCACTTCTACTGAAGCCCCTTGGGTACTATTTTGTTTAAACTGCTCATACACGGTTGCAAAAACAGGCTTCATTGCACGGTAAGCTTGTTCTGGTGTTTCAGCAGCGGTACCTGCGTTAGCTATGTTACTGGCTACGGTATTAAGGCGTATTGTTTGGGCATTCATACCCGCGCCTGCAATTTGATAAATTTCACCGAACGACATAAGGACTCCTAACGACCTTCAATTGCTGACTTAAGGCCAGAAATTTTCATATTTAAAAAAGTTAAACTTGTTTGATAGTCCATGGCATTTTCAGAGTATCTAGCTTGCTCTTTACCTAACTCAACCGTGTTACCATCAGCAGAGTTTTGATACGGGATACGATAAGATTGTTCATAACCACTCATAGGTGTCATACCAGCATCAACTTGAGCCATCACGGCACTGAAATCTAAATCTTTTGCTTGGTAACCTGGGGTTTCAGCATTCACTAAGTTACTTGCTAAAATCTTGCTGCGTTCAACCCTGAAATCTAAAGTCTGAGTGTGAATACCTAATGCTGTGTCAAGGTTGATAGCCATGCGAACTCCTAGTAATGTATGCCTACGGGATGCTAATAATCTCGTATTAACATTCAATATATGTGCCAAAATACTTTTTAATCAATAAACAAACACTTAGAGGTTTAACCTTGTGACAAACGGAAATCGATTTTCCTTTATTATGTACGCTGGCTTAGTTTTATTTCCGCTTAGTCACCAAGCTAATGCTGTTACCGCATCAGAGCAAATCCATCAGAGCCTATCGGAAGCGATTACGCACGATCTCGCTCAATGGCAAAAGCAACAGGACATCAAGCAACTAAGTCATAAGTTTGAACTGCGAATACCTTCTTCGGCTAAATCACTTTCTCCATGTAACCAAGCACTAAAGGTGTCTCCGAGTAAAGGCTTAGCCTATGGCAGAGTGCAGAGAAAGCTCAGTTGCCCTTCTGAAAGTTGGTCATTATATGTACGAGCAATGGTGTCTGTAACCGCATTGTTGCCTGTTGCAAAACGAAATATGCAAAGGGATGAAATAATCGAAAAAGCTGATATTCAATGGCGAAAATTAACGTTGAAAACATCGGATAAATACATACTCACCAAAGAAAGTGAAATCCTTGGTCAACAGGTCGCCAGAAAATTACGCAAAAATATCCCTATTCGAGTTAGTTATTTAGATTCTCCCGTACTCGTTAAATTAGGGGATCCTGTCATCATTGAGGCTGCATTACCCGGTTTTAACGCTACAATGGCAGGTATTGCTATGGATTCAGGTAAAATGGAACAAGCAATTCGAGTGAAAAATACTAGTTCAGGGAAAGTCATTACAGCTTACCCAATTGCTAAAGGAAGAGTAGAAACAAGATTCTAATTAAAGTGCATATAAATAATTTTAGTTTTACGCTAACCTAGTCGCTATAGTTAAATAGAGATTTAGTAACCGAATATCAATAGGCCATACATTATGGAAATACAAAAAATTCATAGCACTATTAATACTGATTCTATCAGTACTGAAGTGCGGGCTAACAAACACAAAAACAACCAAACGACTCAAACCGAAACGGCAACACCAGCGCCAAAGCAAGGTATTAGTCAGTATTGGCAATTACTTGAAAAGTCACAAGTCGCATTGCAAATGTTGGATGATGTTGACACAGATAAAGTGAATGCTTTGCGTGACGCAATTAAAAACGGTGATTTTAATCTAGATCTTGCCCAAATCGCAGAGAAGATGATTAAACAACATGGTTAATAACGCAGAAAAAAAGCGTAACTTAGTTCAAAATATTATTCGAGATGTTTGCTTAGATCTTGAGGATTATACAAAACTAAATAGCATGCTAATACATCAAAGGGAATTGATGAACCAGAGAAATAATGCAGCTTTGTTAACTCATAACGCTAGTCAAACTGCTTTATGTGAGATCCTAGTCAAAAGAGCCTCCAATCGTAGTTTGTACTTAAATCAATTAGGGTTTGATGCTAATGCAGGTGGCATGACGGCACTTATCTCAGTTTTACCTGTACATTTAAAGCCGAAAATTAAGGTATTGTGGCAAAACGTGATGAAGATTGTGGAAGATAATCACAGAGAAAATGAAACCAACGGTAATTTATTGGTGATGCAGCAAAGCATCATACAACGCGTGCTACAACAAGATAATCAAGATCAAATAGACTATGGCGCTAACATCCCTGCATAGAACGTCATTTTCGCCAACAAATAATAATACAATTAAATTTTAAAGTTTATACCTAGCGTTTATATCCTCCATAAACTCCCGCTAAGTCATCAGCACTTTTTTGTTCTTTAACAGCTTCGCGCTGCAAAGACTCACGGCGTTGTTCCATTTGATACCATTTGATACTCTGTTGTCGACCTAATTGTCGACGCCACAAATAGTCAAGTCTATGTTGTTCTTGTTGCAATAATGCCTGTTTTTGGACAAGTTTAGCCGTCATGGGCACCAAAACTTGGGCCATATTGCTGGCATTTTGCCATAGAAGGGAATTAGTACCGCGGCGATCGCAAATCCGATACTCATCAATCATTTGGCTAATATGTTGACATTGATACACGGCTGTTTGCATTCTTTGATGCAACTCTTTTTTTTGTTTACCTAGTTTAGCCAGTTTTTTTTCTTCCATACCACATAAACTAGCGAGGCGTTTGTTGCTCATATCCCATAATATCCATCAGTTGTGTTAATTGGGTTAAGCTGCTTGGTAAATCAATATTTTCATCAGTATTTTGCTTTAAAAACGCTGCGATATCGGCATAATGACGCACAGCTAAATCCATTTCCAGATCTTGCCCTTGTTGATAACCACCTAGGGGTAATAATTCACGCACTTCACTGTAACGACTCAGTAAATGACGAATCACTTGACCTTGTGCAAGCTGCTCCCCTACTGCCACTTGAGTCGCTAAACGACTCACAGAAGCATTAATATCAATCGCAGGAAAATGACCTTGTTCAGCTAATTTACGGCTAAGTACAACATGTCCATCTAGAATTGCCCGAGCGGCATCGGCAACAGGATCTTGTTGATCATCGCCTTCAGTTAGTACGGTATAAAAAGCGGTTAAGGTGCCTACGGGATGTTCACCATTACCAGCCATTTCAACCAAACGTGGTAATTGCGCAAATGCTGAAGGTGGATAACCTTTAGTGGCGGGTGGTTCTCCTAAGCTTAAGGCTATTTCCCGCTGAGCCTGAGCATAACGAGTTAATGAGTCCACTAACAAAAGTACGTGCTTGCCTTGGTCACGAAAAGCACAAGCAATTTCATGGCTGAGCACCATGGCCCTGAGACGCATCAAGGGTGTAGTGTCGGCAGGTGCAGCAATAACAACTGCCCGCTTACGACCTTCTTCCCCTAAAGTTTGTTCGATAAATTCTCGGACTTCGCGGCCACGTTCGCCAATGAGCCCGACAACCACCACATCAGCTTCAGTGAAGCGGGTCATCATACCAAGCAACATACTTTTACCTACGCCAGAACCAGCAAAAAGTCCTAATCTCTGGCCTCGTCCTACAGGTAATAGACTATTAATAGCTCGAATCCCGACATCTAGCGCCTGGGTAATAGGTCTTCTTAAAAGAGGATTATAACTACTATGACTTGGAAGCTGTTGAGTCACTCCGCTTAGTTTTCCAAATAAATCCAGTGGCTGACCGAGTCCATCTAGCACTCGGCCAAGTAAACCATCACCCACAGCAACTGTTCGTACTTCCGTAATAGGAATAACACGAGCTCCAGGCATTAAACCTTGTGTAGGCTCGATTGGCATAAGGCAAAGTACATCTTTGTGAAACCCCACCACCTCTGCTTCGATCAAACGTCCGTGACGACCTTCGATTCGACAACGGTCCCCCATACCAAGCTGGCAACCCACAGCTTCTAGTACTAAACCATTAACGCGAATTAATCTACCATATACCTTAGCAATAGGAACATGAGGCCAATCACCCTGTAATAACTTAAGACTCAAGTGCAACCTCTAAAAGCTTTGCTTCAACTTGTTCCATGCAGGTATCGAGTCGCGTTTCAACTGAGGCATCAGCATCGGATTTTTCACTAACAATACGACAACTTCCAGCAGAAATACTAGTATCTGACACTAAATTCCAACCACGAATCTTGTCTTCTCCTAATTCTTTAAGCTTAACTACAGCACTTGGTTCTAAGTGTATTTTGACTTCAGATTGATCATCAGGCAAAGCGATAAGTGTTTCTTCCACTAATTTAAGAATTTGCTGAGGCTGAAGAGTGAGTTCGCATCGAATCACTTGTTGAGATACACGACGAACAAGGTCAAGAATAAGACTTTGTTGACTTTTTATCTGCTCGGCATGGCCTTCTTCTAACAATGCTCTCAACGCACTCAGCGGAACAATTAGGTCATTAAACTGCTCATCGATCTCTTGTTTTCCTAACTGCTGCCCCTCTTGTTGCCCTTGAAGAAACCCTTCTTCATGACCTAAGAGTCTCCCTTCTTCTATGCCCGATGCTAACCCCTCTTCTCGGCCCTGATTAACACCTTCGTTATAGCCTTGTTCAAAGGCTTGCTTGTTATTTTGCCAATCGTTGCCATTTCCTAATTTAGATTCTTCACCTAGAAGTGCAGGAAAACGATAACGACGGGCAATACTCGTATCTAAACGCCAAGAATTAATAGGAATATGACCCGATTTAACAGTAGATTGCTGACGATATTGACGTGGAGGATCTAAAGGATTTTTCATCATACCACGACCTGTTCTTCAAAGAGTTGTAACTTAATCTCACCGTCTTTTAACATTTGTTTAGCTAGATTCATAACCTCTTTGCGCGCACCTTGTGCACGACTTAATGGCACGCCACCTAAAGCATCCATTTGAGTTTCAATGGCCGACGACATACGTTTAGGCAAGGCATTGAGTAAGCTTACTTTCAGCTCTGGCTCAATACCTTTAAGGGCAACTGCTAGCGTTTCTGATGGCACTATACCTAACAATGTTTGCAAAGTTTCTTGCTTTTGACGACCAAGAATGATGAAGTCGAACATGTTATCGGTTACGTCATCAGCAAGTTTATTGTCATAAAGTTTTATCATTTCCATGAGCTGTTCTCGATCGCCTTCAAAACGATTCAAAATATCAGCTACTTGCTTAACACCAGCTACTTGAGTATGACTTTTTTCCATAGCCATTAACATACAACGTTCAACTAGTTGTCTTAATTCATCAACGACATGCCGATCTAAATCTCCTAGTTGTGCAATGCGAACTAACACATCATCTTGGTTAGACAATGGTAACATTTTCAATATATGAGCAGCACTTTCAGCGGGTAACAACCCTAACAATACGGCTTGTAATTGTGAGTGTTCATATGCAATTTCACGAGCAAGCAGTTGAGGTTCGACCCATTCTAATCGCTTTACTAAAATTTTAATTTCATCACCATAGATACTGTCAATCAGGCTTTTAGCTACTCTATCACCTAATGCAATATCTAAGGTTTTCTGTAAATAAGAACGCGATGCTCTAGCAATACCGGACTGTTCTTTATAACGGTCAAAGAAACGACTTAGCACAGCTTCAGCTTCATGCTGAGTAATACTAGAAAGACGTGCCATTTTATGACTGAGTAATTGCACATCACTCTTATCTAAATAAGACATAACACTAGCTGCGCCTTCTTCTCCCATACTAAGCAGTAACATAGCTGCTTGAGAATAGTTATCCATCTGAATATCAAGTTCGTTCTTAGTCTGCATCTTTATCACCAATCCAATGAGCGAGTACTTCGGCAACGCGTGCGGGTTCTTTATTGGCGAGCATTCCAAGATGCTCCATTTTCACTGTTAGTGGCGAGCCAGATTCAGGTAAATCCATATCACCTAACCACTCAGCATTATCTTTACTTGACTGACCTTGTGCCAATCTAACACTAGATCTAGTCATGTCCTCAGCATCGGCTTCAGCATTTTTAGCTTGTGCTATGGTATCAAGTTCACGAGACTCATCGTCAAGTTTACGGGCAGTTTGAGTTAAATGTGACACTAATGGACGTAATACGAATAGAATCAATCCAAGCCCTAATAACCCCCCAATGATGTATCTAAGGTAAGCTTGATAATCTTCAACTTGCCACCAAGGTAGAGGTTCAAATTCAGTCATTGCTATTGGCGCAAAAGCAAACGCATTAATACTGAAACTATCTCCACGTTCACTGGAGAAACCAATAGCATCTTTAACCATCGAACCTAATTTTACCAACTCAGCATCATCAGTGGTTAAGCTTGTTGAAACACTATTATTGACTAAAACAGATATAGATAGATTTTCAAGCTGCATTTGTTGATAACGAATATGACGAACACTACGCCCCACATCAAACTGACGGTTTGCTTCCTGTCGTAAACTACGATTTTTATCTGCAGCAGCTTTAGTTGTATCTGGAGGTTGATTACTTAACGTCCCAGGGATACCTTGAGCAAGAGCGGCATTTTTATCATCTGTACTAGTGCGCTCCTGTGTCATAACACTTTCTGGGTCTAATGCTTCTTTGGTTTCTTCAACCTGATTAAAGTTCACTTTAGCAGCAATTTTAACTTGATAGTTATTGGGTCCAAGGATTGGTTCTAACATAGCATTAGCATTAGTAATTAAATTATGTTCAAGCTCGCGGGTATAATCGATTTGCTTATCTCTTGCTTGAGTAATATCTTGGTTTTCAGATAGGTTCGCACTTAAAAACTCACCATCTTGATTCACCAACTTAACACCACTTGTTAACATACCGGTTACGCTACCAGCCACCAAATTAACAACAGCTTCAACTTGAGACTGAGTTAGAGCAGCCCCTGGGTGTAGTTGCAGCATCACAGATGCTGTAGGTAATTCAGGTTGTTGACGGATAAATAGTGAGCGCTTAGGAATAGCTAAATGCACTCGAGCTGAGCGGACGCTTTTCAGTGACATTATAGTCCGCGCTAATTCGCCTTCTAAACCATGACGATACTTAGCTTGCTCCATAAATTGACTAGTGCCTAAGCTCGAACTATCTAACTCATCCATACCAGAAGGTACTTTTGCTTTCACCCCTCGAGCGGCTAGCAACATACGTGCTTTACCTAACTGATCATCCGCGACTAAAATCATACCCGTTGTCGATTCAAGACGATAATAAAT
Source organism: Shewanella polaris (assembly GCF_006385555.1). Classification (NCBI taxonomy): domain Bacteria; kingdom Pseudomonadati; phylum Pseudomonadota; class Gammaproteobacteria; order Alteromonadales; family Shewanellaceae; genus Shewanella; species Shewanella polaris. Next base: position 1,007,818 of record NZ_CP041036.1, on the reverse strand, counting down.
ACCTTCGGCTTCTAACGCCTCAATCACTTGAGATGTTTCCACATTCTCTTGACTACCGTACAGTGGACGATAACCTTGGCTAGCCGTCCATAACATGATAACAATGACGCTAGCAACAACAGTAGCCAATAAGGCCAAAACTAGGACTTGTTTATCTCCTTGAGTAAACTTGCGCCACTTTAAAAATGCACTAGACAGCAAATTCGAAGACCGATCTCCACCTAGCATTTCTTTTTCAGACTGAATAACATTAGTCGGCATTCAAGCATTCCCTTAAATAGACATTTTTATAACATCATCAAACGCTTGGACTAAGCGATTACGAATTTGTATCATGGCAGAAAAAGATAAGCTGGCTTTTTGCGAAGCCACCATAGCCCCAACAAGATCATCACTACGACCAGAATCCACCGCTTTCATTAAATTTGATGAGTAATTTTGTGCTTCATTAACTGAAGCCACTTTTTGCTTCATCAAATCAGTAAAAGACCCCATTTCTATGTTGTTATCCATAGAATTCGTCTTAATACTGATAGCCCCTTTGGCCACTTCACGCTGTAGACTCAATGTCTCCATTAATGAATTTGCACTTATTACAGTTCCATTAACCATATTCATTCCTTAATATTTCCCGTCTTAAGCGGCATTGCCTGAGCGTTGTAATAATTGATCGACATCGATACCTGCATCACGCATTTGCACTAACTTGTATCTTAATGCCCGAGTAGTCATACCCAGTTCTGCAGCGGTTTGACTGCGACTACCCTGAACTTTACGCAGAATATCAACAATAAATTGAAATTCTGCTTGGCGTTTTGACTGTTTTAGCCCTTGTGTGCTGTTATTAGCACAACTCTCTGGCACTAAAGTAAATCCAAGATCTATTGCTTGAATAGTTTGTCCGCGGCGCATCATAAGTCCACGTTGAATACAATTTTCAAGTTCCCTTACATTACCAGGCCAATCATGATCTATCAGCGCATGTTGTGCTTGAGGGCTAAAATATGTAGTAATATCGTGCTGACCGTAATATTGTAAGAAATGTTCAGCTAGAGGCAAAACATCAGCCTTCCTCTCTCTAAGAGGAGCAATTTTTAATGGCAATACATCAAGGCGGTAAAATAAATCCTCACGAAACTCTCCAGCATCAACCGCCATTCTTAAGTCTTTATTGGTAGATGCGATCACTCTTATATCAAGCGTTATAGATTGGTTCCCTCCTAACCGCTCAACTTCTCTTTCTTGGAGTACCCTTAATAATTTAGCTTGTAAAATCAAAGACATTTCAGCTATTTCATCTAATAATAACGTACCACCATTAGCTTGTTCGAATTTACCGGCTTTATCTGCACTCGCTCCGGTAAAAGCTCCCTTTGTGTGACCAAATAGAATGGACTCAAGCATAGTTTCAGGAATTGCCGCACAATTAATAGCCACAAACGGTTTGCCCGCTCTACTTGAATGTCTATGAATATAATTAGCTAATGGTTCTTTACCTGTACCACTTTCCCCTGTTAATAGAATGCTGGCTTCTGTAGAAGCGGCTCTGTGCGCGAGCATCAGTAATTGCTTGCTGATTGGTGCCGCTGCAATAATTTGTGAGTCGGGTTGTTCAAGCCGATGTAAACGTTCAATCGATGAAAATAATGGGTTATCTTCTAATGGGAGTAATAGATAATCTTGCACACCAATTTGCATTGCAGTAGCAGCTAACTCTCCTTGTTCTGGGGCTAACAATGCAAGATAGTTTTTACTGGGGAACTGTTTTAAATGCTGAGCAAGCGCCGTTGGTTGATATTGCGATAAATTAATGATGGTAAGCCAAGGCAGTTCTTGCCCTGTCTGCCAAAGTTTAAAACCTTGGTGTTCAAGACTTATTTTTGTCGATTTAGACAGCTCAAAATCGACAAGACGTATCGTTAGGTTATCCATAATCCCTACTTCACTCTGTTGAAAACAGGTTAGCTCTATAATTTAACTAACCTCTGAATAATCGAGTATTTACACGTTAATCTGCAGACCTAGTTTTAATCCCCCCTTTCTGTCAGAGGATACAACTCACCAAGTTGCACTATTTATACATGTTTGATGTTTACGCCAGACTGAATAAAACGAGTGACAAAACCACCAATTTTCTGTGTGTTCAACATAAAACTCTTCAAGTAATCACCAGTAATGAGATAATGCACTTACTACAATATTAAGTTTTTAAGTTTCCTTTAAAACGTTAATTTATCTCAAATCGCTAACTTTTTAAATAGGTATTTACTTAAAACTTTAATTGAAATCTATATTAATCTCTAAACTACAAGTTATAAAAATGAGAAAGCAAAACTTTCTATACAATGCTACATGTAATACTTATAAAACCTTAACGGAGTAAAGTTTCATAAGTATTACATATATTTTACCTAGGTGATTGGCGGACGATAATATGACAGATAACTAAAATTTAAAACATAAATATTAAAAAATTAGTATTTAATGCTTATTCAGTTGTCATAGAACAGAGAGACTGATATCTTTATCACGATTTCAAACTTACTTACGACAAACAGTGAGTTATAGATTTAAAAAATGACAAATAAATGACGCGCCAAACATCAAGTTATATATTTTGACACTTAGATTCAACGTCACAATTTTGACGCGCTAGTTGATTATTGACATTATTCATTAGTTATTTGTCATGTGATTTGAAGTATGCGATTTGAAAGTGTTATCAACAATCAAAATATATCATTACTTGCTTAAGTATCATTAAAATAATTAAGCAAGATATTTAAGCAGGTCGAAAACTAGCCAAAATAGATTTTGACTAATAACAAAAAAACAAAGATTCTATATATTTATTATTTTTATTCGGGGATGGAATGAAAGTTACAGCTAGAGCATTTTTATTAAAATCTAATTCAAAAGATGAAGTGAAACCTGTTAAATTAGTGCAGGAGACTTTAGTTCGTTCTCGAATATTGAAGCAATTAAACCTATATAAACGCCCAATTTTAGATACTGTGAGCCGTTTGTTTATGCCTATTACTCGTCAAGGTTACGCTAGTCTTTTGAGTGTATCCCTTAAAGCATGTAATAATAGTATTGAATCTCAGCCTTATTTTGGATGGTTCGCCTGTCGTTACCAACAAAAAACATTAGCTTGGTGGCGTATTGATCGCTGCACGTTGGAACAGTTAGCAAGTAGCTGCTATGGCAGTCTTATGACACCGTTAAGTTCACCTCTAAGGCAGCCTACTCAATCAGAATTCCGCTTAATTAAGCGTCTATTTATAAACGTATTTGAAGTCCTTCCTTTTGAGAATATCAACCTAGAAGAGTTGGACATTGAATTAGTTAAAAGTCATTCTCCTGTAGAAGCAAGCGCGGTATGGGCCCTTGAGTTTGCTTCAGAGTCAGTAGCACCACCAATACATATTTACATGTCTCAGGAGTTATTATTACTAGTAAAAGACACTCCAAAGCAAAAACCTGACACTGATCATTTAGCGGCTAAGTTAACCAAATGGCTACAACAAGTTCCTATAAAGATGACTCTTACATTGGGACACCAGAATATACCAGTCGATGCCCTTAATAAATTGAAGGTAGGTGATATTTTACCTATGAACTTGTATCCCAAGAGCGTATTAACTGTAGGTACTGGAACATTATTTAATGCTTCAGTACATAACCATGATGGTCAGATGGTTGCAAAATTAACTCAAAACACTTACCACTATGAGGACAAAAAAATTGGCTGATGAACACACTTTACCTGATGACTTTTTACTAAACGATGACATTTTTAACGATGATAACTTTGCACAACCGGCTATAAGTAAAAAACCATTAAAACAATCCTCATTCTTTAAACTATTACCAGTAAAAGTCAGTTTAGAACTAGCCAGTGTCGAAATGCCTCTCGGTGAGTTAACTCACATGGGCGAAGGTGATGTCATTGCTTTAGATAGAATGGTTGGTGAACCTTTAGATATTAGAGTTAATGGCTCTCTGCTAGGTAAAGGCGAAGTCGTCGAAGTGGGTGGGCGTTATGGTGTACGTCTGCTTGAAGTCGAAGATATCAATCTGGATGAAGCAACCAATTGATCATGTTAAGAGTGCTTATATTTAGCCTAGTCATACTGGCTCCACAAGCGTTCGCCGCTGATGGTTTAACACTGTTGACGTTTGGTTCTGGTCAAGAAAGTCAAGATGTGAACATTAAGCTTGAGATCCTAGCTTTAATGACAGCTCTAAGTTTTTTACCAGCACTACTTATGATGTTAACAAGCTTTACTCGCATAGTGATAGTACTGGCTATTTTGCGTCAAGCTCTAGGCTTACAACAAAGTCCACCAAATAAAGTCCTCATAGGTATTGCGTTAGTATTGACTGTTTTTATTATGCGTCCTGTAGGTGATAGTATTTATAAAGATGCTTATTTACCCTATGACCAAGGCCAAATGAATCTTGTTGAAGCAGTAGGTATTGCTAAAGTGCCTCTGAGTAAATTTATGCTATCTCAGACTCGTGAGACAGATCTTGAGCAAATGCTAAAAATTGCAAATGAACCTATCGATTTGAAACCTGACGATATTCCTTTCTTCGTATTAATGCCAGCATTTGTATTAAGCGAGTTAAAAACAGCTTTTCAAATAGGATTTTTACTATTTTTACCTTTTTTAGTAATAGATCTCGTTGTTGCTAGTGTCTTGATGTCCATGGGTATGATGATGCTATCGCCCTTAATTATATCATTACCGTTTAAGCTAATGATCTTTGTACTCGTTGATGGCTGGGCCATGACTGTTAGTACTCTGACAGCAAGTTTCGGGTGATATAATGGACACCAATGAACTCACAGTGCTATTTGCCGATGCCATGTATATAGTAATTCTTATGGTCGGCGCTTTAGTCACTCCTGGTCTCTTAATTGGTATTGTTATTGCCATTTTTCAGGCTGCAACTCAGGTCAATGAACAGACACTCAGTTTTTTACCTAAACTTATCATTACTTTATTAATGGTACTTTTTACTGGCTCTTGGCTTATTCAACTTTTGAGTGATTTTTTTGACCGCTTATTTATGAATATTCCCCACATTATCGGCTGATATGCTCTCACTCACCTCAACAGAAATTAGTACGATAATTGGCAGCCTATGGTGGCCATTTTGTCGTATCATGGGAGCCTTCATGATAATGCCTTTAATTGGCAATGCTTATGTCCCTGTAATGATAAGAATTCTGTTTGCATTATGTATTTCAGGTTTAATTGCCAATTTACTCCCACCAGTCCCTGCCGTTGATGCTCTTTCATTTTCAGCTCTATACTTAGCAGTAGAACAATTACTCATAGGCTTTATGCTGGGTTTTATTTTATACCTATTACTGCACGTGATGACCATATTAGGGACTATTATGTCTATGCAAATGGGTATGGCGATGGCAATTATGAATGACCCAGCTAATGGTGATGCAAATCCCATATTAAGCCAGTGGTTTTTACTATTTGGCACTTTAATCTTCTTGGCATTAGATGGACACTTGGTCGCGATTGGTATATTAGTCGATAGTTTTAGACTTTGGCCTATTGGCAGCGATTTATTCTCCCTTCCCTTGATGGGATTTGTGCATAGAGTAGGTTGGCTCTTTTCAGCTTCATTAATGTTGGCTATTCCTGCTGTATTGGCCATGTTACTAGTCAATATTACTTTCGGCGTATTAAGCCGCTCGGCCCCATCACTAAATATTTTTGCTCTAGGCTTTCCTATGACGATGCTCATGGGGTTATTGTGTGTATTATTATCCTTAAGTGGCATACCTAGTCGATATAGTGATCTGTGCTTAGATGCTCTATCCGCAATGTACCAATTTATTGGGGGCACAGTATGAGTGAGACACCTAAGCATGATAAAACAGAAGATGCGACTCCACAGCGATTACGAAAGGCAAGGGACGAAGGTCAAGTTCCACGATCTAAAGATTTAGCATCAGCAGCACTTATTATAGGGTGCTCATTGATGCTCACCAACAGTGCAGACTGGTTTGCAACTAAAACTAGTCAGCTAACGCGTTATAACATGTTATTGACCTCTGAAGATTTAGCCCGAGATGACATCATGCTGATGCATTTAGGGACAAGCTTAATCAAAATGTTAGAACTACTTACACCATTGTTCATTATGGTAGGTTTATTAGCTGCTGTCGCGGGAGCTCTGCCTGGAGGACCGATATTCAATTTAAATAATGCCAATTTTAAGTATAGCCGTATTGATCCAATCTCAGGTCTTGGCAGGATCATATCTGTAAAATCTCTGATAGAGCTTATAAAATCATTTTTAAAAATAACATTACTGATTGGCATCATGTTAAGTTTTCTTAATAATAATTTAGATAATTTAATCAATTACAGTCAGCTCCCTATTGACGAAGCTGTGAGCAAGGGCATCTCGATGTTGTCTACAGGTCTGCTCTATTTAGGTGTGGGACTTATTGCTATTGCCTTTATCGACGTACCTTATCAATATTGGCATCACCTCAATGAACTTAAAATGTCACGTCAAGAAATCAAAGACGAACACAAACAACAAGAAGGTAAGCCTGAAATTAAGGCGAAAATACGCCAATTGCAACATAGAATGGGGCGGTCCAGGGCTGATACTGCAATACCTAAAGCTGACGTACTCTTAGTTAACCCAACTCATTATGCTATTGCGCTTAAATATGATCCAGAATTAGCTGATGCTCCTTACGTACTCACTAAAGGTACTGAAGAACTCGCACTTTATATGCGTAAATTAGCTAAACAACATAATGTAGAAATTATAGAAATACCGGCCTTAGCTAGGGCTATTTACTATTCCACTCAGGTTGATCAACAGATCCCTAGTGCACTATTTATGGCCATTGCGCATGTATTAAGTTACGTGATGCAAATCAAGGCTTCTCGTAAAGGTCAACAACAAAAACCCGACCCTTTACCTCAATTTTTTATTCCACCTAATTTAAGACATGACTAAAGGATTGCTACTCCCATGAACAGGCTTTCGCGTATTTTTGCCGGCAACACTAGCTATATCGGTATTCCGATCATGCTACTCGCCATATTGGCTATGGTTATTTTACCTTTGCCAGCATGGCTTTTAGACATACTGTTTACCTTCAACATTGTCTTAGCAATTCTAGTATTATTGGTCAGTGTCTCCATCAGGCGTCCATTAGAGTTTTCCGTTTTCCCAACCTTACTCTTACTCGCTACCTTAATGCGTCTAACCCTAAACGTTGCTTCTACCCGTGTGGTATTAATTGAAGGCCATGAAGGAGGTGATGCCGCAGGTAAAGTGATTCAAGCCTTCGGTGAGGTTGTAATCGGTGGCAATTATGTTGTTGGTGCCGTTATCTTTCTTATCTTGATGATCATCAACTTTGTGGTTATTACTAAAGGTGGGGAACGAATTTCTGAAGTTTCAGCTCGCTTTACTTTGGATGCTTTACCCGGCAAGCAAATGGCTATCGATGCTGACCTCAATGCTGGAACTCTCACCAATGAACAAGCAAGAATTCGTCGCCAAGACGTAGCAAGAGAAGCTGACTTTTATGGCTCTATGGACGGAGCTTCAAAATTTGTTAGGGGTGATGCTATTGCAGGTTTGTTGATACTTTCAATCAATATCATAGGCGGTATAAGTATAGGCATATTTATGTACGACTTGTCAGCTGCCGACGCTTTTAAAACCTACGCGTTATTGACCATAGGTGATGGTTTGGTCGCGCAAATCCCGTCATTATTATTAGCAACAGCAGCAGCAATTATTGTTACTCGCGTATCTGATGCTGAAGAAATGCCAGCCCAACTTAGTCGACAATTGTTGGCAAATCCTAAAACTTTGGCAACTGGTGCTATCGTAATGGCAGTACTCGGGCTTACACCAGGTATGCCTGCATTAGTATTCTTGTCATTTGCGTTACTGTTAGGATTTTCATCTTGGAAACAATACCAAAATCTACCTCTACAAACTAATGATGATGTACAAGCGCCAGTTGAACACACATTAGCAGAACCTACGGCCCCAACCTGGGATTCATTGCCTTTTACCGATGTGATTGAAGTAAGACTAGGTTATCGATTAGTACACTTGGTCGAAAAAACCAAGGGAGCAGAACTACAAAAACGTCTCACAGGGATCAGACGAACATTATCTGAACAAGCCGGTTTTTTATTGTCTGAAGTACGTGTAAGAGATAACTTAGCACTAGCTCCTAATGCCTATCAAATCAACTTTATGGGCAATCAGGTGGCACTTGCAACCTTAGAACCTGACCATCTCTTAGCCATTAAAAGTGGCATAGTTTATGGTGAAATTGAAGGCATGCTGACAAAAGAGCCGGCCTACCAAATGGATGCTGTTTGGATTGAGCAAGAGCTCAAATCAAAGGCTCTCAATCTTGGCTATTCTGTAGTTGATAATGCAACGGTTATTGCCACCCATGTGAGTAAATTACTCAGAGAATCTCTCTCTGATTTACTTCAGCATGATGATATTTTACTACTCACAGATAGATTAAGCCGCCAAGCCCCAAAATTAGCAGAATCACTCACCACGGCATTGACACCAATACAAATGTTAAAGGTGTTTCGTTTACTCCTTAAAGAACAAGTTCCACTCAAAGATATAAGAGCGATCGCAACGACCCTACTAGAGTGTGCAGAACAAACCAAAGATCCGGTACTACTGGCAGCAGATGTCCGCTGTGCATTGCGAAACAATATATTGCAGCAAATCGTGGGCAGCTGTGACAAACTGCAAGTCCTCACTTTGACTCCAGAGCTTGAACAAACCTTGATGACGGCGTTAAATCAATCACAGCAACAAGGTAAAGTATCTCTAGACAGCTTCCCCGTTGAGCCAAATTTATTAGCGCAATTACAACAACGTATGCCGCAGTTATTAGCAGAAACAAAAGAAAAGGGCCATAGTCCAATATTATTAGTGTCTCCACAGCTTCGCCCTTTACTCGCCCGCTATGCCTTGGCATTTGCTCGAGGACTACACGTACTTTCCTATAATGAAGTCCCTGAAACTAAAGAGTTAATGATTGCGGGACAGTTAGGTTAACGTAAGTACCTGCTTGGCTATAAATCCCAGAAACAACTAAATAGTCATGCTTTATTTACGATTAACCGATATGAGAAATGAACTGCGTGGAATCAGGCCAAACACGGTTACACAGCTTGAATGATAGGGGCATATTGTAGAGTGCCAAAATAAATCTAGGTGATCAAAGAAGTTGATAATATCCGAAGTAAAAATAACGCAGAATAATCTGCTATAAAAATGTAATGGAATCGGTTAAAACTAAATAGTTTTATGGACGCTGGCTCAGCGACCATACAATATTCAAGTACAATCCTGTTTATTGACTCTAACAATGCACTTTTTGATTATTAAAGATGGTTTATAACCATTAATAGTAAAAAGGAATTCAACTATTAATAAGGCCGCGATCATGGATGAGTATTGTTCTCCGACACAACGTCTAGCTAATCTTGATGCCATTAGAGGTGTTGGCGTATTAGGTATTTTCTTCCTCAACATTTATTTCATGGGCAATAGTTTTTTTGGCTATGCCCCCCATGAGATACAACCCACTGCCGATATTGCGATACTTATTTTTAGCAATTTTTTCTTAGAGGGGCGTTTCTTTAGCCTGTTCGCAATGCTGTTTGGGGTTGGGATGTTAATCCAATATCAACGTCAGCAAATGAGCATTGATACTGCCAACAATAGCCAACCCAAAAAAAACGTCATAAAAATGCGTTTGTATTGGTTAATTGTATTTGGGGTGATCCACGCGATTTTTATCTTTCCTGGCGACATCTTGCTCCCTTATGGCGTGGGAGGACTGTTGGCTTTTCGCTATATCAATCTCAATGCGGACGAACTACTGCAAAAAGCAAAATGGTTTATCTTTTTATCATTAATCCCTATCGCGCTTATTTCACTTATCCCCGATGAACAAGTTTACACTCGTAGTTCAGCATTATTTATTGAACAACTGCCTATTTGGATAGGTACCTACGGCCAACAGCTTAAAATGCATTTAACCATGTTTGGCTACATGCTGCTGGTTATTCCGTTAACCCTAATGTGGTTTGTTGCTGGTTTAATGTTATTAGGAATGGCGCTATATAAACGCAAGGTTTTCATCAATGGTTTAGATAATAAAACCCTATGGCAATGTGTATTTTGGACCCTGCTGTTATCATCATTAGACTCGGTACTTAGTATCAGTGGCAACCCTATGTTAGAAGCTATTTCCGATCTCTTGGTTTGGCTTAGTGCTGTAGCAATGGCATTAATTTACATCCACTTTATCTGCAAATTTTGTCAGAATTCTGCATCTAAATTAACACTATTGCAAAACGTCGGGCGGTTAGCTTTTAGTTTGTATATCCTGCAATCCATTGTAGGTATTTTATTGCTCCGTTATATTGCCCCTGAATGGCTGTACACGTTAGACAGAATTGGTTATATGTCGATTGCGATTATTTACAGTGTACTGCAATTGGCATTAGCCAGTCTTTATCTGCGAAAATTCAATCAAGGTCCGTTAGAAAAACTATGGCGAGGCTTAGTCTCTCGAACAAGCTAAAAATAGCAAGGGTTCAAAAATAGCTACATTCAATTAACTCATTGTGTTTGATAAATTAATCTATTCAGCATAACAGTCATTGCCGCTAGCACGTTAACCACAGACATTAGATAATGATGACCAGATTAAATTGATACCGTTAGCAATAACATTGAAGTCCTATTTAAATCTGACAAATGATGCGCCACGACTAAATGCCAAATCTCCATCTAAACTAATTAACACTACTGGATGTAACGTAAAATGAATAAATTTGCTTGGCTGATGTTGATTATTTTCGGCACCATTATAGCAATTATCCAACCTTGGCTAGCTGGGGTATATGGATTGATTAATGTCATTACATTCGGTTTGTACTATCGAGATAAATCTGCGGCTAAGTGCGGTCGCTGGCGGGTTAGCGAAAATACTTTGCAGCTTTTTGCGTTAATGGGCGGTTGGCCTGCAGCATTACTAGGGCAATACCATTTACGGCATAAAACCCAAAAGTCATCATTTAAGCGAATACTATGGGGCTGTATCCTACTCAACTCAATCGGGTTTAGCCTATTGTGTTACCAACAATTACAACCACGGTTGATGGTATATCTTTGATATAAAATATGAGGTTAATGGTAAATTCAATCAAGTAGGTGTGTGTTAGGTCGTCACTTTTTGCGCTAAACTAGCGACACTGTTTTCCAACTATTCAAGAGCAACTATGCGTATACTTTTAGCCATTGTGGTCATTGCCGGCGTTATTTTTTATTTTTTTACTCAAGCAAACAACTCAAAAGCCACCAAAGAAAATATTGCACAAGGTAAGATTTTTTTAGCTGACAATGCAAAACGTGAAGGCGTAGTGCAAACCTTATCAGGCTTACAATATGAAATACTCACCAAAGGTGACAACACCGAACACCCAAAAGCCAATAGTAAAGTCACTGTGCATTATCACGGGACACTTCTTGATGGCACAGTATTTGACAGCTCTGTAGACCGTGGAGAAACCATCAGCTTTGGCTTAAACCAAGTGATTAAAGGTTGGACTGAAGGTGTACAGTTGATGACAGTGGGCGATAAATTCCGTTTTTATATTCCTAGCCAACTCGCTTACGGCAATCGTTCAAGCGGTAAAATTGAAGGTGGTTCAGTGTTGATTTTTGATGTTGAATTATTTGAAATTAACTAACTAAACTCACACAAAATAATCTATTAAAGCATCGCTAAAATGAATAGTTAAAACTATTGATGACAATAAGTCGTTAGCATAAATGCCAAAAACAACGCCTCTATTCATGACGAAGAGGCGTTTTTATTGGCGTTAATCGGTGGATTTAATGCATTGATTTAATGAATTGATATATCTTGTGCCTAATACCACCCACCAGCCAACCATTTCAGATAAAAAAATAGCGACAGTTAAGTCGCTATTTAATGGTTAATACTATTACTGCAATATCAGCTTGTTACTTCATCATCACTATGTGAAATGTTAGCCATACAGTCATCAGCCTTGGTGCAATACTAGTTATAAATCGATGTAGTGAGGCCAGCCAAGTAATCCGTTGAGGCCTTCTTTGTGCTCAAAACGTTCAAGCTTTTCAGGGCTTGCACCTTGCATAAGTAACTCACGGTAACCTTTGGCAAAATGCATTGTGCGCAGCAGGCCTTGGTTATAATGCTTACTTAAATCAGAGCGTATAGTGACAACGAGATCCGCTGGTAATAGCGCTAGTGTTTTGTCTGTTTGCGCCATTAAATAATCGCTGTCAAACCACGCATCATCTAACTCAATTTTGCCTAAACGCTTTTTAAGATCTTCTCTTACTTTACTGTCGGCAAACAAAGTACGGTATAGCACAGCTTCGGCTAATACCGCTTCAATGTTTAAGCAATCTACGAGATCGAGATTTGAATTTTGATAAAACGTTTTCAATAAAACACTAATAGCCTGCAAACGATCATGCTCGGCTAAAGCTTCTTGATAACTCTGCCAGCCTTGCCATTCATCCATATCAGGCGGACTAGACACTTTCTCAAGCAAACTTTGGCTTACATCACCATAAAGTGATTTTGCGGTGTTAAGGCTGCTTGCTTGGGTTAATAAGCTCCAGCCTTTTTGAAAACATTTAAGTACGCCGTCGCTCGTTTGCAGCAAAGGCAAAGAAGTAGCGGGTTCGTTGCCAGTAAGGGAAATAAGCCCAATACTAACCACACCAATCACATCGTGAGCTGCTTGTTCAAGCAAATGCATCTTATGCTTGTTGTAGAACTTGTCAGCAAGTTTAAGGCTCATCAAAATAGCCTTAGCCTTAATTTGAGTCAGCTCTTGCTGGCTTAACTTGTCTTCAAGCTGACCATAAGCCAGTACCTTGGTTAAATAGGGGCCTTGGTTTGAGTCCCGTAATGCCAGTTGCATATCAGGATCCTTAATCTAAAAAGCTAAACATATCATCAACTTCAGCGTATTCATCCGCCACTTGATTTTTCTCTTTCGCTTGCAGTACCAGCTCGCTAACAAACTTAGCAATAATCTGTTCCCAACCTGAACTCTCATTGCGGAGTAAGTTTTTAATCGACTGAGCAACATCTGGCGCTAAATCTTGGATCAATGCCATCAAACTGCGAGGATCATCAAGGCTTAGACTGTGAGACTCTTCACTGGTATTCCAGTTGTCGTAACCCACTGTAGTGCCATCATCTTCATCGTCAAATATATCCTGCTCGTCCGCTTCATCAGACTCACTTGGCGCTAACATAAGCTCAATAAATGGAATGGATAAATAGAACAAACCGGCAGGATCTTCTGCAATACATTCTAAAATAGCAGCTTGCTTGGCTTCGCTGTCTTGAATACGAATAAGGTATGTCAGAAACTCAAACGTGTGGTTAATAAGCTCATCAACGTTGGTTTTAACTTGCTCTTCCCAGTACAGCGGCTGCTGGCAGACGATGTCGCGAATTTGCTCAGGGCTCATGAGCTCTGACATAATTGACGGGCAAGAAATATCATGATGACTGTTAATTTGAGTCAGAGTAACGATATCCATTTGCTCTATCACGTCAACTAGCTGAGCGTCACTCATGGTGTTGGCAATGATCTCAAAACGCTTGCTGGCCTGTTTTGGCTCTACATCAGCAAGCTGCTTGATTTCCGCTGCGGCAATCGCAATCAAATTAGTTGTCATTATCTGTCCTCGTCATCATATTGATCGTAATAGCCTTCTTCCTCACTATCTTCATCGTCTTGATCATAGTCATCGTTTGACTGGCCGTATTCATCGTCTTCACTGTGAGGCGGTTTAGCTTTTTTGCCACTGCCATTGATGTCTTGATTCAATAGATATAGCACTGCGCAGCTTTCGATCAGCAAAGACTCACTTTTACCGCGAATAGCTTGTACTAACGGAATGTCGTCATTATTGAAAGCAATGCTCACCTTAAAATCATCCCACTCGGGTTGAATGGCATTATCAATCCAGTAAGACCACTTAATCATAGATTCAGGTGAAAACTTCACATGACCAAATAAAGCGATTGGTAAATACTCTGGAACAGAGGAAAGAATGCTGATATCGGCCAGTAACACCTGCTTTATCTGGCGGGTGAAATTATCCAAAGCATTGGGACTATCAGAATCATTGTATGATTCAATAGTGTCGTAGGCGTTACTTTTAAGCTCTTGAATACGAATAAGATTTAATGATTTAGGCATTGGGTGCTCAAGGGTAAAGTTGGTCCCACAACTCGCACATTGCGGCGTTAGGATCGGTCACTATTACATTGTTAAAATCTTTAATAAACGCGTTTCTTAGCTTTTTATCACTCAACACGTCATAGGCTTGTTTCACTCGTTGAAGCTGAACTGCGGCCTGCTGTCTTTCTTCATCAGAAGCTGAGAGTAATTTATCTGGGTGATACTTATTGGATAAGCGTTTATAGGCTTTTTTTATTTCATCTTCTTTTGCACTAGCTTTGACGCCAAGCACGGTGAAGTGGTTAATCATAAAGGTTACCTGTAGGCGATGATGCTATCAAAAGGTAGACAAATATTGTCATTCATAAAAATATGAATAATTGATCGTCAATGATAACAGAGATAGCCTGATGTCAGCAATTAACACTAACATATCAGCACAGATAACTGCTATCGATGGGACCTTAACCGCTAAACGATAAGTCGTCATTCAACATAAAATAAATTGTGGTTGGATTAGCGGTTATAGCTGAAAGAGTAAAGATGAAATACAATTTAACAGCATGGGTTAGCGATAAATCTGCTAACCCATGCTGTTATTCTCAATTTGTTAAGCCAAATAAAATGGATCATCAATCGATTTAGCTGGCGCGGTAAACCATTTTGGCCCTTGGTCAGTCATGTAAAAATGATCTTCATGGCGTATGCCAAACTCACCTGGCACACATAACATTGGCTCATTACTAAAACACATACCCACTTCCAGTGGCGTCATATCATTTCGCACTAAATATGGCCATTCATGAATATCTAAGCCAATGCCATGACCCGTTCGATGAGGTAAACCTGGCACCTTATAATCTGGTCCAAACCCTGCGGCTTCTAATACTGTTCGAGCAGCCGCATCCACGTCACTACACAGAGTCCCTAACGTAGCAGCATCAAAAGCAGCAATTTGTGCATCCTGTTCAAGTTGCCATAATTGACGCTGACGAGCATTTGGCTCACCAAATACGTAAGTACGAGTAATATCAGAGTTATAGCCTTGTAACTGGCAACCAGTATCAATCAATACGGTGTCATTTTTTTCAAGGACTTTAGGTGATTTAACCCCATGCGGATAAGCGGTATCTTCACCAAATAGAACGATGCAAAAATACGAACCTTTGGCTGCACCCACGGCATAGTGAGCTTGGTTAATAAAGTCTTCGACTTCTGCAGTGGTAATGCCTTCACGTAAGATACTGGCAGTTGCTTTATGCACTTCAAGTGTCATGTCTTTAGCGCGTTGCATTAAGGCAATTTCGGTAACCGACTTAATCATCCGACATCCAGCAGTTACTGTGGTCGCACTTACAAATCGATGTTGTGGAGCCGCTTGAGCAATGCCATCGCTAATGAAAAAGGCAGTTGACTCATCAATACCGATTTTTGCTTGGCTCAAGCCAATGTTATCTAGCACATTGGCAAAAATCTGGTACGGGCTTTCATCCTCATGCCATGTATTCACTTGACCTTTAATGGTCATATAACCCTGTAATGTATCGAGTTCAAATGCAGGAGCAATATACTGAACCTCACCTACAGCAGGAATGATCGCACCCACCATACGTTCGCTGGCAAACCAACGGGTACCCGTAAAATAGTACAAATTAGTACCGGCATTAACATAGATTGCTTCTAAACCGTGTTGCGCCATCAATCGTTGTGCATGTTGAATTCGCTGATTAAATTCATCATCACTTATCGCAGCTACGCCGTGAGTCATATTAATAAGTGTGGCTAATGCTTGTTGCGGACTAACGCCGCCGACACCGATTGTCATAGGTTTTCCTTTGGTTATTTTTATTGTTATTAGGGCCTGTGGATCTTTCAAGGTTGTTTTTGCAGTGAATTGTTGTTCCTTTATACAAGGCAGAGGCTTTGTAGTGTAGTTATTCTACATTAGAAGCCGATAACGCAGTAGAAATGAACAACAAACGCTGCCCGAAGGGTTCGGTTAAAAACGTTTTACTCTTTGTTGAGTGATTCTTTGTTAAGCAAGTGGTGCTTAGATTGCTAGGCAGCAATCCACTCGCCTCGATTAAAACGTTTTTATCTCGAACAAAATTTAACCGGCAAAGATCAACAGGCCCAAATCTAGCAACAGATTGATTAAATCAAATCGTTTTACCTTGTTCAAATACACAAGATAATCAATGCCGACAAGGATACCGTCTACATCGCTTTGTTACCATTGTATACAATATAAGTTTACAATTTTTATCTGCCTGATAAACATTATCTAAGCGACTTCGCTTGCCAGTTTACCGTCACACTTGCGATAATCGAGGCTCATTCTACAGAGCTGAGTTCATCAGTCGCCTCCAACGGAGAAACCATGTCCAATATTATTGCTACCCGCCTTAACGCCATTCGCCAGCAGCTTGAAGTCAACCAAATAGATGCATTCATTATTCCCCGCGCTGACGAATATTTAGGTGAATATGTGCCTGCTCGTAATGAGCGTTTACATTGGGCTACTGGTTTTACGGGTTCTGCAGGCATGGCAATCGTGCTAAAAGACCGCGCGGCAATATTTACCGACGGCCGTTACACGGTGCAAGTGCGCCAACAAGTAGACGGTAACTTATTTGAGTATTTAAGCTTGCATGACGACCCACAAATTGACTGGTTAATCAATACATTACCTGCAGGATCGAGCGTCGGCATAGACAGTCGCCTACATACCCTAGCTTGGTATCAACAAACTAAAGCGCAATTTGATAAAGCCCAAATCAATTTAGTTGAAGTGGATAACAACCCGATTGATGTCAGTTGGTTAGACCGCCCTGCACCGTCAGCATCCACCATGACTTTATTTAGCCACCAAGGCGCTGGACGTAATAGTGTCGAGAAACGTCAACAAATTGGTCAATTGATTAATAAGCAAGGTGCCGATGTTGCCCTTATTGCCGCATTAGATTCATGTTGTTGGTTACTGAATATCCGTGGTAACGACGTTCCACGCTTCCCCGTCATACTTGGCTGCGGATTATTATCTACCAATGGCGACATGACCTTTTTTACCGATTTAGCTAAAGTGCCGCAAAATATTGAACAACACGTAGGTGCAGGGGTAAGTTTTAAAGATGAAGCTGAACTGGCTACCGTACTTGCACAAATGGATGGTGTGAAGTTATTAGCCGACCCTCATTCTGCCAACGCCTATTCGCAATTACTGGCACAAAAAGGCGGCGCTAAACTGATTGTTGGCACTGACCCTGTTGCATTACCTAAAGCACAAAAGAATGATGCCGAATTAGCTGGTATGCGAGCGTGTCATATTCGTGATGGCGCTGCCGTTAGCCGTTTTTTAGCCTGGTTAGACAGCCAAGTCGAACAGAACATTATGCACGATGAAGCACAACTGGCTGACAAATTAGAAAGCTTTAGATTACAAGACCCGCTGTATCGCGAACCAAGCTTTGACACTATTTCAGCCACTGGTGCCAATGCTGCCATGTGCCATTACAACCACAATAATGGCACTCCAAGCACCATGACCATGGACAGCATTTACTTGGTCGATTCAGGCGCCCAATACCTAGACGGCACAACAGATGTCACCCGCACCGTCGCCATTGGTAAGGTAACCGACGAGCAGAAGAAAATGGTTACCTTGGTGTTAAAAGGCCATATCGCGTTAGATACCGCACGCTTTCCAAAAGGGACTACGGGCCAACAACTTGATGGCTTTGCCCGTCAGTATTTATGGCAACACGGTTTTGATTACGATCACGGAACAGGTCACGGTGTCGGTCACTTTTTAAGTGTTCATGAAGGCCCACAACGCATAGGTAAAAACCTTAATGGCGTGGCACTGCTGTCAGGCATGGTTTTATCGAATGAACCTGGCTACTACCGTGCCGATGCCTTTGGAATTCGCATCGAAAACCTAGTAACCGTTCAACCTTGCCAAGCGCTACAAGGTGCAGAGCGTGAAATGTACGAGTTTGATGTATTAACCCATATACCAATGGATGCACGCTTAATCGATACCTCATTGTTAACTGATTTTGAAGTGAATTGGTTTAATCAATATCAGCAAAAAGTACGTCAAACCTTAGCACCATTAATGCAAGGTGACGAGTTAGCCTGGTTAAACAAAGTAACTGTTGCGATTTAAGCATTAACGCTTCAAGTAATTGTTAATATGAAAGGCTTAGGGTGATTGAATCATCCTAAGCCTTTTTAGTTAAACGCTAAAAATATCGCTTAATAACAATGCATTAAACAATGATGACTGTTGTAGGCCGTACGGTGTAGGGAGGTGCTTAACCTCCATATTTAGAGCAAATTAGCGACAAGGTGTATCGAACTGCCAACTGCGGATCTATAAATAAACGTTAATGTATAAACCCGGCTACTTCATTTCGACATGATTGATATCAAGTTTTTCTGCTGTGTTGGGTTTATGATATTAGCAATACCAAAGCTTCTTGAAAGCAATTGACTAATAAGTCCTATCCCTTTTCCCGTAAGAATAGTTATAAAAGACTATAGTCATTTAAGTAGGAAGGATTTAAATTAAATAGCAGTATTAAGAAGCCGCATAATTAGTATTTTAATTTTGACTACCGTGATCTAATCAACTCAAAACAGAGGCGATATGACAGACAACAAAATCCCAACTAACAATAACGACACGACTAAAAAATCGGAATCAACGCCGCAGCAAACGCCGCATCCTTTTGATGCTCACACGTTAATGTGGATATTGATGTTCTTTGCCGCTTATACCATTTTTTCAGGTTTATTTGCCCAAAAAACCCCAGAGATTTCATATTCGGATTTTAAAAAGGCAGTCATTTCTAATCAGGTATCATCCATCTCTTTCAAAGGCGACCAAATTTACGGTATCTATATCGAAAAAGATGCAGACAAAACCAAAACCTTCCATACCGTTATCCCCCCCACTACAGACACCAATTTAATGCCTGTTCTCGAAACAAATAAAGTCAATATTTCAGCTAAGTCTTCTGCTGATCCCCAATGGCTTTCCATTTTGATCGGCATTGTTCCCTGGTTGTTAATTATTGCTTTTTTTATCTACTCAAGCCGAATGCTGCAACAAAAAATGGGCGGGAAAGATGGTTTTATGGGCTTTTCAAAGTCTAAGGCGAGATTGTTTGAAACCAAAGACAATGAAATTAATTACGACGATGTCGCCGGCGTAGAAGGCGCCAAACAAGACCTTCAAGAAATCATCGATTACTTAAAAAAACCTGAAGAATTTAATAAGCTTGGCGCAAAAATGCCTCGGGGTATTTTATTAATGGGGCCACCAGGAACCGGTAAAACCATGCTAGCAAAAGCCACAGCTCATGAAGCTGGAGTGCCTTTTTTTAGTATAAGCGGATCAGAATTTATCGAGATGTTTATTGGTGTTGGTGCTTCCCGTGTTCGCGACCTGTTTAAAGAAGCAAGAGATAAAGCTCCGGCCCTGATTTTTATCGACGAAATTGACTCCGTTGGCCGCGTTCGAGGCACAGGTCTCGGTGGTGGCAATGACGAAAGAGAGCAAACACTTAATCAAATTCTCGCAGAGATGGACGGATTCTCAGTAGGTGAAGCGGTTGTGGTATTAGCTGCAACAAATCGCCCCGATGTGCTAGACCCAGCGCTATTAAGACCGGGGAGATTTGATAGAAAAGTAACGTTTGAATTACCTCAACAAGAAGCGAGAATAAAAATATTAAAAGTACATACTCGTAAAGTGCCGATTGAGTTAAATTTTGATTACAAAGAATTAGCCAGCATGACCGTTGGGTTTTCAGGCGCTGATCTTGCCAATTTAGTCAATGAAGCTGCATTATCCGCAGCAAGAAAAAAAGCCGACACAGTAACAAGAGATGACTTTAATCAGGCCCATGACAAAATAATTATGGGAAGCGAGCGAAAAGATTTATTAAATCCATCGGAAAGAAAAAGAACGGCTGTTCACGAAAGCGGCCACGCCATCGCAGCATTATTCTTACCCAATAGCGATCCGCTTCGCCAAGTATCGATCATTCCACGCGGCCGAGCGTTAGGTGCAACAGAACAGCTCCCCGTTGAAGACCGACACAATTACACTCAATCTTATTTAGAAACACGGTTATCCGTTATGCTCGGCGGACGCGTAGCCGAAAAAATTGTCTTGGATGATACCAGTTCAGGTGCATCTAATGATTTAGAACAAGCAACCCACCTTGCAAAAATGATGGTCACCCAATGGGGGATGAGCGACGCCATTGGCCCCATTCATTTTAAAGTCGGCTCCGAACATCCTTTTCTTGGCTATGAAATACAACAAGAAAAAGATTTTAGTGAAAAAACAGCGACAACAATTGACCAAGAGATTTACCGAATAATAAAAGAAGCAGAACAAACAACCTTTGCCATTTTATTACAACACCGTGACGATCTAAATCGACTAGTTGAAGAACTACTCAACAAAGAAACCCTAGATATTCACATGATTGAAGCAATGCTAAAGCCTAAAGATTAACAAAAATAATATTTTTGCTAATCAGGTTTTTTTGTTCTATTTAAGCCATTGATCCAATAGCAATAATGGTCAGTATAAAGTGGCACTTCAGCGAATGATGTGCCACGAATTGGTCTGCTGTTTTTATGAGGATAATTGTTCAAGGGGTATTGTCACTACAGTGAACCACTTTCATTGTGCGGTTTAAAGAACAATCTATTTATTTCGGGTGTGTTTTTTATTGATATAGCAAAAAATTGTTAACTGCTTCCTATTTCCTCATCGTCGATTACTGTAAAATCCGCGCCAACAAAGGCTATGTTGGTAAGCGTAAATTTTACCAGACATGTGTATAACAAATTTGTTTACCACAATATTCGCAGGTCACTAACGCTATATGCGCCAAGTGGATCTCTCACCTAAGTATTTCTCGTTTAGGGCTTTACCTGCCATAGCCGTGTCGCCAATGAATAACCATTGGTTAACTCATAATTTAAGAGATCATAAGGTATCATCACTATGAAGTCTGAACAGACTCTCTCTGACACTGCTGTTTCTGATTCATTTTTGGATCGCTATTTCAATATTTCTGCCCGGGGAAGCACCTTAAAACGTGAAGTCATTGCTGGCTTAACAACGTTTTTGGCTATGGTTTATTCGGTAATTGTAGTGCCAAATATGCTGGGCACTGCAGGGTTTGACCCTGCTGCGGTGTTTATCGCTACCTGTTTAATTGCCGCGTTTGGTTCGCTGCTCATGGGACTATGGGCTAATTTACCAATGGCCATTGGTTGTGCAATTTCACTCACCGCGTTTACTGCATTTAGTATGGTGCTAGGCCAGGGAATATCGATTCCTGTCACCCTTGGCGCTATTTTCCTTATGGGTATCGTATTTACACTTGTGAGTGTCACCGGTATTCGTCAATGGGTACTCACTAACCTGCCAACCGGTATTGCTCACGGTACGGGGATTGGTATTGGTTTGTTTTTACTCCTTATTGCAACCAATAGCGTGAAATTGATTGTATCAAATGATGCGGGTTTACCTGTAAAGCTTGGTGATATTAATAGCTTACCGGTTATCGCTACCATTGTTGGTCTTGCTATGACGATAGGGCTTGAGCGCCGAGGTATGCCTGGTGGCATATTGCTGGTCATCGTAGGGTTATCAATCTTTGGGTTAATATTTGATCCTAGCGTGACATATCAAGGTTTATTTGCTTTGCCGGACTTAATGTCTGAAACATCGCTAATTGGTCAGCTCGATATTATGGGTGCATTGAATCCAGTGGTGCTGCCTATTGTGTTGGCATTAGTGATGACCGCTATCTTCGATGCAACTGGCACAATTAGAGCGGTTGCAGGGCAAGCGGAACTTCTCGATGATAAAGACAATATTGTTGGTGGTGGTAAGGCACTGACATCAGATTCTGTTAGCAGTATTTTTGCAGGCGTGGTCGGGGGGGCTCCAGCAGCGGTTTATATTGAATCCGCAGCAGGAACCGCTGCAGGTGGTAAAACGGGTCTGACCGCGACCATCGTTGGCGTGCTATTTTTGATGATGATGTTCTTAGCGCCGCTAAGCTTTTTAGTACCTGCTTATGCTACTGCTCCAGCGCTGATGTATGTTGGTTTACTAATGCTAAGCAATGTCACCAAGCTTGATTTTGACGATAAAGTAGATGCAATGGCAGGCCTAACCTGCGCAGTATTTATCATTTTAAGCTGCAATATCGTTACCGGAATTATGCTTGGTTTTGTTACCTTGGTTATTGGCCGCATATGCAGTGGCGAGTGGCGTAAACTGCGACTTGGGGTTATGTTAATTACACTCGGTTTAGTCGCTTTCTATATGGGTGGTTGGGCGATTTAACCCGATTATAGACTCAATATTAAGGCCAGCCATCGAGGCTGGCCTTTTTTGTTTTCGACATAAATATCGGTTAACGACAGAACGCTAGTTTAGCAGACCCACTGCTTGACGATGACAATCAAGATCGCGACTGCCAGCATCGCGAACTTGCCGAATATTCAATAAACCAATGCCACCACGCCAATAACCACCAGCATTCGAATTGATTAATCTTGCATTAGATAAGGGTAAAACAGAGGTTGCTGCAGCTCTATTACTCTGAATTGATCTGCGTCAACGCAAAGCACGCCAAAAGGTTTTTAATGAGGTAATGAGCTAAATATTGGTAAGTGTTTGGAAAAGATTGATTGCTAGGCGTTAAGTTGGATAAATATATGTTTGAGGTTAATGCACGAACCTATTACGGTTTTTTTATTCCTTTAAAATAATGTCCAATGTGATGACTTATTGCTATAGAACAAAGCAAACAAATGGTAAAACGACGCAGCGAGTACTATAACTAAATAAACCTATAACGTTCGAATAGAACAAGTCATTGACTAGCGGTAACAAATGGAGACTTCAACTTAATCAAAGCCTTGCGATAATAGTAAGTTAGTAAGCCTCTTACTCGTTATTAACCTCTATGCACTTCAATCTGGTTATCGGAGATAATCGACAGAATATGATGGATAGAAAAAATGCCTCACCCAATTCAGGTACAGTTATAGCGATACGCGGTAGTGTTGTCGATATTCTATTTGCTCAGCAACTCCCGCCTATTCGAACTTTATTAACTACCGGAGAAAAGGGACAAGTTTTTCTCGAAGTTTTTTCGCAACTAGATGAACATCGAGTGCGCTGCATTGCGCTGACACCAACCCAAGGGCTGGCTAGAGGCATGGTGGTAGATGACAGCGGCGGACCACTATTGGCACCTGTGGGTAAGACAATTATATCGCGGATGTTTGATGTTTTTGGCAACACCATTGATCATAAACCACCACCAATAGATACCCAGTGGCGTTCTGTACATAACGAACCGCCAGCAATCGACCAGCTTGCAACTAAATCCGAAGTATTCGAATCCGGTATCAAAGTAATTGATGTATTAATGCCTCTTGAACGTGGTGGTAAGGCTGGACTTTTTGGCGGTGCCGGAGTGGGCAAAACGGTGTTACTGACCGAAATGATCCACAATATGGTAGGCCAGCATGCTGGGGTGAGTATTTTTTGCGGTATTGGTGAGCGTTGTCGAGAAGGTGAAGAACTCTACCGAGAGATGAAAGCAGCAGGCGTATTGGATAATATGGTAATGGTATTCGGACAAATGAATGAGCCACCTGGAGCACGCTTTCGTGTGGGTCATGCCGCATTAACCATGGCCGAATATTTTCGTGACGATGAACATCGTGATGTGTTGTTACTGATTGATAATATTTTTCGTTTTATTCAGGCGGGTATGGAAGTGTCTGGTTTAATGGGCCAAATGCCAGCACGCTTGGGGTACCAGCCAACCTTAGGTACTGAATTGTCACAACTCGAAGATCGTATTGCCAATACTGATACGGGTGCGATTACTTCCATTCAAGCGGTATACGTGCCGGCAGACGACTTTACCGATCCCGCTGCGGTGCATACTTTTTCACATCTATCGGCATCAATTGTGCTATCGCGGAAACGGGCCAGTGAAGGACTTTACCCAGCCATTGATCCGTTGCAATCTAATTCTAAAATGGCCACTCCGAGTATTATCGGTCAACGCCACTACGACTTGGCGCAGAAAATACGCAGCACGTTGGCACAATATGAAGAACTTAAAGACATTATCGCCATGTTAGGTATGGAACAGCTATCGGCAGCAGATCATAAAATTGTGGCACGCGCTCGTCGCCTTGAACGTTTTTTTACTCAACCTTTTTTTACCACAGAACAGTTCACAAGTATGCCAGGGAAATTGGTAAGTCTTAGTGAAGCATTAGATGGCTGCGAACGAATTCTACTCGATGAATTTAAAGACTATCCAGAAAGTGCTCTGTATATGATTGGCTCAATTGATGAAGCCATAAACCCTAAGCTTGAGAAAATAAACGCACAGCCAACTGTAGATAAGCAAACGGACAAACAAGGTACGTAACATGTTATCAGCACACATGAACCTTAAAATTCTATTGCCATATAAAGTGTTTACCGAGCAGCAAAATATTGTACGTATTGTCGCAGTAACCCATCAAGGTTCGTTTGGTATTTTGCCCCATAGACTAGACTGTGTAGCGTCATTAACCGCAGGGTTACTGGTTTATGAATGCGAGGGGGCTGATGAAGTCTACGTTGCCATTGATGAAGGTGTATTGGTTAAAACGGGCTTTGATGTATTGATATCAGTGCGTAACGCCATAGGCGGTTTGGGGCTGGGTGAATTACATCAAGCCGTTGAGCAAGAGTTTATGCACCTAGATGAGCAGGAACAACAATTGCGTTCAGTACTGATAAAAATGGAAAGTGATTTTATCCACCGCTTGACTGATTTTCATCATGAGCGAGTGTAATTATGAATAATAAATCGCAAAAAAAAACGTCGCTAAAACCAAATGCCGACACAACAAAGCCCGAAAAATATAAGTCCAACAACGAAAAGTTTAGCCGACAAGTTGACAATATGGCAACGCGAAAATTAAAGGCTCAACGCCATGTAAACAAAATAGTTTGGATGGGGTTTGGCATGATGGGACTCATTGGTTGGTCAGTGGTGGTACCGACCATACTCGGTACAGTATTGGGTATTTGGCTTGATAAACACTATCCCGGTGAACATTCAAGAACCTTGATGTTATTGGTTCTCGGTTTATGCCTAGGTTGTGCCAATGCCTGGTATTGGATTGACAAAGAAGATAAAGAAATCCACCGAGGCGATTAACTTAATAAACCCTGTAGGCAACTTATTTGATGGAAACCGACTTATGGAAAACTTATTGGTAGGCAACATATTTGTAGAGCTAGCATTGGCTTTGCTAGCAGGCGCATTGCTGGGAATACTTTTTTTCGCAGGGCTTTGGTGGACGGTTAATCAGCTGCAATCAAGCCAACATGTTGCGCTGCTATTTATCATCAGTTTGTTAGTACGCTCAACTATAGTAATTGCTGGATTCTATTTTATTATCGGCAAAGATTGGCATAATTTAGTGGCGGGTTTATTTGGGTTTATGTTAGTACGTTTAATTACAACGAGATACATTCAACTCAAACAACATACACACTCGTTAAACAACGATCTCATACTCGATACTGAGGAAGACGTTTTATGAACCTTAGTCCTGACCAAATTATTTTCTGGCAAATGGGCTTTGTTAAGCTCAACGCGACGATAGTATTTACTTGGTTAGTCATGCTGTTATTGGTGATAAGTTCCATTGTTATTACCAGAAAATTATCCAAAAATATGCGCCGCACCCGCTGGCAAAACTTGCTAGAAATGCTTGTCATCATGATTAGCAGACAAATTGAAGAAGTTGGTCTGAGTAATCCCCATAAGTATCTAGGCTTTCTTGGATCGCTATTTTTATTTATCGCCGCCTCCGCCATTTGTACGGTCTTTCCCGGCTTCGAACCGCCGACTGGCTCACTTTCCTGTACCGTCGCTTTGGCATTATCTGTATTTGTAGCAGTGCCATTATTTGGCATTGAGGAGCAAGGCTTGCGCGGCTACCTAGTCTCCTATACCAAACCAACCGTTATTATGTTGCCATTTAACATTATTAGTGAACTGTCGCGTACGCTGGCCTTAGCGGTGCGATTGTTTGGCAATATGATGAGTGGTGCAATGATCATCGGTATTTTACTGAGTATTACCCCATTTATATTTCCGATAGTAATGACACTACTCGGTTTACTCACGGGCATTATACAAGCCTATATTTTTTTTATTTTGGCAACCGTATACATCACTGCAGCAACACGCATTCAAAAAACGGAGGATGAGCTTGCACAAGACAGCTCTGACACCATTGAAGAGCAAGACACTAAACCAGGCTCTCAGCAATGATCCAACACCTTAAATTGATTTAGGAGCAAGTATGGACAGCATAACAATTATTGCAATGGTATCGATTATCACCGCAGGATTAACCATCACTATCGGCGTTATTGGACCGTCATTAGCCGAAGGCAAGGCAGTTGCAACGGCATTATCTGCATTAGCCCAACAACCTGATGCATCTGCCACTATCACTCGTACCCTGCTTGTCGGCTTGGCGATGATAGAATCCACTGCAATTTATTGCTTTGTTGTATCGATGATTTTGTTGTTTGCCAATCCATTTTGGAATTACTTTATCGACCTAGCTGCAGGTATATAAGTTATGCTAATTGACTGGTTTACCGTATTTGCTCAAGTGGTTAACTTTTTGGTACTCATATGGTTACTGAAACGATTTTTATACCGACCTATTATTAATAATATCGATGCCCGAGAGAAAAGGATCGCCACAGAAATTGCCGACGCGGATGCCAAAAGTGCCAAAGCAGAGCAGCAGCGCAATGAATTTGAGCAGAAAAATGCTGAGTTTGAACAGCAAAAAACAACCCGCATGAATAAATTAATAGAAGATACAAAAGCCGAGCGGGCTCAGTTACTCGAAACGGTTAGACAAGAAGCAGAAGATCTCCGTAAAAAATTACAATTAGCCCTTAAAAATGAGCAACTCAATTTACAAGTGGCGCTTAGCCAAAGTGCGCGCGAAGAAATATTTTCCATCACACGTAAGGTTCTCGACGATCTTGCTGAAACCTCTTTGGAAGCGTCCATGACAGAGATTTTTATTCGCCGTTTACATGAATTAACGGATAAAGAGACGACTGATTTTACCGCAGCATTTAACTTATCAGCTAAACCTATTCTTGTTCAAACAGCCTTTACACTTCCAAAGCCGCAATGCTCTGTTATTAAAACAGAAATAGAAAAAATATTGGGCCACGAGATAACACTTCAATTCGCCATTGAGCCCAAGGTCATCAGCGGGATAGAGATCAGTATCAATGGTCAAAAAATATCTTGGAGCATTAACGAATATCTCAGATCACTGGCAAAACGTGTTGATGAATTACTATTAACCACCAGCAGTATCGAGAATTCAGACTTAAGTCCCTCAAGCGCACAGGATAATAATCATGAAACCAGCGCCTGATTTCTTACAATCAATATTTGAGCAAACATTTTCGACTCTGCAACAAGCGCGGCAATCTTTTTCACCCCTATTGCAACCGCGAGAAGTCGGCATAATTACCAGTATTGCCACTGGTATTGCAATCGTATCTGGCTTGCCAAAAGTCGGTTTTGAAGAAGTGCTTAAGTTCCCTGGTGATATTTTTGGCATTGCATTCAATGTGAATGAAAATGAAATTGGGGTTGTACTATTGGGAGAGTATTGGCATTTACAAGCCGGTGATGAAGTAGAACGTTGTGGGCATATAGTGGATGTTCCCGTAGGAGACGGCCTAATAGGCCGTATTATCAATCCTATCGGAGAACCCTTAGATGGCAAAGGCCGATTGCTATCAAGTACCCGCCTCCCCGTTGAACGTCCATCGCCTGCAATTATGAATCGTGCGGCGGTGAGTGTTCCCTTGCAAACAGGTATCAAAGTAATTGACGCCCTTATTCCGGTGGGGCGTGGCCAACGAGAGTTGATTATCGGCGATAGACAAACTGGTAAAACGGCTATTGCCCTTGACACCATACTGAACCAACGTGGCAAAAATGTACTTTGCGTATATTGTGCTATTGGCCAACGTACATCTGGTGTTGCCAAAGTCATTGCCACATTAGAAAAACAAGGCGCTATGGAATATACCGTGGTAGTGGTTACCGAAGGTAATGATCCTCCAGGCCTTGCTTATATTGCCCCTTATGCAGCGACCAGTATTGCCGAATATTTTATGCAGCAAGGACGCGACGTATTAATTGTTTATGATGACTTAACACACCACGCACGCACTTACCGCGAGCTGTCACTGCTGTTGCGTCGCCCTCCAGGACGTGAAGCTTTTCCAGGTGATATATTTTATATTCACTCGCGTTTATTGGAGCGGGCTACTCACTTAAGTCAAGAACAAGGTGGTGGTTCATTAACGGCGCTGCCCATTATTGAAACTGAAGCACAGGATATATCAGCCTATATTCCTACGAATCTCATTTCTATCACCGATGGGCAGATCTATCTTTCACCCTCGTTATTTGAACTGGGCGTGCTGCCTGCTATCAACGTAGGGAAATCTGTTTCTCGTGTTGGGGGTAAGGCACAACGAGCTGCTTATCGGTCCGTTGCATCAAACCTAAAATTGGCTTATGCGCAGTTTGAAGAGCTGGAAACATTTTCGAGTTTTGGCGCTCGATTAGATGACAACACATTAAAAACAATCGGCCACGGTCGACGTATTCGCGCTTGCCTAAAGCAAGCTGAATCCACGCCAATTTCTATGGTTGAACAAATTGCGGTCTTGCTGGCATTAACGGCCAATCTATTTGATGACATACCGTTGACACTAATGAGTGAAGCCGAGTTGGCAGTTCGCAATGCTGCTGCCGATTTTCCAGCTGAAATAATCACTCGTTTAGAGACATCTGAAGAATTAACAGCAGAAGATAGAGACGCCATTATCCAGTCTGTCCATAATGCATTAGCACAATTTATGTCCAGCCAGAAAGCAGAGGAAATAGTATGAGTGAAGGCCTCGCAAGTCTGCGTCATCAGATTAACAGTGCTGATGATCTTGAGTCTGTCGTGCGCAGCATGAAGGCAATGGCGTCATCTAATATCTGCCAATACGAAAATGCAGTTCACTCATTAGATGATTATTATCGTACTGTGCAACTTGGCTTAGCCGCCTGTTTCCAGCAATATCAATCCCCTAGTATTAAAACAAAAAGGCCACCGTCAAATAAAGCAGCCATTGGCGTCATAGTATTTGGAACCGATCAGGGTTTAGTCGGTCAATTTAACGAAGTAATGGTCGAATTTGTCTGTGAGTCATTGCAGAAAATGCCGGGGAATAAATTGGTCTGGACTGTGGGAGATCGTCTTCAGTCAAGGCTTTTAGAAACCAAACTTGTGCTAAAGCAAGGTTTTATATTGCCAAATTCAGTTGATGTCATTTCAACGCTAGTCGGTACAATTTTGATTGAAATGGAAGCGCAAAGAGAGAAAGGGACAATCGATCGGGTGTATATTTTTCATCATCGCCCAAATGTCGATTCAATTTATACTCCTGTGAGCCAACAACTTTTACCCCTAGATGCTCACTGGAGTCAAAACTTTGCAAGTATTCAATGGCCAACTAATAACTTACCCGAAGTTATGCCCGAGCGGTCTGAAACACTAAGCGCTATGATGCGTGAATATCTATTTGTCAGTCTGTTTAGGGCTTGTGCTGAATCACTTAACAGTGAAAATGCCAGTCGCTTGTCTGCAATGCAGCGGGCAGAAAAAAATATCGATGAACTGCATGCAAGTCTTAAGCAAAAATTTCACAGCTTACGTCAAAGTGGTATCGATGCGGAATTGTTCGATGTCATATCTGGATTTGGAGCAATGGAATAGAGATAGGATGAATATCAAGGAGCCGTGAACGATTCTTTTTTCTGCCCTGCGCCAGACGTTAGTGGCCGCAGGCCATATCTTAAATACACTTTTGCCCAAAAATGAGTTAACAGTCCTAAACTTTACAGGCTCTAAATGCCATTGCTATCGAGCCATATCAACTAAACAATTCTCGGCTAAAAAATCTTATCGTTAGACACAGATAAAGTTCAGGATTTAAACAAAAGTTTGTTATACTCCGCGGCCGCTTATCGATGGCGCTCAATTGGGTGTATCATTCAAGCTTAACGTTTTTCAACTATCCTAAGACGTTAATCAACCCAGTTAAGCATAAATCCAGCCATTTAATGATGGCTATCGGCCCAAATATTCTAGATTGACGCTGTGCAGCTAACTTAGCTTGCTACAAGTTAATCGCTTTGTTTTGATGTACATACAGGAACCGCACCATGAAATTCGAATCTTTTAGCTTCGCCCCAGAAATATTACGCGCGATCGCTGAGTGCGGTTATCAATCTATGACGCCAATTCAACAACAAGCTATCCCAGCAATCCGTCGTGGTGAAGATGTCCTAGCAAGCGCTCAAACAGGTACCGGTAAAACCGCAGCATTTGCACTGCCTATATTACAAAGAATGTGTGATAACCCAAAAGAGACGATGCCGTCTAACACTCGCACCTTAATTCTTACTCCAACCCGTGAGCTTGCCGCACAGGTTGCAGACAACATTAGCGCTTACAGTAAGCATCTTAATTTAACGGTATTAACCATTTATGGTGGCGTTAAAATAGATACCCAGTCACAAAAACTTAAACGCGGTGCCGACGTTATTGTAGCTACACCAGGTCGTTTACTTGAACACATTGTGGCGTGTAACTTAAGCTTGTCTAATGTTGAGTTCTTAGTACTTGATGAAGCTGACCGTATGCTTGATATGGGTTTTAGTGCCGATATTAAAAAGATCCTTCAAGCAGTAAACAAAGAACGCCAGAATATGTTGTTCTCTGCGACCTTTTCTTCTGAGGTAAAAAAACTAGCGAATGACATGCTTAATAAACCTAAAGTGATTACGGTTGATAAGCAAAACACCACTGCAGACACAGTTAGTCAGGTGGTATACCCTGTTGAACAACGTCGTAAGCGTGAATTATTATCTGAGTTAATCGGCACCAAAAACTGGCAACAAGTATTGGTGTTCACGGCAACTCGTGACGCAGCAGACAAATTAGTTAAAGAATTAAACTTAGATGGTATTCCATCGGGCGTGGTTCATGGCGAGAAAGCGCAAGGTAGCCGTCGTCGTGCGTTACGTGAATTTGTTGAAGGAAAAATCCGCGTGTTAGTGGCTACCGAAGTGGCAGCCCGTGGTCTTGATATTAAAAATCTTGAATACGTTGTTAACTACGATTTACCGTTTTTAGCCGAAGATTACGTGCACCGTATTGGCCGTACAGGTCGTGCAGGTAAAACCGGTGTCGCCATTTCGTTTGTGAGCCGTGAAGAAGAACGCACCTTAGCCGATATTGAAAAACTAATCGGTCAGCCAATTCGTCGTGTTACTGTACCGGGCTATGAAGTAGGTAGCCGTGAGATGTTGTTGAAACAAATTGAAAAGCGTCGTAGCTTTGCCAAAAAACAACAACGTGGCGATAACGCTGGTGACCAGATGATTGCTGAGAAAAACATGGACGGACGTCGTGTTAAAGTGGGTAAAGTTAGCAGCACAGTTAAATACAAAAAAATTAAATAACCCCCGTTCGAAACAATAAACGGTAATTGAAAAAAGCGCTTAGGCGCTTTTTTTGTATTTGAATGAAATAAATTGTGTGATTATGTGGTCTACTTTAGTCGGGACATTACTCTATAAGGAATGATCATGTTAAAAACACTGCTTGTTGCCACCGCACTTACGTTAACCAGTTTAGCCAGTGTGGCTAAGCCTATTGCCAGTGACGAAAATAATGTCATGCCGCTACTCAATGGCCACCAGATACCAGCCATTACCCTGCAAGATGTGGATGGTAAAGCGATTGAGCTCAGTAAGCTTATGGCGCAAAAGCCGACGATATTCTTCTTTTACCGTGGCGGTTGGTGTCCATTTTGTAATTCACAAATGGGTCAGCTAAAAGCAATTGAACCTAAACTGCTTGAGATGGGTTTCCAGTTAGTGGGAATTTCACCTGACACCCCTGAAAAAATGCGCGCGTCGATGAATAAGCAAGAGCTCGATTATTTATTGTTGTCAGACACGTCAATGGCAGCAGCACAAGCGTTTGGTTTAGCTTATTACACCAGTGAAAAAGTCACTAAAACTTACCAAGCTAAGTTGCACGTCAACAACACCTTATTTACCACGCCACAAGGTGATAAACGTTTAGTATTGCCAGTGCCTGCTGTCTATGTGGCAGATAAAAGCGGTTTGATTCATTTTCAATATGTGAACCCGAACTACAAGGTTCGTCCTGCGCCAGAGTTGATTTTAACTGCTGCTGAGTTACTCGTTAAACCTTAGTTAGCTCCAAATTCAAATAATATTTAGCCAACATTAACCCCATGATGTTGGCTTTTTTATCGTATCAGCACCCTAGAATTCAACGCCGTAGTGTTGTGACTATTACTCACTCAAACTCGGCACTGTCAACATCTACATACCTATACATCTAGACTTATCGTAATTAAATACAATCTTTCATCACAAAAAAACACAAAATACCCATAGTCTTATCCATTTAATGATTTTTATATTGGATTTTTAATACCTCACCTCGTTACACTGTTCGGCATATAAAAATATCCCTACACAGAGGCTGTAAATTACTATGTCTATTCCTACTACATTTGGCACAGCAAATACTCCTGGTACGATTAAAGCGATGCTATTGGGTTGTGGAGAGCTTGGCAAAGAAGTTGCCATTGAGCTACAACGTTACGGTATTGAAGTTATCGGAGTTGATCGCTATCCTAATGCCCCAGCAATGCAAATTGCGCATCGTTTCCATGTCATTAACATGCTGGATGCAAAAGCATTAAAAGACGTTATCGAGCTGGAGCAGCCAGATTTAGTGATCCCAGAAATTGAAGCTATTGCCACCCAAACGTTAGTAGAACTAGAACAGCAAGGTTTGCATGTGGTGCCAACCGCCAATGCGACAAAACTAACCATGGATCGTGAAGGCATTCGCCGACTTGCAGTAGAAACCTTAGCGGTACCAACATCAAAATATTATTTCTGTGATACCCAGTCCGAGTTTGAACAAGCCGTTTCTGATATCGGTATTCCATGCGTAGTTAAGCCAGTAATGAGCTCGTCAGGCAAAGGACAGAGCGTGATTAAGTCGACCGACACTATCCAACAAGCATGGGCATACGCTCAAGAAGGTGGTCGTGCTGGCAAAGGACGCGTAATTGTTGAAGCCTTTATCCCCTTCGACTATGAAATTACCCTCCTGACTATTAGCGCCGTCAATGGGATTCATTTTTGCGAGCCGATAGGTCACCGCCAAGAAGATGGTGATTATCGTGAATCATGGCAGCCACAAGCGATCTCGGCGGCAGTACTACAAAAAGCCCAAGCAATGAGTCAAAAAGTGGTTGAGGCCCTTGGTGGTTATGGCTTATTTGGGGTCGAGTTATTTGTAAAAGGTGATGAGGTGTATTTTTCTGAAGTGTCACCAAGGCCACACGATACGGGCTTAGTGACCTTAATGAGCCAAGACTTGTCGGAATTTGCTCTGCATGTACGCGCGATTTTAGGGTTACCGATCAGTAATATTGTGCAACATGGGCCCAGCGCTTCTGCGGTTATTCTTGCTGAAGGCACATCGACTAATATCCGCTACCAAGGTATGGCCGCGGCTTTAGCGCCTGCGGATACGCAATTACGCTTATTTGGTAAACCAGACATAGATGGACGCCGTCGTTTAGGTGTTGCATTAGCTCGCGATAGCTCTGTGGAATCGGCTATAGAAAAAGCCAAGACAGTAGCAAGCAAGATTAAGGTGTTATTCTAAGCAAAGTTGAATTGAACTGAAGCAAACAAAAAAACAAGCTAAACTGTAGAGCTTCTACGGTTTAGCTTTTTACTGTTGGCAGTGATTTATCGGCTAAGTGAAAATGGACTAACATTAGCAAACGAAACAGCGCTTTAAGTTTAAGATCTTGATCAAGTTTACCCGCGTTAATCAGTTTTTTCAGTACCGTTATTTTTATGTACAGCTTTTTAATCAATACGCCACTTGGCTCACCTAAGTATTTATCGAACTCTTTATAACCCTCAATGGTTCGCGGTACTAACTTAGCCTGACGAATATCTAATCCCGATCGCATGGCTTTATCAAACGCTTGGGTTTCTAGACCCTTGATGATGTCGGCGGCACAAATCTTTTGCGCTAAACCATCAACAATAAAATGAATATTCGATTCAATTTCAAATTGCAGTGCATGAGTGTCATGACGCACGTTATCAAACCTTGTACGTTCTTTATCGACGAAATCAAACAAGATTTTCCAGAGTGACATGTGCAGATCCCGTTCGTATTGTTAATGTAGGTTAGCACTATAAATCACAGTGCTAACCCGTCGATACAAGATTTATAACAGAGTGATAAATCCCGTTAACCGTTAACCTGATTCAATGCTTTACCTTGTTGAAATTGGCGTACATTATCAACCGCAATATTAAGCAGATTTTGTCTGGCTTGTAATGTCGCCCATGCGATATGCGGGGTAATGGTAATGTTAGCGGCACTAAGTAAAGGATTATTGCTACTTGGCGGCTCAGTGGATAACACATCAACAGCGGCAAATCCGTTACCATTGTTAAGCCATTGAGCGAGATCATTTTCATTAATCAAGTCGCCACGGGCAGTATTAACTAATAAACAGCCCGGTTTAAGTAAACGTAAACTGTCATTGTTTATCATGTACTTTGTCACGGCATTAAGCGGACAATGTAGCGATATAATATCGGCTTGCTTAAGTAAGCTGTCGCGATCACACCATTGAATAGCATCAGGTAAATCTGCTTTGGGTTGAGTGGTGGTGATCAATACTTTCATGCCAAACGCGACACCTAAATTGGCAACCTGTTGGCCAATATCACCATAACCCACAACGCCGAGAGTGAGGCCTTTTAATGAGGTCAATGGCGCTAGGGTAAAACAAAAATCTCGTTGTGTAGCCCACTGCCCTTGCTTAACGGCTTGGTCATGTAAGGCTACCTGTTGATGGTGATGTAGAATATGAGCGAACACCATTTGCGCCACGGCATCAGGACCGTAAGCAGGAATATTGGTTACCACTATTCCCTGTGCTGATGCGGCATCAACATCGACCACATTGGTGCCTGTGGCTAGAACGCCAATATAGGCTAAGTCGGGCAGCTGCTTTAAGGTCTCTGCGCTGAGTACCGTTTTATTGGTAAGTACCATTTGCGCACCTTGGCAGCGACTGACAATTTGATCCAGTGTAGTATGGTCGTAAATGTCACACTGGCCCAATGCTTCAAGCGCCTGCCAACTCAAATCACCTGGGTTAAGGGTATAACCATCTAATACCACTATTTTCATCTATTACCTCAATCCTAACAAAAATACGTTATCAGCTTGCGTTATCGCATGCCTCGCGAGGTTTTAATTCGCTCGTATGCGACTTGAATATCTCGAGCTTTGTTATTAGCCAGTTCCATCATTTCTTCTGGTAGACCTTTTGCCACAAGCTTATCTGGATGGTGTTCATTCATCAATTTACGGTAGGTTCGTTTTACATCTTGATCGCTAGCAGACTCTTGTACTCCAAGTAACACGTAAGCGTCAGTAAGCGACATGTTATTACCTTGCGGCGACTGATGATGGCTAAACTCAGCCTGCCAACGTGCAAGCAATGCCTCCAGTTGTGCACCTAAGCCTAATTTTTGGGCAATAACTGACAATATTTGTTTTTCATTGGCATGTAACTCGCCATCCACCAAGGCTGTTTGTATTTGGATTTCTAAGAACATCTGCGCTAGTTCAATCCGACCTTGGGTGACTTGTCGAAACAGTTCTAGCTGCTTGATTAAATCAAAGTCAGCTTGGCGCCCTTCACGGAAAGCCGTTTGCGCATCAATACGCGACTGTCCAGACAACTTCATTTGATCCATTAACATGGTCGCAATACGTATATCGCTTTTGGTCACTCGCCCAGAAGCTTTAGCTACATGGCCCATCACCGCAAATGTAGAATGGAAAAACATCGCCTGACGTTCACCGCCTTTGCGAATTAATGAAGTAAAACCTTGGCGTTTGTCATAAGCATGACCTAACCATAACCCTAAAATGGCACCAAAAAATCGCCCAAACATAAAACCAATGATAAACCCAAAAACTTTACCCCAAATTCGCATCTTGTTTTCCATTACCGTTAATAATTAATACTTTTCGCGCATATCACTTAAGCGAAATCACATGGTTTAACCTTGAGTCAGTAATCTACTCTGCAGTTGTTCTAGCCGTTCAAGGGTGCCAACATCACACCAATAACCATTAAAATGTTCGCCATAAACCCGTTGCTTAGCAATAGATTGCTTAAGCAATGGCCCTAACGCTTGCTTGCCTGTTGGTAGATTGCTAAATAATTGAGGATGATAAATGCCTATTCCAGAATAAGTAAACTGTTGTTGACTGTTAAGGCTTAATTGGCCTTGCATTGCAATGGCAAAGTCACCTTGTGGATGATGTTCGGGGTTATCGACTAACCACAAAAAAGCATCAGCATAACCTTGTGATACTTGCTCGTAAGCTAACGCTAACGTTGGCAAGTGATCAATAAAAATATCGCCATTAATAACTAAGAAGGGCTTGTCGTCCAATAGAGTTAATGCTTGTTTAATACCACCTGCGGTTTCTAGCGCCGTAGTTTCCTCACTATAGCTAATCAGTAAACCCCAACGACTTCCATCACCCAATATTTCAGGTAACTTATGCCCTAACCAAGCTTGATTAATCACCACATGCGTCACGCCTATTGAGGCCAGTTTTTCTAAGTGATATTCAATTAACGGTTTACCTGCAACATTGACGAGTGGTTTAGGCAATGAATCGGTTAGTGGCCGTAAACGTTCGCCTCGTCCTGCAGCCAAAATCATTGCTTTCATGGTTTATTTCTCGCTTTATTCTTTGCCTCAGTGCCTATTGCATTCCCTACTTTGCTTTCTGTTTTACATCCAGCTTCATTGTCGGCTTCGAGAATGGGCTGTTGCTTAACTAACGGCAGGATAACGCTAGCTACCCAGGCACTGAAGTCTGCAATTTGTGGGTATTGGGCGCCAATATCGACAATATATTGCAATGTTAATGGAATATCCGCCAGATAACCGCGCTTACCATCGCGATGATATAAACGTGCAAAAATCCCGGCGGCTTTAATGTGGCGCTGTATTCCCATTAAATCAAACCATTGCTTATAAGTTGAAAACTCAACACTTTCATCCATTAATTTTTTTTCTATAGCGAGTTGATAATGATATATCATCAACTGATTAACGATATTGTCTGGCCAACGCACGTAACAATCGCGCAATAATGACACCGCGTCATAAGTTATCGGGCCAAGCACCGCGTCTTGAAAGTCGATCACAGCAAGAGCTTGGTCGTTCAGCAATAAATTACGGCTATGATAATCACGATGCATCCCTACTTTAGGTTGGGCGATAACGTTTTGGGTTAACGCATTAAAGGTGGAGGCAATCATTTGCTGTTCATTGCTCGTCAATACGTAATTTAAATGTTCTTTTATTAACCAATCGACAAAAATGGCCAATTCTTTCGTCACAAAAGACGCATCGTAATCGGCTAGTGGTCCGTTATCAGTTTCCGTTACAGCTGCAATCACAGGTAATAACGTTAAAGCCTGTTGATAATAATCGGTCACATTGTCTTTATTCAGCACCGATAAAAGCTGTAATTCACCAACATCAGTTTGCAAAACAAAACCATATTCCTCGCAGGTAGCGAGTACTTCAGGTACCAGTAGCCCAACGCATTGGTATGCCTTGGCCATTGCAACAAAAGGGGCTATTGGCACTAAATCAATAGGCGAATCAGAGACAATATAATGACAACCTTGATGTTGAATACGGAAATAACGTCGAAAACTGGCATCGCCACAAATCAAATTAATGCTAACTTCATCGCCAAAATATTGTTTTAACCAGTTACTTAACGCGACAAATCTTGGATCAGATAGAATCATCTCAATGGCTCTTAATGAAAAATTGC
The DNA here is from genome assembly GCF_006385555.1 of Shewanella polaris. Taxonomy (NCBI): domain Bacteria; kingdom Pseudomonadati; phylum Pseudomonadota; class Gammaproteobacteria; order Alteromonadales; family Shewanellaceae; genus Shewanella; species Shewanella polaris. The sequence goes on along the minus strand of NZ_CP041036.1, from coordinate 969,275 downwards.
TTTATTATAGCCAGCATAACATTTGGAAACAGCTAAAGAATGGAATGTTTTACTTAGCTGAGTATCTTTTTCTCTCCAAAACTTTTCCTGAATCAGAATTCATAAATTATTGACAACAATGCAGATCCGTTATTTTCTGGCACTAAGCCTACTCCCAAACATAGTGTTGGCCGATGAGCCTACTACAACCGAAGCGCCTGCGTTGCAATGCGTTGTGGCTCCGCCTGTGTCTCGCTCATTTGAAGACCGCGCAGCATTAACTAATATCTCAGACGATCAAATTGTCATTATTAGTGATAATTCGAATGTTGTTTATAATAATCAGGCTGAATTTTCGGGCGATGTCAGTTTTAGCCAAGGACTTCGTCATATCGCAGCTGATAATGCCGTGTTAGATCAAAAGGAACAACGTTTAAATGCTGATGGAAATCTGATATTTAAAGACGAATTATTTACCATCACAGCCGATACCCTAGAAGCACAAATGAGCAGTAATAATGCTACGTTAGAAGGTGCTAAGTATTGGTTGCATGGACAACAAGTCCATGGTGATGCAGAAAAATTACAGATCACTTCAGACAATAATCTATTGCTGACAAAAACCAACTTCACCACCTGCCCCGTTGGCGATGAATCATGGTTGCTCGAAGCAGATATGATCAAAATTGACAGCAACGAGGAATGGGGCGAAATTTGGAACGCCAAACTACGTATTGCGGGTGTCCCTGTGTTGTACATTCCGTATATGACAGTGCCGGTTTCAGACAAACGTAAATCAGGTTTTCTATTTCCTAGCTTTAGCACCAGTACCACCAACGGTGTTGAAGTGAGTACGCCTTATTATTGGAATATCGCCCCAGAGTATGATTTAACTTTTACACCAGACTATATGTCATCTCGCGGCTTATACACCAAAACTGAATTTAGGTATTTGGCTGGAGAAAAACAAAATGGTCAGCTCAACTTTGAATATATAGCCAGTGATAATGAACTCAGCACTAACGCTGACCGTTATCTTTATCACTGGAGTCATCAAGGTGCACTGAATAAAAATTGGCGTGTAAGAGCTAATTACACAGATGTGTCAGACAACAATTATTTCAACGATTTAAATTCCGATGTAAATCAGTCAACCGACAATCAGTTATCGCGAATTGGAGAAGCCAGTTATTTTGAACGTAACTGGGATTTCAACATGCGCGTACAAGATATAAAAGTACTCGGTGAAGAAGAAAAGCCCTATCAAGTGATGCCACAACTTAACTTTAATTATCGTTCTGCAGACTTATTTGAAGCTATCGATTTTAATTTTAACTCTGAGCTCACTAACTTTCGTCATCAAGATAACGAGTACAATACAGCAACCCGCTTACACTTAGTGCCTAGCTTAATTTGGCCAATTCAAGGGCCTGCTGGTTCGTTTACCAGTGAAGTTAAATTACTGCAAACCCAGTATTGGCAAAAAAACATTGATGAAGACTCAACGTTAGAAGACAATGTAAGCCGTACGATCCCGCAAGCGCGTTTACATGGTCAGGTCAATTTTGAACGAACAACACAAATGTTTGATGAGCAATACAGGCAAACAATTGAACCTCAAATCCAATACCTTTATGTCGGCTATGAAGATCAATCTGATATTGGTATTTATGACACAGCTCAATTGCAAGAAGACTACTATGGACTGTTCCGCGATCGCCAATATTCAGGTTTAGATCGTGTGGCAGATGCTAATCAATTTACATTAGGTTTCACGACCCGCTTGTTTGATGAAACTAATCATGAAAGATTCAAATTCAGCGTCGGTCAAATCATTTTCTTCGAAGACTCTAAAGTTCTCTTAATCGATGATAATGAAGAACAATCTCAATCAACTTCAGTATTAGCAGCTGAGTTAGATGCACAATTATACAATGATTGGTTCATCAGTGGCTCTGTACAGCACGACACTGAAAAAGGTGAAAACAAGAAAAATGAAGTCACCTTGGATTATCGTCCAAGCAATGACAAATTATTGCAGCTAAGTTACCGATATGTACCCGACTTACTCAATACAAATACTAACGACCGAGTAGATATTTCGCAGGCTGGCATGCGTACATCTTGGCCTATTAGTGACAACCTATATTTTGTGGGTAACTACTATTACGATCTCAATAAGTCACGTAATATTGAAACATACACAGGTGTGCAATATGAATCGTGTTGTTGGGCATTACGCTTGAGCTATCATTACCGTATAAAAACCAACTATGATGACGACACATCTCAAACTGCTATGGAAGAATTTGATAGTGGGGTTTACCTTAACTTTGTCATTAAAGGGCTCGGTGGTTCTGGCCCATTAGGTGTGGATGACATGCTCGATGAAGGGTTATTTAATTATCGTAAGCCACTTTACTTAAGGAATTAACACTCTTTTGTGATAGATTGCTGAACCTAGCGACAATCTGATAGTCCAATAACAATAACTATGTTGTTAATTAACATAAAACGACCCAATTTGGCGATAAATCGCCTGTATTATATTGAATGTGCCAAAGGATTTAGTGGATGAAACACAGTAAAAAAATTATTTTTGCATTATTAGCTCTTGCGATAAGTCACACTAGCTTCGCTGTACCCGTGCCATTAGATCGCGTAGCAGTACAAATTAATGATGGTATCATTCTTGAAAGTGAAATCACCAACATGATTTCAACTGTTAAAGCGAATGCTAAAGCTGCGAACCAAACATTACCATCAGATGATGCTTTGCGCACCCAAGTTATTGAACGCCTTATTTTAACCCATTTACAAATGCAGACAGCTGAACGCATTGGCTTGAACATTGGTGATTTACAATTAGATCAAACCATTGAAAATATTGCTAAAGAACAAAAAATGACAGTTGCCCAAATGCAGCAATCAATTGAAAGTGAAGGTACAAGTTTTAGCCAGTATCGTGAACAATTACGCCAAGAAGTGACTTTAGGTGAAATTCAACGTATTCAAGTCCAACGTCGTATTCAAGTTTCACCACAAGAAATTAATAGCTTAGTTAAATTAATTCAGGAACAAGGCTTAAAAGATGTTGAGTTCCAAATCGGTCACATTCTAATCGAAGTACCAAGTAACCCTACAAGTGAACAACTTGAAAGTGCTAGCCGTCGTGCCGATATCGTGCTTAAACGCTTAAACGATGGGGACGATTTCCGTAGCACAGCAATTGCATCTTCATCTGGCCCTAAAGCGCTAGAAGGCGGTATATGGGACTTTATGAGCATTAATGAGATGCCAACATTGTTTGCTGAAGTCGTTAGTAGCGCCAAGAAAGGTGATATTATTGGCCCTATTAAATCAGGTTCTGGCTTTCACATTATCAAAGTTGTAGATACTCGTGGCTTGCAAACACAAGAGGTTGAAGAAGTTAAATCTCGTCATATCCTATTAAAGCCGTCACCGATTTTATCGGAAGAACGTGCTAAAGCGATGTTAACTAACTTTGTCACTCAACTTCGTTCTGGTGACGCCGATTTTTCCAAGCTAGCGACTCAGTACTCAGAAGACCCAGGCTCTGCAGTTAAAGGTGGTGAATTAGGTTGGGCAGATCCAAGCATGTATGTCCCTGAATTTTCGCAAACCCTTGCTAGTCTTCAAGAAGGTCAAATCAGCGAGCCGTTTCGTACTACTCACGGTTGGCATATCGTCCAACTTGAGTCGCGTCGTAAAACTGATGCCACTGAACAATTTAATAGTAACCGTGCCCACCAGTTAATCTTCCGTCGTAAGTTTAATGAAGAACTACAAAACTGGTTAGACGAAATGCGCTCTGAAGCGTATATTGAAATCATTGAGCCAGAAAGCAGACGAGGTTAAGCAAGACCCATGACTAAACGTATTGCAATTACTCCCGGCGAACCAGCAGGTATAGGTCCCGACTTAGTCATCAAACTCGCTCAACAGGCATGGCCTGTTGAGTTAGTTGTTTGCGCCGATCCTAATCTACTCATGTCACGCGCCAAAATGCTTGGACTCCCTTTACAACTTAGGCCTTACCAACCATCACAACAACCAAAGCCTCAAACAGCTGGGACATTAACCATAGCTCCTTTTACATTAGCTGAAGAAGTACACTGCGGTGTGTTGAATGAGGCAAACAGTGATTATGTAGTCGAGACTCTACGTTATGCCGGTGAAAAAAATATGTCGAATGAATTCGACGCCGTCGTAACTGGCCCCGTGCATAAAGGAATTATTAACCAAGCCGGTATTCCATTTAGTGGTCATACCGAATTTTTTGCATTACAAGCTAACTGTGCTGATGTTGTTATGATGCTTGCCGCACCCAATTTGCAAGTAGCACTAATGACTACCCACATACCATTAGCCTATGTTGCAAAAGCGATTACCCGTGACAGACTTCATCATATCATTACTATTTTACACAACGAGTTAGTCAGTAAGTTTGGTTTAGGTACACCCAAAATTTATGTGTGTGGTCTCAATCCGCATGCTGGAGAAGACGGTCATTTAGGCCGAGAAGAAATTGATATCATTATTCCTGCACTCAATGAGTTACGAGAGCAAGGCATGGATATCGTTGGCCCTTTGCCGGCAGATACACTATTCCAACCTAAATATCTTGAACAAGCTGACGTGATATTAGCCATGTATCATGACCAGGGATTACCTGTGCTTAAATCATTAGGATTTGGCAAGTCGGTCAATATAACCTTAGGTTTACCTTATATTCGTACTTCAGTCGATCATGGTACAGCCCTAGAATTGGCTGGAAGTGGTAAAGCTGATTGCGGCAGCTTTACCTGTGCATTAAACAAAGCCATCGAATTGGCCTCAAAAAGTAAGTAACCCATTTTAATGAGTAATAAAGTACATTTAGGCCACACGGCCAGAAAGCGTTTTGGACAAAACTTCTTAACTGATCAAGGCGTGATCAGCAGCATTGTAGGTGCAATTGCACCTGATAATGACCATATCATCGTTGAAATTGGGCCCGGTCTGGGTGCGTTAACAGAACCTGTTGCAGACATGATTGATAACCTAACCGTTGTTGAATTAGATAGAGACTTGGTTAAACGCTTACAATACCATCCAACACTTAAAGACAAACTGACGATTCATCAAGGTGATGCGTTACAGTTCGACTTTAGTCAGTTGCAACAAGCTGGCAAAAAAATGAAAGTGTTTGGTAACCTTCCTTACAACATTTCAACGCCACTTATGTTTCATTTGTTTGAGTTTGCTGAACAAATTGAGACAATGCACTTTATGTTGCAAAAAGAAGTCGTTCTGCGCTTATCTGCGAGCCCTGGTACTAAAGCTTATGGACGTTTAACAGTAATGGCACAATATTATTGTCAAGTGGTTCCCGTATTGGAAGTGCCGCCGACAAGCTTTACCCCTGCCCCGAAAGTTGATTCTGCAGTGGTAAGATTATTGCCCTATGAAGTCAAACCTTGGCCATGTAAAAATGTCGATGTATTGAGGCATTTAGTCACGACGGCATTTAATATGCGCCGTAAGACATTACGTAATAATTTAAAAACCTTACTGTCAGACGACGATTTTGCAACATTACAAATTGATCCAAGTCTGCGGCCAGAGCAAATAAGTGTTCCGCAATATGTGGCAATGGCTAATATGTTGTGTGACAAAAAAGATTAATCATAAGGGCATGCTGAAACTCAGCGTGCCCTTTCGCTTTAGGACGTAAAATGAACCCTGTTGAATCGCCTATTAAAATTAAAGTCGACACCCAATACTTAGAACAACAATCTGATGTCGCTGATAATAAATACCTTTTTAGCTATACCATTACCATTATCAATCTGGGCGATACCAAAGTAACGCTTAAAGACCGCCATTGGATTATCACAGATTCAGAAGGCGAACAGAATGAAGTAAAAGGCCCAGGTGTTGTAGGTGAAACGCCGACTATCGCCCCTAATACCGCTTATCAATATACCAGCGGTACCGTATTGGAAACTCCAGTTGGATTTATGCAAGGCTTTTACGGTATGGAAGACCACAAAGGCGAACGTTTTTTAGCGACCATTCCACCTTTTCGTTTGGCTGTCCCAGGAGTATTTCAATAGCTTATGGCACACTATTTTGTTGGCGATGTTCAGGGATGTAATAGTGAATTGCAGTTATTATTGCAAAAAGTCGATTTTAACCCTTCGAAAGATGAGCTTTGGGCTGTTGGCGATTTGATTGCCAGAGGTACAGAGTCATTAGCAACACTTCGTTTCTTCCAATCATTAAATGATTCTGCAAAAGTGGTACTGGGTAACCATGATTTACACCTATTGGCTTTGCACGGTAAATTAAAACGAGTGAGTCGAAAAGATCATCTTGAAGAACTACTTAATGCACCAGATATTGATAATTTGGTTAATTGGATCCGTCAACAACCATTAGTGAGAACATTACCCGAACACAATATCATCATGACCCATGCTGGTGTACCTCCTCAATGGGATATTGCGACCCTAGAACATGAAGCAAAACAAGTTAGCTTAGCTTTGCAGCAAGATGATTATTTAACCGAATTAATTGCAAAAATGTTTACTGATGAAGCTGAACAATGGTCACCAACATTAACCGGTATAAACAGATTGCGATACTGTATGAATGCTTTAACGCGAATGAGATATTTACATCTTGATGGAAGTCTTGATTTTAAATGCAAATCAGCACCTAATGAACCGCATTCAGTAGAATTATGCCCATGGTTTGAATTCCCATCGAAAACGAGCCCACAATACACACTAGTGTTCGGTCATTGGGCTGCATTAATGGGCCAAACGAACAATTCACACATTCTTGCACTCGACACTGGCTGCTGTTGGGGAGAGCACTTAACCCTATGGCATCTTGAAAAGAATGAAAAAATTACCCAACAAAGGTTAATTTAAGGTTAAACTAAAGTATTCTTTTGCCGATAGTTTAAGTTAGAATTTGTTACACTTGCCTGAGAAACAACTGCCCTAAAATAAATTCAATATAGTAAAATACAGCATAAGCAGGATCTAATTATAATAGCCGGAGTACTTTATGAAAATTAATGTAGCGACCAGAGTCATTGGCGGTTTTACCGTTGTGACGCTGTTACTGCTGATCCTTGGTGGTGTTACTCTAATGAGTAACAACAGCATTAAAGACGGAACCACTATTCTTAAAACGGTGAGTTTGCCCGCGTTAGAAACCACCAGTATTTTGAGTGAGAATCTTAGTACTCAACAAAATGAAACTTTGTTGGCTTTTTACAGTGACCATTCTTCGAAAATACCTCCTATTACAAAAAACCTTGCTGAACTTAATAATGCTTTCGAAGCAGATATTACTCGTTTAAATAGTCTAGTAGAATCTCAATCGCAACTTACATCGCCTCTTATTGAACTGACAAAATCTTACCGAATTTATGAACAAAAAGCGGAACAAATGTTAGTTGAACAGGAAAGTTCATTAAGCCAGCAAGAGCAATTACTTAAATTACGTAACACGTTTGAAAATGCTGCCGACGATGCATCATCAATTTTATTAGACATCATTGATCTAGAGTCCAGTGAAGATGAAACAGAGAAAAGCCTCGCAGCAACAGCAAGTTTAGTTGACACCATGTTTATCAACACCATTACCACGATTTATGATCTTGTTGGTGCTACTGAACAAAATAAATATGATCTTATCATCAAAGAACTGGACTACATGGCCAGTGAAACTAAGGCTAAACTTGAGTATATAAATCGTCAAGGTAGTGGTGTTATAAGCAGTTCAACCTTAGAAGATCTATCAACCGAATCAACAAAAGTATTCAAATTACTTAATGGTGCAGATTCGATTCAAGCATTAAAACAAAAACAGTTAACCCATGGTTTTACGGCAGAGAAACTACTAACTCAAACTCAAAGTATTTCTAAATTAGTCAATAAAAGAATGACTACCCTTGCAAAAGCAATCGACACTTTCGCTGGAGAAATCAGTAATAACGCGATAGACATTATTGACTCAGCGACGATAAAAACCTTATTAGTGGTATTAACGGCTATCGTTGTTTCTATTATTGTGAGTATTGCAGTCGTTAAACCGCTGACAAAATCACTCGGAGAGGTCAACAAAGCATTGAATGTACTGGCATCCGGTGATTTAACTCATAAATTAGATGACACGGGTCATGATGAGTTTGCGGAATTAGCCAAAAACTGCAACCGACTCGTCGACAGTTTACGCAGTCTAATTATAGGTATTGTGGATCGTTCAAACCAGTTAGCCGCTGCAGCAGAAGAAACCTCAGCGATTACCTCTCAAACAACGATTGGTATTCAAGAGCAAAAGAGTCAAGTTGATCAAGTCGCCGCAGCAACGACAGAACTAAGTTCAAGTGCACAACAAGTCTCCATGAGTGCCGATCAAGCACTTAATGAGATTAAACAAGCCGACGAAGAAACCCAGCACATGCGTGCGCTTGCAGAAGAAAGTAAAAATACTATTCTCGCCCTTGCAGAAGAAGTTGCTAAAGCTGGAGTTGTCATCAATAAAGTACATTCTGACAGTGCATCGATTGGCTCTATTTTAGATGTAATCCGTGGCATTGCAGATCAAACTAACTTGCTTGCCCTCAACGCTGCCATTGAGGCCGCTAGAGCAGGTGAACAAGGACGTGGCTTTGCCGTTGTTGCAGATGAAGTCCGTAACTTAGCATCAAGAACTCAACATTCAACAAGTGAAATTCAACAAATGATTGAAGTGTTGCAACTTGGCGCTCAAGAAGCTGTTGCGGTAATGGAATTGGGCCGTACCCAAGCTGATAGCTGTGTTGAGAAGAATGAGCAATCGAATGTAGCCTTGGAAACCATCAGCAAATCTGTTCACCGAGCCTTTGATTCTGGTAACCATATTGCTAATGCTGCTCAAGAGCAAAATATCGTTAGCCAACAAGTTTCAGAAAAACTTGAACATATTGCGTCTATCTCTGAAGAAACATCAACTGGTGCAGACCAAACGGCACAATCAAGCCATCAAGTGGCTAAGCTTGCAGAAGAGCTACAAGCCTCTGTGCGCGAGTTTAAGATTTAATTAACCCCATATAGGTTAAAATATAAAAAGGCCCTTATAGGGCCTTTTTTATTGTCATAAGAACTTAATCGTTATTCAGATGACACAGAAATTTGGGAACAGGATAAATTGAGAAAGATTGTCAGTTTGTGGTTACCATATCTCTGCAATAGGTATATCTAATTTGCATAAGCCATGAAATAAACGAACAAAAATGCCGATAAATATTTATCGGCATTTTTGTTTTAACTTTTTACTAACTGATGTTATGACTACCATCAGATCCAGCGTTAACCACCAATACGATCTTTTATGGCTACGGTTATAACACTTGCATCATGACCATTAGCAGAAGCCCAATCTAAAATTGTTTTCCCATCAGCTTCTGGTGCAGAAAGATCAGAAGATGGCATACGCTTCGCGATAAACTCACCGACATCATTAGCATTCGACTTGTAGGCAGTACGCAATAAACTGCTGCCATCACAAGAAATACCTGAATAGATGTTACGTAATTTAACACGGTTCTCTTTCATTTTTTTACGCAAACGGTTTTTATCGTTTGATTTTACATAATCACAAATATTTGCAACTAATTGATCTGTATCCGCAACAGCAGGCGCTGATACAAAAGATACTGCAATCAGGGCCGCAATCGCTACAGGCAATACACGCATCTGACACTCCTTTAGTCTTTCTAGTTATATAGCAATGAACTCAATTTCAGTTTTTGAGAACTGGTTCATATAATCTCAGGGTACACGAGGCTAATTTAACACTTTTTAACTAAAGTGTTAAAGCTATATTGCAACCCTTTATCATTTGTTGCATTTACTGAGCTCTGTAAATCCCAAGAACCATCATCCCAATCGGGAAAGAAAGTGTCACCGTCAGCGTCTAAATCAATCAAAGTTAGGTATAAAACGTCGGTTTTAGGCAATAATTGCGCATAAAGTTGGCCACCACCAATAATAACTAACTCTTCACACTCTCCTGCGGCAGCGATTGCATCTTCATAATTTGTTACACAAGTTACTCCTTCAGGACTAAACTCAGTATTACGACTTATCACTATATTGAGTCTTCCAGGTAATGGTCGTCCGATGGATTCAAATGTTTTTCGACCCATTACAATAGGTTTAGACAAGGTGACAGCTTTGAAATGACGAAGATCTTCAGGTAAATGCCATGGCATTTTATTGTCTTTACCAATGACTCTGTTATTGGCCATTGCGGCAATCATTGCGATACGCATTGAAGCATAATCCTTATGGTTAAATAATGGGTCTGGTGCGGTAATAAAGTAAACTCGGTAACGCTAATCCGACAGCAAGTGCGCCTAAAATAAATACGGTTTTTAATCCGCTAACAATGACTTGAGCACTGAGCTCTGTACTCACTTGGCTTTGGGCCGTGAGTTGGATTAATGCAATGACAGTATTGAATGCATAAGTTCCTGGCACCATGGGAATAATTGCCGCCACAGCGTACATTAACGGTGGTGCAAGATGACGTTTAGCAAACTGAATGGTAATCAAGCCAACAATGGCTGCTGCGATAAAGGTCGCCCATTCAATTGGCATTGAGAAATGTAATAGTACCGTTCTTGAACTATGGCCAATAGCTGCCGCGATAGCGCAGTAAATTAAATACCGTTTTGGCACATTAAATAACATAGCAAAACCAACAGCTGGGATCGATGCAAAAAAAGCATCATGAAGTAATAGATTTAGAAAGGATAACATTAAAATATCCCGCCTAATTGCATAGCAATAGTAATACCTATTACTGATGCTAAGGTAAGCAAGGTGGCATGACCCCACCGAGAAATGCCCACATTCATGTGGCCTTTTACCATATCTGAAATTGCATTAATCATTGGAAAGCCAGGGATCAACATCAACACACTTGCCGCCATTGCAGCTTGAGGAGTTTCGGTAATAGGCCAAATATAACCCACTTGGGCAACACTTGAAATGACAAAAGCCGTTAGCGAGAAATTGACCAATAAATTAAAATGTCGAGAGGCGAGAAACAACCGCACCATCATCCCAATAGCGGAGGCAAAAAATGTAATGATGCAAGCCAACAAGTCGCCATCAAATAAATGACAAAAACTGGCACAAGACAAACCGATCATAGGAATGAGAGCAATAGCAGGATAAGACTTTGGCTTAATGTGAGCTAATCGTCTACGAACTTCGTTGGCGCCATAAATGCGTTTTTCTGCGAGGATACAAATTCGTTGAATCTCACAAATCACCATCATGTTAATGCCATGAGCACGAATACGACGAGTTGTGGTGATGCATCGACCGTGCACTAAACTCGTTAACACTAATGAATTGGAGGAAATTGATAATTCAATGCTAGCAATACCTAATGCTTTACCAAGGCGCTGGCTAATCTCTTCCACGAGATCAGACTCAGCACCATAAGCCAACAATAGCTGTGCGCAACGTACTACAAGGCGAGTAATATCATTTTGACTATCTGCGTACACGTTATTCTCAAATGAGTAAATTAGCGTTGATAGATAACTTCTACATCATAATCATCATCATCAAAGTCGTCATCAAAGTCGTCATCATAATCTTCATTAGCATTTTCATCTGCAGCACTATGATGATTATCCCATTTAAATTCAACATCAGCATCAGGGATCGTTTCTTCAACAATAGCAGGTAAACTTCTAATATAATCAAGCATCTTAATGCTTAATTCTTCAGTACCTGTTCGATTATAAGCAGACATAGTATACACATCACCTTGCCAATCTAGCTCTTTAACAATGTGATCGATTTTTTCTTGTAGCTCATCTTCAAGTAGCAAATCGGTTTTGTTAAAGACTAACCAACGAGGCTTAGCGGCTAATTTAGGTGAATACTTTTCTAATTCGCCCACAATAGCACGTGCAGAATGAACAGGATCTGAACCATCAACAGGAAGAATATCAATGATATGCAGTAATACTCGACAACGTTCTAGATGTTTCAAGAAACGAATACCGAGGCCGGCACCATCAGCAGCACCTTCAATCAAACCTGGAATGTCTGCAATAACAAAACTCTGACCTGGACGTGGATTAACCACACCAAGATTAGGAACCAAAGTGGTAAATGGGTAATCTGCCACTTTAGGTGTAGCACGAGATACCGAACGAATAAATGTCGATTTACCCGCATTTGGCATGCCTAACAAACCAACATCGGCTAGCAGTAAAAGCTCAAGTTTAATTGAACGGACTTCACCAGGAGAACCTAAAGTCTTTTGGCGTGGAGCTCGGTTAGTACTGCTCTTAAAACGAGTATTACCTAAACCGTGAAAACCACCTTTAGCGACAAGCAGTTTTTGTCCATGTGCAGTTAAATCACCTAGTGACTCATCTGTTTCTTGATCGATAGCACGAGTACCTACTGGCACTTGAAGCACTAAATCATTGCCGCCATGACCAGTACAATCACGACCACGACCATTAGTTCCTCGTTCAGCCATATGGAAACGAGTAAAACGGTAATCAATCAGCGTGTTTAAGTTTTCGTTAGCTTGTAGATATACACTACCGCCATCACCGCCATCACCACCGTCAGGGCCACCATCTGGAACATATTTTTCGCGTCTAAAACTCACGCAACCGCTTCCGCCGTCGCCTGCTTCTACGCGAATATTCGATTCATCAACAAACTTCATACTGACTCCTGACTCCTGACGCTACTTAATCTGTAATTATAACCCCAAATCATTGGGATTTGCAGGAAAGCGCTGAAGATAGCATTCATCACGATATCGCCTACTGCATATAAACAAAATCATTAAACTACCAATAATAGTTTAATGATATAAAAAACACAAAAGCCCCACCATAGGCAGGGCTTTCGAGATCTAGCTTAGAAAGAATTAAGCTTCGATGCTAATAAACTTACGGTTATTAGGACCTTTAACTTGAAACTTTACTTTACCGTCTGTTAATGCAAACAAAGTATGGTCACGACCAATACCTACGTTTACACCAGCGTGGAACTTAGTACCACGTTGACGAACGATAATGTTACCAGCTAGAACTGATTCACCGCCAAAGCGTTTAACACCAAGACGTTTACTTTCTGAATCGCGGCCGTTACGAGTAGAACCGCCAGCTTTTTTATGTGCCATGAGTTAGACTCCTAAATTATGCGCTGATCGCAGTGATTTTAACTTCGGTGAACCATTGACGATGGCCCATCTTCTTGTCGTGATGCTTACGACGACGGAACTTGACGATAGTTACCTTTTCGCCGCGACCGTGGCCAACTACTTCAGCTACGACTTTACCGCCAGCAACTAAAGGAGCACCAACATGTACTGTTTCACCATCTGCAATCAATAAAACTTGATCGAATTCTACGGTTTCACCAGTAGCAACTTCTAATTTTTCTAAACGAACTGTATGACCTTCAGCAACACGATGTTGCTTTCCGCCACTTTGAAAAACAGCGTACATGGCTATTTTACTCCAAATGACTAACACACTAACTCATATTATTGACGAGACTAGGTGCTAAAAAACTTTTAATGACAATGGGCGCGGATTTTACGCGAAGAATTGTCATCCGGCAAGCCTTAATTCACAATCAACTAAAAAAGGCCTTATTACTGCACACTATTCATTAATAGCTAATGTGTAATCTTCAAAATTTAGCTAACATGTTAATGCTAAATTATACTTAAGTTTTATAGGTAAATTGATAATAATTCAACAATCTTTTGCAACATCCGTTTTTTTAAAGCGCAATTATACGAATACATACTTTGAAAAATGGCGCTGATATCCTGTAAGATATGCGCTCTAATTCGATATAACTAAATTAAGGGTGTAAGCCCTGTCGTCCAACAACCAGAGACTATTATGGATTTAAACGCCATTCGTCAACTGGCTGACACTGATATGCAAGCAGTCAATCAGCTGATATATAAACAACTTGAGTCTGATGTAGCCTTAATTAATCAATTAGGTTTCTACATTATCAATGGCGGTGGTAAACGTTTACGTCCGTTATTATCAGTATTAGCCGCCCGAACCGTTGACTATCAAGGCGAACAACACCTTAAACTCGCTGCCATTATCGAATTTATCCATACAGCGTCTTTACTACATGACGATGTTGTTGATGAATCGACACTTAGACGCGGCCGTGAAACAGCCAATGCTTTATTTGGGAATAGTGCTAGCGTACTAGTAGGTGACTTTTTATATACGCGGTCATTTCAAATGATGACTGATCTCGACAATATGAAAGTGCTTCAAGTCCTTGCTCATACCACTAACGTGCTAGCTGAGGGTGAAGTATTACAGTTAATGAACTGTAATGATCCTGATACCACAGAAGCAAACTATATGCGGGTTATTTACTGTAAAACCGCAAAATTGTTTGAAGCGGCAACTCAGTTAGCAGGTGTATTAGCAAATGCCACCCCAGAACAAGAACAAGCCTTGGCTGATTACGGTAAATACCTTGGTACAGCTTTTCAGCTCACTGATGATTTACTTGATTACACAGCTAACGCTGATGAATTAGGAAAAAACATCGGGGATGATCTTGCGGAAGGCAAACCTACATTACCGTTAATTTATGCAATGGAAAATGGTTCTGACACTGCTAAAAAACTCATACGAGAAGCGATTGAACAAAGCGACGGGTCAAAAGTCATTGATGAGATTTTAGTTGCTTTAGATGAATCTGGCGCATTAGTTTATACGCAAGAAAAAGCTCAAGCTGAGTCACAAAAAGCCATTAATGCCTTAAGTATTTTTCCTGAAAGTGACTATAAACAGGCTTTAATTTCGCTGGCCCATTTGTCAGTTAATCGCAGTAATTAAATACAAGTTAGTCAGGAATTTTATTCAGTTACTGATGCAATTGATTTAAAAAAGGTATGAATATTAAATTCATACCTTTTTTATTACACTTGCCAATTGATAGGTTTATCCCCATCTTCAAGTAATAATCGATTTATATTTGAGAAATGACCGCAACCAAAAAAACCACGATAAGCCGATAATGGCGATGGATGTGGGCCATTCAGAATATGGTGATGAGATGCTGTAATCAGCTGGCCTTTTTTAATCGCATAATTCCCCCAACACACAAATATAATCGGCGTTGATTGCTGATTTAATCGTTTCAAGACATTATCAGTAAACGCTTGCCAACCCGCTTTAGCATGAGAATGAGCTTTCCCTTGTTCAACCGTTAACACCGTATTTAATAGTAAAACGCCCTGCTTTGCCCAAGCCGTCAAATTACCATGGTTGGGTACGATAAACCCTTCAATATCATTCTGTAATTCTTTATAAATATTAACTAATGATGGTGGTGGTTTAATGCCTGTTTTTACTGAAAAAGATAACCCATGAGCTTGATCTGGCCCATGATATGGATCTTGGCCTAATATCACGACTTTAACTTGCTCTAGTGGTGTTAATTGAAAAGCAGAAAACACCTCATTTTCAGGTGGGTATATCGTTTTCCCCTCATTACGTTGTTGGGTAATAAACGACTGAAGTTGCTGATAATAGACTTGGTTCTGTTGTTGCTGAATAAATTCTTGCCAATGCTTAGTCATCCACTTTCCTTAAAATAAGCGCCACACTGATAAAACCTATCTATCAATAGGTAATTTGATTTATCATTGTCAAACGTCATAAATACACATAAAAATGAGTATGATGCCATTGAATATAACTAACAACACGAACGAATCTGGATTTACCCTAATAGAATTAGTGGTCGTGATTATAATCCTCGGAATTCTTGCTGTTATAGCATTACCCAAATTTTTAGATTTAGGTCAAGATGCAAAAATTGCTTCCGTTAAAGCAACTGGTGGAGCATTTTCTTCAGCAATAACGCTGGCTCATGTTAAGTGGGCCACTTTGGGCTATTCTGGTCCTGCTGATAATTTGGTTATTTTCAGCCAAGCTGGAACCGATGGCCAATTGGATATAAATCTATGGGGTTATCCTGCGCAACATTATACCCCTTATGAAGCTTCACCAAGATTGAATAACACCAATGATTGCCTCTCAGTCTGGCCGACACTGCTACTAGATGGCCCAAGCGTTTCAAGCAGTGCAGATGAAGATACATCTGATTACAAAGCAGAGTATATCAGCCCAGATCAGTGTCGTTATTACTACAACCCACTACCACTTTTATCAATATATTATGATTCACGTGACGGCCGAGTGTTGGTAGATTCAGATCCCAATAGTTAATTTTTTACCTGATATTTTCAATTAAAGACGTTACACTCAATGGAAATTAACTCATCGAAAAAGTGGATCTGATGTCTGAACCAAAAACAGAATTAACAATGTATCAAATAGCTGACCAATTTATTGCCCTCGCCAATCAATTAAGCCAACAAGAAAATGATATTGGCAAAGTCGGTACCGCAATGAGATTTGCTTCCGCACGTTTTAATGCGTTTGAAGCTTCGCTTAAATCATCCGATCTCGCTGCAGAAAAAGATCATGCATTAGCTTGGTTTTCTGATGAGTACAAAGCCATGCTAAAAGAAAATTTAGAGGATCATATTGCTAATCCGCCAGTCGCAGCACCAAAAAAAGAGCAAGTTAGCGATGATAGCGTGCAAATGTTTAAAGCTGACTAAAGCTAATTCATAATTAGCGAAAAGTTGCGAAAAGTTATCGCAACTAATTAGCAGTCATTTAATGCTAATTAAACAATAGAAGAATCCCCATCAGATTACTGATAGGGATTTTTTATTACCCTTAGATTATCGCAAGATTAGTCATTATTCATTGCTACTCCCGAATTCACGACGAAGCAGGACGCAACCCCAAAATGAAACTGGTAAATGCCCTTTATTAGATTTTAATTGTTTGAGCGCTATAAAATGGTATAAACAACTCTTATCGCAAGTAAAATCAGCACAACCCCAGATAACCTATCGATTAGCTTAGCCTTGTCTCGTAATCTAGGCAATACAGCAGAATGTGATAACACAAACGCAATAATGGTATACCACAAGCCATCCATAATTAACGGTGTAACCACGATTAAAGCCTGTCCCGTTGTGGTTTGTGCGGCCAATACAAACTGGCTAAACAAAGCTAAAAAGAACAATAAAATTTTGGGGTTTAAAAGAGAAATTGCGAGACCGTTTCGAGCAGCCACCCATAAACTTGTTGGCTTTCCTGCGGTTAACTTTTTCTGCAACCCGCCTTTAGAACTAAGCGCTTGAATGCCCATCCAAGCTAAGTAAAATGCCCCCATTAATGCTATGGTATTAAACATTAATGGCGAGGCTTTTAATACTGCCGCCAACCCTAATAACGTCACAAGTGCATAGACACCAATACCAATTGAATGGGCCCAAGCACACACCACACCGTGTAATCTTCCGCCACTGAGAGTATGCCTCACCACCATAGCTAAACTGGGTCCCGGAGACATCGCGCCCAAACAGCATATTGCTAATAACCCTAACCACGTACTTAACGTCATAACACCTCTTGTTGCAATAACAGATTCTATTTGGCTAACCATTCCATTTTAACAGCCAATTAAGTGTGTACTGCTAACGTATCGCCATTGATAATGGATTGATATATTACCGTATTTACAAAGGAAACCGATGAAGATATTAATGATGATATTACTGGTGGTTATTTTCAGTGCTGTTATAGGGCTTATTTGGGCTAAAATCCGAGGAAAATCAATTCCGACTTTAGTCATCATTATGCTCGGGTTTATGGGGGTATGTTTTGCGGGGATTATTTCCTTTGTTAATCAGGGTGAAAATTATCAAACCTACCAAAAATTACGCTGGCAACCGCTTCAACCTGAAAAAATTGCCGCCTATGTTGAACAAGGTAAAATTGTCTTTGTTGATATCACAGCAGACTGGTGTGTGCCCTGCCAAACGAATAAAGCCAATGTCCTTTATCGGGAGCAAGTGGTGGAGCGCTTAAATGACCCACAGATTATCTTAATGCAAGGAAACTGGACTCAAGCCGACGAGGTCATTGAACGATATATGGGCCAACAGGCAGCTGCTGGAACGCCTTTTAATAAAGTATATGGATCAAGTTACCCTGAGGGAATAGAACTGCCCAAAGCGCTTGTTATCGACGATCTTTATCAAGCCTTATCGTTAGCAAACCATAAAAGCGTCAACATTCTGCGATAATTTATGAGGCTATTATTGTATACATAGTGCGAAAAAAAAGACTGCCGCAGCAGTCTTTTTTATTCATAATTAGTGATAATTACGATACCAATAATTTAGAAGCGGTAGTTTACACGTCCGTAGTAGTAACCACCGTTATAATCGAATGGACCACTTTCGTAGTACACTGCACCTAACTCACCTAAAGTGCCGTCTTTTAGCTTCTGCGCTTCTTGATCAAAGATGTTATTAGCACCAACTGATACCGTTAAGTTATCCATTACGGCATAACTGACTTCAAGGTCGATTGTCACGGCTGCATCAGCCATTTCAGAGCCCCAATCAGACGTATCATCAGCATGGGTTGCATAGTACTCACCAAAGTAGTTACCACGCAGAGACATGCTTAAATCATCCCAATTTTGCCCCCAAGTAAGGGTGGCACGATGTGCAGGAATACCGTCTTCTAAACGACGAACCTTGCCTTCATTAGTCGTTTCTGAATTGTATTTATCAACACTCGTATCAGTCCAACCGTAGGCTAGACTAAATTTCGCATCACCGGACAACATTTCTGTGGTATAAGAACCAACAATATCAACACCTTGAGTTGTAGTATCAAAATCATTAGTATAGAAGGTTACCGCTGAAATTAATTCAGGGAATTCAACACCGGCAGCTCTTAATGCATCGTAGTCACTTGCTTCAACCGCAATTTGGCTAGATTGCGCAATACGACCTGTAACTTCAATATTGTAGTAATCGACAGTTAAGAATAAGTTTTCATACTCATACACAAAACCTGCAGCATAACTCACCGACTCTTCAGGATTGAGTACTTCACCACCATAAAATGCCGCTAACGGATTAGTTGGTGGTGCAATAAAGGTTTGAATTAAGTCACCCTCAACAATCGATGTTTGAGTATTAACCACGTTTTCTTGGCCAACTGTCGGCGCACGGAAACCCGTACTGTGCGATGCTCGGAATGATAACTCATCCGTTGCAATGTACTGTGCGGTTAACTTGTAGTTTAACGTGTCACCAAAGGTCGAAAAGTCTTCGTAGCGTAATGCTAAGCCAACCAAGAAATCATCAGTTAAGTGCGCTTCAACATCGGTATAAATCCCAATATTGCTGCGGTCATTTTTACCCGCAGATTCTGGACCAAAACCTTTAAAACCGTGTGAGCCGATGTTAAAACCTTGGTCGGCATAAGGACCAGCAATCCAAGACGCTTCTTCACCTTGACCAATCTCGAATGACTCTTCACGCCATTCAAAACCCGTTGCAAAACTAATATCTTCTAGGCTACCGATAGTAACGTAACGACTAAAGTCGACGTTAACTGTAGTTTCAACTTGCTCGTACGAACCCGTATCAAAGTCAGTAGGTGTATCTAACCCCATCGATGGGTTAAGTGAATTTTTTAAACCAAAGCTAGCTTTGTTGCTACCTGTGCCTGCACTGGCATCATACATCCACTCCCCTAGTTCGCCTTTAATACCAGCAAAGAAAGACATGTCTTCAATTTTACCAGTGAACTGCGGTGTATAACCGCCTGGACGAATTTGGTTCATTGAGAAACAATTTGGGTCGGCTACCATGGCTAGGTATTCTGGAGTATTAAGCACATTAGCCACATTAGCAGGCACTACATCACACGTTGATTGATCGCCATTAACGGCACCAACTAATAGTGTTTCGCCGCCATCGACTGAGTAAACATTGCCACGGTTATGTGGATTACGATAGTAGAAGCCACCAGTCGCTTTACGCGATGAGACGTTACCAAAAGCATATAAATGTGTCTTATCATTGATATCAAAACCAGAGTTTACGAATACGGTAAAGTCATCTTTGATTTCTGGGTTACCCCAAGTTTGCGCAGGATCTTGAATAAATTCGTTGCCTCCAGCAGCTATAGCCGCGGCATCTGGACGCTGTACACTGCGACTTGTGGCATCGGCCGTTTTATATTGCGCACTGATATTAATAAAACCATCATCTGTTAGCGGTAAACCAACATTACCATCAATCGTCGTTGCAGCGCCGTCACCTTCATAGTATTCGCCCTGACTAACGGTAATAGAGCCGCCTTCAGAAGCATCTTTTAATACAAAGTTCATGACACCCGCAATCGCATCCGAACCATACTGCGCCGCCGCACCATCACGCAATACTTCAACTTGCTTTAAGGCAACACCAGGAATGACTGAAATATCTGGACCTTGAGCACCATCGTTAATGCCACCACCTTGGAAAGCAATAACAGATGCTCGGTGACGGCGTTTGCCATTAACCAAAATAAGTGTGCTGTCTGATGGTAGACCACGTAAGTTAACCGGACGAACAAGTGTCGCGGCATCACTAATAGGTTGCGCACGAGAGTTAAAAGACGGCACTGAAGTCACTAACATATCGATCATGTCTGTGGAGCCGTTTTTCTTAAGGTCGTCACTGCTGATAATATCCACTGGGACTGGTGAGTCACCAATAGAACGCGGTGCCGCACGAGAGCCCACAACAGCCATTTTTTCAACATTATCTAATTTTGCTACTTCTTCATCTGCTGCAAAAGCTTGTGAACTAACAACAGTTCCAGCAAGTGCAAATGAAATGGCCAAGCTCAACGAACTAAAACCAAATGTAGATTTTTTTGATTGCATCATTCTTATCATCCCAACTGCTTATTATTGTTGTGTTCCAATTTGGTTTTAGGCGATTCATTCCATAAAACCAGCTTCCTTCTATATGAAACACCCATCACCACATATACATTTTTATAACAACAAAAACATAATTGCTAACATTTTTTAAACAAAATTAGTCAATTCTAAATAATAAACTTATGATTAATGCGGTAAGGGTCTGATTTTAGTGATATAGATCACATTGAGATTTATTTACAGTTTGTTTACTTCAAATAACTTTTTCGCTTACAAAACAACCAAAAAACGAAACTGTATACAAAAGTTTACATCTAAGTTGATTTTTATTTTTTAATGATTTTGTCATTGCCCACTCAAATATAATTTGATTTTATAGACAACCTTTGCCAATTAATCTCGACCCGTGTAGGTTAGTAAAAGCGATCTAAACGGACGTTTGATTTTTTATAATAACAACCCAAAAATAAAAGGGGATAGCATGCCTTATGATGCTGATTCAACACTCGACTTACACCAATACACATCAATAGTTGATTTGATCGAAAAAGCTTGTGACAAATTTGCTAACAACACTGCATACGCATGTTTAGGTAAAGACACCACATTTAAAGAAATAGAACGAGACTCTCGTCATTTTGCGGCTTATCTACAACATTGCACTGATTTACAATCAGGAGATAGAGTTGCGGTTCAACTGCCTAATATTACGCAGTTTGTTATTGCTGCTTATGGGATTATCCGTGCGGGTATGGTGTTAGTTAATACCAATCCAATGTATACAGAGCGAGAATTGACTCATCAGTTTAATGACTCTGAGGCTAAAGCTTTAGTCGTGCTGTCAGATCTCCTACCGACACTCACAAATGTGGTAAACAACACAAGCGTCGAGCTAGTGATCTCCACCCATGCAATGGATCTTATCCAACCACAACCCCAAGCTGATACGCCATTTTCAAAAATAACGTTTTTAGATGTATTAGCACAAGGCGCTAAATATCAATACCAAGCAGTTAAGCCAACCCATGTCGATCTCATTGCCTTACAATACACTGGTGGCACTACGGGTTTATCAAAAGGTGCAATGCTCAATCATGGCAACCTTTTAGCTAACTCAGCCCAAGTAAAATCTCGTGTTGCCAGCACCATGACTGAAGGACATGATGTGTTTGTTGCACCATTGCCGATTTATCATATTTATGCATTTATGGTTAATTTGGTACTGTACTTTGAATCTGGTAGTTGCTCAGTCCTTATCCCTAATCCACGCGACATTCATGGATTAATCAATACGATGAAGGCATACCCTTTTACTGGGTTTGCGGGCTTAAATACTTTGTTTGTTGGTTTATGCCATCAACCCGAATTTAAAGCGTTAGATTTCAGTAGAATGACGATTACGATTTCAGGTGGTACCGCATTAACCAGTGCTGCAGCTAACTTATGGAAACAAACCACAGGTTGTATGATTTCTGAAGGCTATGGATTGTCAGAAACATCCCCTGTAGTGAGCTTAAACGCACCAGGATATCAACGACTAGGGTCTATTGGTAAACCCGTACTCGGAACAGAAGTTCGGGTGCTCGACATGGATGATAACGAAGTACCCGTTGGCCAAGCAGGTGAACTCGCTGTACGTGGTCCACAAGTGATGCAAGGCTATTGGAATAAACCAGGCGAAACCGCTAACGTGATGACCAAAGACGGCTTCTTTAAAACTGGCGATATTGGTGTTGCCAGTGAAGATGGTTATCACACCATTGTTGATCGTAAAAAAGACATGATTATAGTGTCCGGTTTTAACGTTTACCCTAATGAAATCGAAGATGTACTATCAACCCATGAGTTAGTGCTCGAATGCGCTGTGGTAGGGGTTGAAGATGAACACTCTGGTGAAGCAGTTAAAGCAGTCATTGTTTTAAAACAACCATCAACTAATATCGATGAAACAAGACAAATAATTAAAGATTATTGTCGCAGCCAACTCACGGCTTACAAGGTCCCGCGTATTATTGAATTTACCGAACAACTGCCAAAAAGTACCGTCGGAAAAATTTTACGTCGCGAGTTACGTAAATCAGCTTAATTGTCGAACAATGGCTTAGACCATTCGCCCTAAAGTGAATTTTTATCGCTAATATTGTTTTTCGATAATCAACAAAAAAGATGCCTCGGCATCTTTTTTGTTAATAGAATCAATTAACTGAAAATAATTTTCTGCCTATTCAATACTAGAGTCACCGTTATCGTTATCCATTAATAATTGCAAACTCGCAAACTCACGATAAAGATCATTACTGTCCATAAGCTCATGGTGGGTACCGCTGGCAACGAGTTGACCTTTATCGATAACAAAAATACGATCGGCATTGATTACAGTCGCCAAACGATGAGCAATAATCACAGTAGTGCGTTTGGCCATGAGTGAGTCAAGAGCTTGTTTTACTTTCACCTCGCTAACAGCATCTAACGCACTGGTAGCCTCGTCGAGCAGCAGTAATGGCCTGTCTGCCAAAATAGCTCTGGCAATTGCGATCCGCTGTTTTTGACCACCAGATAAACGCACGCCCCGTTCACCTAAATACGTTAAATAACCCTCAGTAAACTCACCAATAAACTCATCCGCTTTTGCAGCAACACACGCCTGTACAACCTCTTCATCACTAGCATCTAAGCGGCCATAACGCACATTGTCGAACACATTCATCGCAAAAATTACCGACTCTTGAGGCACTAGCGCATATTGTTGACGTAACTCAGACAACGACAACGTTGAGATGTCGATACCGTCTAACAAAATCCGGCCATTTTTAGGTTGATAAAATCGCATCATCAATTCAAATAAAGTGCTTTTCCCTGCACCACTTGGGCCCACTAACGCAACCCGCTCGCCAGGATTAATGGTCATTGATAATTGGCGAATAACGTATTGATTTTCATCAGAAGGATAAGCAAAACTGACATTATTAAACTGGAGTAAACCAGCAACGGATAAAGGTAAATGATTCGGTATAACTTGCTGAGGAATATCAACAGGCGTATGCACTAATTCCATTAAGCGCTCAGCGGCTCCTGATGCCCGTTGGATTTCACTGAACACTTCACTGATGGTTGCCACCGATCCCGCAACCATCACGGCGTAAAACATAAAAGCAGATAACTCACCGCCAGTGATATTACCCGCCATCACATCCTTAGCACCCACCCAAGTCACAAATGCAATAGCCGCAATACTTAAAAACATCACCGATGATATCAATAATGCGCGATATTTAATTCTACCTTTAGCCACATCCATAACCGACTCTACACGTTGTGAAAATAACTCTCGGTCTTTAGCTTCATGTGTATAGGCTTGTACGGTATGTATTTCATGCAATGTTTCATCAATATATGCACCTAAGTCACCCACTTTATCCTGGCTTTTACGAGACAATGTTCTGACTTTTCGGCCAAAAAAACTCACAGGGCCTAATACCAGAGGTACAGCCAATAACACCAGAAGTGTTAATTTCACGCTGGTAAACCCCATCATGACAATGCCACCAAGCACAGTGACACTTGAGCGGAGTGCCATCGACAAACTTGAACTCACAACACTTTGTATTAACGTACTATCAGCAGTAAAACGCGATATGACCTCGCCGGTTCGTTGAGAGGCAAAAAACGCGGGCGATAGTGACAATAAATGCTGATAAACCTGTAAACGAATATCGGCACTGACGCGCTCACCCAACCAAGTCATTAAATAAAATCGACAAAAAACAGCGCTACCACTAATGGCCGTTATACCAATAATAATCAACATTATTTCATTAAGCCTTGCTGCATTGTCAGTGACAAAACCTTCATCAACCATCAGCTTTACACCTTGGCCAAGCGACAACCACGCAAGCGAACCAATAAATAAAAACACAATGGCAGCAACAACTTTTGTTTTATAAGGTGATAAAAATTGTAATATCCAAGGCAACACCGAAGGTGATAACGGTTTTTTGGTTGCAATAATGGAAGCTGTTGGAGTAGTCGTAGAATTCGTCACAGTATTTACCAACGTATATAACTAAGATTTACTGATAATAACAACAAAACGTAACATTGTAGATGTCTTAGCAATCAAGTATCTACATAGCCTGTTAACTCCCATCATCAAACAGATGCTAGTATCAACTAAACATAACAGTACAAATAACATAATGAAAAATAATATAAGATCATCAAACGGCTTTACATTAATCGAACTAGTTGTCGTCATTATCATTTTGGCTATATTAGCTGTTGTTGCCGCAAGTAAATTTGTTAATTTCAGAACAGATGCAATTGTGTCGACGATGGAAGGAATGGAAACAGCCATGCAATCTGCAGCAACATTAACCTATTCAAAAGCGGCGATTGCAGGTGATGAAAAGCTTGAAACCACAATACTCGACATTGGTGGAGTAGATGTAACATTAGCTTATGGTTATCCCGATGGCACAGAGGCTGGAATTGATTTATTAATGAATGTTCCTGAGGGCGATTGGCAAAAACGTCGAAGCACCGTTTATTCAGGTGCATGGGTATATTGGCATAGCCAAATAGAGGAAGATGCGGGCAAAGCGCAATGCTATTTACGTTATCGACAAGCAACTTCTATCAGCGCTCGCCCAATTATTGATGTTGAAACTAGCGGTTGCTAACCGCTAACAGATTATATCTCAGGGTAGCGTTTTTCAATTGCTTTTAACGAACGTAAAAATAACCCTAATCCACCTACACTCAAAACTAAAATAACAATTAGGTCGAATGCGCTCATATAGGAAAATCTAAAATTAATTGAGCTTATCACGCCAAAAACAAGTGCGATTAACGAACCAAAAGTCAGTAACCAACCTAATGGATTTTTACCGTTATAAAACATCAATCCAATACCAAAAATAAATGGGATCATCACCATACCGCTGGTTAATCCAAAACCACCAAACTGATATAAATGATTGCCCAGTCCGAACGAACTGGTGATTTTAATGGCATTAAGTAACATGTAAAATCCGCCGCACATCATCGCTAACCCAATAAAGAACTGACCTACCCCACCAGACGTTCCACCTGCACCTTTCATTATTATCCCTTGGAAATATTATTTTAAGTCAATAGATTGATGTTACTGAACCGCACAGTTAATAGCAATCATCGCTATACATGAGCATCTTTTTGATAAAATGATTTAACCAATTAATTCCTATCAACTTGTTGTATATGAAAATTTAAAAATATTATGGGAAAAAACATACTGATGATTAGAAATGGTGACAGGACAGAACACTCATTGTCCTCATAAACTTGTTTAAGTCTAAGCCTCGCGCTAGTAAGGCTTATCTGAGATAATATCGAGCTATTTTTCAATATTCATTTAGTTAGGTAACGCCATCATGACAACCCAGTTTGCTTGTTCAGGTATAGAGCTTGAGCTTTTCCGTTATCCAAGCCAACAAGCATCAAACCTACAAGCTTGGGATGCTGCAGACGAACACCTAATCAGATACTTAATTGACTCAGAAATCACTGCCACCACCACAGCAATCCTTAATGACAATTTTGGTGCATTGACATGCGCATTAGCAACACAAAATCCTAACAAGGTATTACTTGTCGAAACGGACGCAAAAACCAGTTTATTAGGCTGCCAGCAAAATTTATTACATAACAAACTAGCAGAGATAAACATACATTGGTCAAATAGTCGCGATACATTGCCGCAAGATATCCAATTAGTACTGATGAAACTGTCAAAAAATCTACATTACTTTGGTCAACAACTTGCGCGTTTATCAAGAGTATTGCCTCAAGGGACACAAATCCTCATTGGAGCTAAAGCAAAATCAATCAATCCAGCATTATTGGCCATTATTGAGAAAAATCTTGGCCCTGCATCGGCTAGTTTAGCGTGGAAAAACACCCGAGTGATTAGCTGCATTAGCGATGGTAGGCAGCGTCCATTAGCAAAGGCAGTAAGTTGGACAGTAGATGAACTCAAGCTAACTATGTCAAATCTTGCCAATGTCTTTGCCGCCAACAAATTGGATATTGGCGCAAGATTTATGCTCGACAACATGCCAAAAGGAAGTTTTAAACAAGTAGTCGACTTAGGTTGTGGTAACGGTATTTTGGGATTACACGCAAAGCAATGTTATCCAGATGCGCATATCTATTTTGTCGACGACTCAGATATGGCCATCGCATCGGCAAACTACAACTGGCAAAACAACAAATTAGATAACCCTACAATGGATGAATCACAAGCCAGTTTTTATTGGGATGATTGCCTAACACACCTCCCAGCAGATGTTGCGCCTGATTTAATATTATGTAACCCCCCATTCCATCAAGGCGAAGCAATAACTGACCATATCGCTTGGCAAATGTTTGTCGACGCACATCAACGCCTAAAGCCTGGAGGCATACTGCATATTGTCGGTAATCGACATTTGGCCTACCATATTAAAATAAATCGTATTTTTAAAAACTGCACCACAGTTGCATCAAATGGGAAATTTGTGGTGTTACAAGCTAAAAAGTAAATTAGCATTATGACGGAAACGGAACAGCACTTATTCTGGGGCCGCTCCTGCTGTGGATTTTTGCGCCCCCATAATTGACCACTTTTGCTTTAGTTAACCATTTAGGGTTATTTAACAAAATATCCATCTTTTTTGTCATAAAGCGCAAGATAATTGGTATGACCAATAAGGTGGATTGTTTGATGGCAATCATCATTAAAATGTAAAGCCACATAACGAAAGTGCCAAAACCATTGGGCGATAAGTTCAATAATTCGTTTATCTTCCCCAAAAAGATACGGTAACAAATCGTAAACGGCATCGTCCGTGATAATCAAACAATTGACTAAGGACGATTGATCTTCGGCAGTTCACATTTGTTCTAGATAAACGGTTTAGTTTTTAAAAATAAGGTGGCTCAAAAAGTTAGAGAAGAAGTCTCTAACTAGGTTAATATATTGCAAAAACGGTGGTGACATTCATCTTGAAAGTTCAGTAGATAATAAGTTCGACATAATTATCCTTTCATAAATTATGCACTATCTCTTGCCTCATACAGTGAACCTGCACCTTAGGTATTTTTAGTTTCTCTCACTCTACAGTCATGCTCAACAGCGCGAATAAAAACCAATAAAAAACGCGTTAACAACTTAGTGTCAACGCGTTTAATATTAAGTTCTGAATCACTAAACCTGCAATTTCACAGGTCTACATGCATAATTTAACAAACAAAAAAATAAAGATTAACCGTTTGTTTTTACGAGGTTTTCAATAGAATACAAGTCACGGTTAGCGCTATTCTTACGGCGCACTTCCTCTAATGCCTGTTGTTCTAATTTATCAAACAACACATTGATCAATCGATTAAAATGCTTATGCATCGCTAAACGAGCTTCTGAAGCGTCGTGTTCAGCTAATGCATGATAAATAGCAGTATGCTCGGCTAAGGTTTTATAATTATCTGTACTACAAACTATATTGTAGTCTTCAATAATTTCATTGCTAGACGAACGTAATGACCACATGTTCTCGAACAAATTAATCAATGCACTGTTACGTGTCGAATAAGCAATTATTTGATGAAACATCTCATCCGCTTCTTCAACATTTTGCATATCTTTCATCATCACCAGCGTACCATGCAGTTTTTCAAGCTCTTCTGCTGTAATGGTTTTTGCGGCTAATGCGGCAATCTCGCCTTCAACTAATGCTCTTGCTTGGGTTAATTCAAATGCATTAACATTTTTAGCAACTTTAGTTTGTAATTTGTGGCTGACAACATATACACCAGAGCCGGTTTTAACTTCAACCTTCTCGCGTACTTCAAGCGCAATAATTGCTTCACGAATAGTTGGCCGACTAACATCAAACTTATCTGCTAGTTCACGTTCAGGTGGTAAGCGACTGCCTACAGGATACTCGCCACTGGCAATAGCGGCCTCAATAGTATCGACAATTCGCCAAAATAAACGACGGGTTTTCATACACCTTCCTTCGAAAAGTAAAACCAATTGATTGGTTTATTACTGACATATTATCGGTTAATACCGTAGCAGCAAACAACTAATTAACATAATATCTTCATCACAATATTAAAATAATAGCACATTGTCATATCTTTAAAAACATTGGTAATAACATATAAATATAAAACCAACCAATTGGTAAAACAATTTGGTTGACATAATGTTAATCATTGGTTAGTTTCTATTCAAGCACAAAAGTAGAATTTATGATAAAAATTTAACATTGTGTTTACGTTAAGAGAAGGAAATCAATTAATCTGGGGAGATTAACGTGAAATTTAACAAGAGAAGCAAGACCTTAAGGTTAACAAAAATAAAATGGCAACCACGATTAGCCATTTACAGCTTTGCACTGGTATCACTTTTTAGCACTTATGTGTCTGCAAAAGCCGCAGACACACTAATAGAAAGACAACAATTTATCTCCTCTAACCTCGCTACAAAAAATGTCAAAGTGTCAACATCTCCTCCACTGGACATCATTACAGTGGGTAGCTTACGCGACACCATTTCGCGGCCATTAAATAAAAGACAACACCTCGAAGGCTGAATACTCACGTTCTGGCACTAAGTTCTTCATAGATGCAAAAGTGAAGTATCAAACTTTTACCCTGCGATGGCATCCAAAAGCAAGCGCGGGAATATCATTAAAATAGAATTACACGAGAGACTAGATGAATAATTCAAATAACAATACGCCATCATCACCGCATTGGCTGTTCACTCAGTTGTTAGTCTTATTAATGCTTTGCGCTCCATCAACCATGGTGCAGGCAAAGGATCGCTTAGTGGCAACACAAGCTGAATACAAAACGGCACTAAAGCAAGTTGAACCTGGCGATAAAATCATTTTAAAAAATGGTATATGGCAAAACTTTGAAGTGTTGTTTATGGCTAAAGGTACTGCTGACTCACCAATTGAATTAACAGCCGAAACTAAAGGCAAGGTGATCCTGTCTGGCCAATCTAACTTAAAACTGGCTGGCGAATATTTACAGGTATCTGGGTTAGTCTTTAAAAATGGTTACACCCCGAGCAATGAAGTCATCGCTTTTAGAAAAAATAAAAAACAACTGGCCTTTCACTCTCGTGTAACCGAAGTCGTTATTGATAATTACAGTAATCCAGACAGACAAGAGTCAGATTACTGGGTCAGTTTATATGGTCAGAATAATCGACTTGATCACAACAACTTTGTTGGTAAACGCAACGTAGGTGTTACCGTTGCAGTGCGTTTAGACAGTAAAGACAGCCAGCAAAACCATCACAGAATAGATCATAATTATTTTGGCCCTCGTCCAATATTAGGGTCTAACGGCGGCGAAACACTTAGAATTGGTACCAGTCACTACTCGCTAACAGACTCATTTACTGTCGTTGAAAATAATTACTTTGATCGCTGCGATGGCGAAGTGGAAATTATCTCGGTTAAATCAGGTAAAAACCGTATTCAAAACAATCTATTTTACCAAGCTCGCGGCACATTAACCTTAAGACACGGCAACGGTAATACTATCGACAGCAATGTGTTTTTAGGTAATGGCATAGATCATACTGGCGGGATCCGAGTCATTAACCGCGATCAAATCATTACCAACAATTACCTAGAAGGCTTAACTGGCAATCGATTTGGTAGTGGTTTTACCATCATGAATGGCGTACCGAACTCATCGATTAATCGCTATCATCAAGTGATAAATGCCAATATTAACCACAACAGCTTTATTAACCTTGACCATATTGAGCTCGCAGCGGGAAGTGACGCAGAACGTTCAGCAGTGCCTTTAGACAGCACATTAAGTCAAAACTTGTTTATTAGCCCAGCAGCACCCTTTACTTTGCACGATGATGTTAGTGGCCTAACTTTTACAGATAACCTCAGTAACTTTGCCAGCAAAGATCTCAATCCATCAATGGCAAAAGGTATTAGTTCAAAAAATATCACTATGAAACGCGCAGCTAACGGCTTGCTATATCCAAGCGATGCAAGTCTTGCTCAATATGGTGCCAGTAAAAATTTAATCCCAACTTTAAAGCAAGAAACCGGTGCATCTTGGTATCCCAAAACTGAGCCTACTGTTGCATTTCAATCAGGTAACATCATCAAAGTCAATGCAACCGACGATGAACTCGCCAGCGCAGTTGCACAAGCTCAATCAGGCGATACCTTATTGCTAAATGATGGCCGCTATAATGTCAGCAGAATATTGGCTATCAGCAAAACCTTAACCTTTAAAGCAGCAAACCCTCGTCAAGCCATTATTAGTTTTGAGCGTCCAAGCTTATTTGAAATTCAAGACAACGGCAGCTTGCAACTAGATGGATTAGTCATCAACGGTCTTAACAGCCCTGACTCTGCTGGCAATAGCGTAGTGAGAACCCGCAAATGGGGCATGTTAATCAACTACCGTTTTGAAATGACTAACAGCATCGTTGAACAACTTAATGTGAATCATTCATTCCATTTCTTTGACTCTGGAAGTCGCGCCTTTGCCGATATGATTAATATTAACCACAATCAGTTCCGCTATATTACTGGGGATTTATTTCGCCTAAATAAAGAAACTGACGACTTAGGGATTTATAACGCCGAATACCTCACGCTGAACAATAACCAGTTTGAAGATATTGAAGGTTCTGTTGCTTCGGTATATCGCGGCGGTACAGACGAAAGTACTTTTGGGCCACATGTGTCTGTTAACCACAATGTGTTCACTCAAGTAGGTCTAGGTAAGCGGAATAAAACGGGGGCGAGTTTGAAATTGCATGGGGTGCAAATGAGTCAAGTAGAAGACAATAAATTTAACAATAGTGCACCTATTATTGTTGAGCACACTGTCGGTGAACCCAAAACACGTATTGCCAATAATGAATTTAACAATACTGCTAGCCCACAAGTGACCGAACTGGTTGCAGCTGGCAAACACACTGCAGATATCAACAACAATAAAGTGCAAAAACTATGAACAACATCAAACTCAAAAACGGCAAAGGCCAGTTGACGAATGTGACTGGGAGCGGCTTAAAAAATATGACCCGCTTGGCACTAAAACCACTGACATTCATTGTGTTTGTAGCCTGTAGTATTGCTCTGCCTGCAGTAGCAGCAAATCACCCTAACTTGGTCATAAACCAGCAAGACGTTAAGGCCATGAAACTGGCAATTACACAACCGGGTGCCTTTAAAGATGCATTTGATGCCAAGCTTAGTGCCGTTGATTTAGGTCTTACTCAACCCATTGAGGTTCCGACCCCGAAAGATGCTGGCGGTGGATACACTCACGAAAAGCACAAAAGTAATTACCAGCAAATGTATGACACGGGTATTATTTATCAGCTTACTGGTGATAAAAAATATGCCAAATACGTTAAAAATATGCTGTTGCAATACGCCCAACTTTACCCAACACTCCCGTTGCACCCTAAGCGTAAAAGCAATAATGAGGGTAAATTATTTTGGCAAGGACTCAATGAAGCAGTTTGGTTGGTTCATACCATTCAGGCATATGACTTTATCTACGATGCTCTGACACCTGCTGAACGAAACAGTATTGAAAAAGGGGCTATTACCCCTGTCGCATTGTTCTTATCAGAGCAATCCCCACATACCTTCAACAAAGTACATAACCATGGTACTTGGGCCACCGCTGCGGTAGGCATGAGTGGTTATGTGTTAGACAAACCATTATGGGTTGAACGTGCGCTATACGATTTAAACCTCGCCAAAAAAGGCGGGTTTATGCGTCAGCTGAACGAGTTGTTTTCACCAGACGGTTACTACAATGAAGGGCCTTATTATCAGCGTTATGCATTAATGCCGTTTGTCACTTTTGCTAAAGCCATTGAGCAGAACGAACCACAACGTAAAATATTCCAATACCGTGATGGCATTTTACTTAAAGCGATTACCAGCACTGTTGAACTCAGTTATAACAAACTATTTTTTCCATTGAATGATGCGATTAAAAGCAAAGGGATCGACACTATTGAGTTAGTTAATGGCGTTGCGATAGCCTATGGCCTAAATGGTGACCCACGCTTATTAGATATCGCCCAACAGCAAAACAACATCTTACTTACCGGTGATGGGCTCAAGGTAGCCCAAGGCTTAGATAACCATCTGCAGCAACCTTTTCCATTTACATCGGCGTTATTTCGCGATGGTCAACATGGTGACGACGGTGCATTAGTGGTAATGCGTCAAGGCGAAGCCAACGACCAAGCCATTGTCTTTAAAGCAACTGCACAGGGTTTAGGTCACGGTCATTTTGATAAATTAACGTGGCAATTTTACGATGCGGGTAATGAAATTGTGTCAGATTACGGTGCGGCGCGTTTTCTAAATGTTGAAGCTAAATTTGGCGGACGTTATTTACCGGAAAATAAATCTTGGGCCAAACAAACTATTGCCCATAACACCTTAGTGGTTGATGAAAAAAGTCACTTTAACGGTGACGTTAAGTTCGCTAACAAACATCATCCCAAGCTAGCATTTTATGATGCTAAACAAGATTTAACTATCTCATCAGCATCAATTGACACGGCTTATGATGATGTAGCCTTTAAACGCACACTTGCTTTAGTCAACATTAAGCAACGTGATGCGGTTATTGGTATTGATATTATGCGAGTCACTGCTGACAAACCGCATCAATATGACCTTCCAATACATTATCAAGGACAATTGATCGACACTAACTTTGACAGACAGGCCTCGTTGGCACAGTTATCGACGCTAGGTAACAAAAATGGTTATCAACACTTATGGTCGTTAGCAACCGCTAACTTAACCAAAGAGAAAGCCGCTAACGAGTTAGCTAAAGTGACTTGGTTAAATGACAATGGCCATTTCTATACCCTTAGCACGTTAGTCAACACTAACTTCAACAACGCCACTGACGAGCAAATGTTATTCACTCAATTGGGCGCCAACGATCCCAATATGAACTTACGCCAACAGCAGTCGTTTATTCACCGAGTGAATGCAACTAATCACACTTATGTCAGCGTGATAGAGCCTCACGGTGAGTACAACCCATCAAAAGAATACACCTTAGCAGCCACCAGCAGCGTTGCTGGGCTAATCTATCATCAACAAGATGAGCTAGAAGCAGTACAAATAAACTTTACCGATGGACAACAATATTTGCTGGCAATAAACCAAACAGATAAAGCGGTAACTCAAGATACCCAAAACGTCATTAGCGTTAATGGTGTCCAATATCCGTTTAGCGGACGCGCCCAATTATTAAGCATTAAATAATTCAATTAAGACAAAAATTAAAATAAAAATGGGGAGTAAGAGCATGCAACAGAGTGAACATTTTTCGTTTGGGGATAGCACCGAAATTGAAGATATCGGTGGCGGACTGAAACGCCAAATGCTGGGGTTTAATAATGAACTCATGGCCGTGAAAATTTGGTTTGATAAAGGTGCTGAAGGTTATGTGCATGCCCATCGCCATTCACAAGTATCGTATGTGGTAGAAGGCGAGTTTCATGTCAATGTGGATGGCGTCATTAAGGTGCTGAACGCTGGAGACAGCTTCTTTGTGCCCCCTCATGTTGATCATGGTGCGGTTTGCCCAACTGGCGGCATTTTAATTGATACTTTTAGCCCTGCGCGCGAAGACTTTGTTGAGGGGTTAACATGAAAAACAGTCCATTCAAACTAAAACACTTACGTTGGCTAGTGGTTACTTTAGTGGCACTTGCTACCGTCATTAATTACATTGACCGCTCCGCCCTTGCCATTATGTGGCCAGGCATAGCCGAAGATTTAGGCTTAGATAAAAGCGATTATGCCAACATTATTACCGTGTTCATGATCTCATACGCTATTGGTCAGTCTTTATTTGGTAAAATATTTGATGCTATCGGTACTCGCTTAGGTTTTTTATTGTCAATTGTCGTGTGGTCGGTTTCAATCGCCTTGCACGCGGTTGCAGCAAGCGTAACCTCATTTGCTATTTTCAGAGCCATGCTCGGGTTAGGTGAAGCGGGTAACTGGCCTGGTGCAACCAAAGCCAATGCCGAATGGTTTCCGATTAAAGAGCGTGCATTAGCACAAGGTATTTTTAACTCTGGAGCGTCTTTAGGTTCAATTATTGCCCCACCACTTATCGCCTTTTTATATGCGTTTTTAGGTTGGCAAGCGACTTTTATTGTTGTTGGTTCGTTAGGTCTTATCTGGATTGTTCCATGGATGATTATCTATAAATCTGCACCAGATGCACATCCATGGATCACCGAAGAAGAACGCCAACATATTTTAACAGGCCAACAATGTTCAACAGAACAACATGAAGCCAAAGAATATGTACCCACCATGGGACAATTACTGCGTCACCGTCAAGCATGGGGCGTTATAGCCGCGCGCTTTTTCATCGACCCAATCTGGTGGTTATTTGTTGCTTGGCTACCACTATATTTAAATGAAAAATTTGGTTTTGATGTTAAACAAATTGGCGCATTTGCTTGGTTACCTTATGTCGGTGCTGCAATTGGTGCGTTATTTGGTGGCTGGTTTAGTGGTCATTTAATGCATCGCGGTTGGTCTGTAAATAAAGCTCGCCGTGGTGTCATAGTATTAGGCTGTATGGTGATGTTGCCATCATTACTATTAACGTCACTAGCTGCTACACCTTGGATGGCAATGGGGCTTATCGCACTTATCTTATTTGGTTTTCAAACTGCCATTGGTAACGTACAAACCTTACCGAGTGATTACTTTTCGGGTAAAACAGTGGGTACGCTAGCTGGTATTAGCGGAACCTCAGCGGTATTAAGTGTGATTATCACCATTCAATTGGTACCCATGATGACCAAAGGCGGTGACTATGGGCCATTCTTTATTTTAGGTGCTGCACTGGTCCCATTAGCATTAATTTCACTGTGGTTAGGCGGTAAAATTCAACAAGTAAAAAGGAAATCATAACTGTGAAAAGTGTGTTTTTATTTGGTGAGTGCATGGTCGAATTGCAGCGGGTCACGGCCACCAGCTTGCGGCAATCATTTGCAGGTGATGTGTATAACACTGGGGTTTATTTGAAACGAACCTTTAGTGATATTAATACCCACCTAGTCACGGCTATTGGGCAAGACAGCTTTAGCCAGGCGATGCTACAGAGCTTTGCTGATGAGGCCATTAATACCGACATGGTATTTAAGAGCCCTGACAAAATTGCTGGGCTGTATGCTATTCAAACCGATAGTCAAGGTGAGCGTAGTTTCACATACTGGCGCAGCGATTCTGCAGCAAGACAAGTGATGCAATTTATTGACGATGCTGCCATCAGTAAGATAACTCAAGCAGATATGGTATTTTTCTCGGGCATTTCGTTAGCGGTAATTAAGCCAGAAGATAGAGATACCTTTTGGCAGTTGATCAAACAATGCAAACAAGCGGGTGTCAGTATTGTGTTTGATCCTAATTACCGCGCGAGAATGTGGCAAAATCCACAACAAGCCAAAGTCCAGTTTGATATAGCCTTTGGCTTGGCCGATGTGGCGTTACCTGGCGTTGATGACTTTGATCAGCTTTATGGCATCAACACAGTTGACGAGATTATTGCGTTTTGCCAGCCTTACGCCATTAATGAGCTCGTCATCAAGAATGGTGAAAACGGCATTAACTACGTGATTAATGATCAGCAACAACATTTTTCAATCACACCCGTGACTAACGTAGTTGACACGACATCAGCAGGTGACTCGTTTAACGGGGTATATTTAGGGGCTCGATTATCTGGTTTAGATATCAACACAGCGATTAAATTAGCCTCACAGGCGGCTGGATTTGTTATTCAACATAAAGGGGCTATTGCACCAAAAATTGAATTTAATCAGTTTATTGAACGTCAAAAATCAATGATAAAATAGCGGCTAAATCGTCATACTTCATCGCTTTAAAAAAGGCTTGATAACGTTTTGTTATCAAGCCTTTTTTATTTTTGTCTTCATGGCGAGCTTGATGAGATGTTGGTATTTTAACGTCCAGCCAAGTAATATAATTAAGTCATTAACCATACCAAAACAATAAGAAAACATTGCAAATGGACTATTTAGCCATCAATAAACACGCATGGAATGAGCGAACCAAAATCCATCTCGACTCAACATTTTACGACTTAGACCCATTTATCCAAGGTCAGTCATCGTTAAACCCTATTGAACTTGAACAAGTCGGCGATGTGCACAATAAAAGCCTACTCCATTTACAATGTCACTTTGGGCAAGACAGCTTATCGTGGGCAAGGCTTGGCGCCAACGTCACGGGAGTAGACTTATCAAGCGAGTCGATTGCAACGGCAAAAAATCTGGCGGCTCAATTACATTTACCTGCCACGTTCATTAATAACGACATTTATCAATTTGGTGACAACAACACCAAGCAATATGACATCGTATTCACCTCTTATGGGGTATTAGCTTGGTTACCAGACTTAAGTCGCTGGGCACAAACCATTGCTGGTGCATTACGTCCTGGCGGTGAATTTCATTTGGTTGAGTTCCACCCTTTTAATGATGTGTTGTGTGGTTATGGCTACTTCCCACAGTCACAACCCGATATCGAAGATGAAGTCACCTATACCGAAAACCACAATGACCAAATCGAAACAGTAGTCACTTGGCCGCATCCAATAAGCGAAGTCATTAGCGCACTCATTAACGCAGGACTTAACATCGAAGCTTTTAACGAGCACCCTTACAGTCCCTATAATTGTATCGAGGGTTTGAAGTTTATAGCGGGCAAAGGTTTCCAGCTAAAACATCAAGACCACCTCATCCCACTTGTTTACTCTATTAAAGCAAGAAAATCGCGATAAATATCCGCGGTGGTCGGTTTAAGTTTGCTTAAGCATCCGTTTTAGTGGATGACTGCTGATGCGTTGAAGGTGGTGCAAATAAGATCCGCAATCGCTGCCAAAGTGATAATTGTGATTTGCTCACATCACACCACATGTCGCGCCACTCGCTAAATGTCACCACTAACGGGTTAAAACTGTTTACAGGCTTAGTAATACCGTATACCACGGTTTCATTTTCAGGCTCAAACGTACCAAACATTTTGTCCCATATAATCAACACGCCAGCATAATTTTTGTCGATATATTGCGGATTACGACCATGATGAACACGATGATGAGATGGAGTGTTAAAAATCCATTCCAGTGGCCCTAACGACTTTATGGCTTGAGTATGTACAAAAAACTGCAACCCAAGGTTAAGTAATACGGCAAACACCACCCAATTAGGGTCAAAGCCAATTACCACCAAAGGTAACCAAAACAGCCACATTCCAGCCAGAGGATACATTAAGCTTTGTCTGAAGGCTGTGCTGAAATTCATGTTTTCAGAGCTGTGATGCACTACATGTGCAGCCCACATCCAACGAATACGATGGCTAGCGCGATGAAACCAGTAATAACAAAAGTCTTGAGCAATGAGCAACAAGCCAAAAGTGATTAATGTCATTTCGATATCAAATAAACGCCAGCCAAATAAGTGTAAATAGATCTTCGCAATAAATAAGCTCGCGATAATATCCGCAACTTGATGCATGCCAGCCAATACAAAATTGCACAACACTTCAGCGGGACGATATTGCGCATTGCTGGGCAAGCGCTGAGCGCGAACACCAAACCACCATTCCAATAAAATACAGCCGAAAAATATCGGAGCTAACACCAGTAATAACCACTCAGGATGAGCAATCAATAAATCCATGTCCATATTGTTATCCATTTCTATTTATTATTATTTTCAGCTACGGGTTTGACTCAGTGAATGCCATATCCCCTAATAAAGCCTACGTTTAACAGAACATATTTTTAATATTTATTACCACTTAGCAAAATGGTCCTCAGTTAACCCTAATTGGTTTGTTAAGCGATATTGATTGCCATTGTTATCACAAATCACCCCGCTGAAATGGCCAATATATTGTCTAAAATTGTTTTTTAACCAGATTAAATTGAGCTTTTCGCTGCGTTGATTTAACGGTCTAAAATGCAAATCAACTTGACCATCATTGGTAGTGATATGCCATACATCCTGCTGTGAGCATCGATTAAAATCAAATTGCGCAGCGCCCAATAAGTGGCGCCCACCATTTATCCACATTACATTTTCAGTTTGACCCGTTTCGTTAACGCCGGCGGCTAAATTCAGCCCAATAACACCATCGTCGGTTTGGGCATTAATTGAAGCCCAACGCCAACTGGTTTCGCGACGCATAAACCCGGCCGAAAAGTCATAACCTGCCAGCGCATGATTTAAGGGCTGTGGTTCATGACGAATGGTTAGTTGCCCTGTTACGGCTAAACCATTGTGCTTTTGAGTATAAGTCCAACCGTTATAACCTGTGGGCGTACACAAACTTATAGGTAAACTCAGCGGTGCAGGTTGAATGCGTAAATTGGCTTGTATATCGGCAAGGTTGATATCGACCTGCCATTGTCCATCGACAATATCGATAACAATACCTTTGTGTTTACGGCCGATTTCGGCGCGCCCATGCTTAGGAGAGTCGCTTAACTTACAACCAAGCCCTAATGGGGTTAACCATTGTGTCTGGGTCAGCTTATTGGCTTTGATG